>CAYLKC010000007.1:11249-36231 GCA_964384095.1 uncultured Chromatiales bacterium
CCGCGTCCGGGGGTGCTGGTCGTGCATGAATGGTGGGGGCTGAACGACTACGCGCGCTCGCGCGCCCGCCAGCTCGCAGAACTCGGCTATACCGCGCTCGCCGTCGACATGTACGGGGATGGCCGCCAGGCCGGGCACCCGGAACAGGCAGGCGCGCTGGCTGGGGAGGTCAACGAACGCTGGGGCGATGCCCGCGCGCGCTTTGCCGCCGCGCTCGACCTGTTGCGCGCGCATGAGACCACCGATGCCGCCCGTACCGCCGCGATCGGCTACTGCTTCGGGGGTGGAATGGTTCTGAATATGGCGCGGGAAGGCTTTGATCTGGATGGCGTTGTCAGTTTCCATGGCAGCCTCGGCGCGCACACCCCGGCGGCGCCCGGCAAGGTCGGCGCGAAGGTGCTGGTCCTGCACGGGGCCGATGATCCGTTCGTGCCCGCCGACGAGGTCGCGGCGTTCAGGCGCGAGATGGATGCGGCCGGGGTCGATTATCGTTTCATCGCCTATCCGGGCGCGGTCCATGGCTTCACGAATCCGGAGGCCGACCGCTTCGGCGCCGAGTTCGACCTGCCGCTGGCCTATGATCCCGACGCCGACCGCGCCTCCTGGGTCGAGATGCAGGAGTTTTTTGATCACATCTTCGCGCGCTGATGGCTTGCCGTCGGTCCTTGATCTGCCGATGGAGAATTTACCGGCAGGGGGTTGATTTGGCGCTCAATATGCCGATAGTCTTGTATTCGATCCGGTCATTCCGCGACATAACTGCGATGTATTCGACAGTTAGCAGGCGAATTACAGGTTAGACCTGATCTTCGGCGGCTTGTCGATGACCACGAACCAGGGCGGGAACCCCGGGACTGATGCAAACGATTCTGGTACTGAACTCGAAAGGCGGTTGCGGCAAGTCGACGATCGCCGTCAACCTCGCGAGCTATTATGCCTCGTGCGGTTTGAAGTCGGCGCTGGTCGATTACGATCCGCAGGGTTCGAGCCTGCAATGGTTGAGTCTCCGCTCCGGCGAATTCGCACCGATCCATGGCGTCAATGCCTGCCGCACCCGCAGCGGCATCACCCGCACCTGGCAGATGCGCCCGCCGCCGGATACCGATCACGTCATCATCGACGCGCCGGCGGGGACCACCGGCGGCGCCTTGCAGGAGATGCTGCGACGCACCGACATCATTGTCGTGCCGGTGACGCCATCTCCGATCGACATCCACGCGACCTCTGATTTCATCCGCGAACTGCTGCTGGTCGGCAAGGTCCGCTCGCGCGGCATTCATGTCGGCGTCATCGCCAATCGCGTGCGCCGCGATACCCCGCATTACGAACCGCTCAAGCGGTTCCTCGGCAACCTGAACATCCCGTTCATCACGGCGCTGACCGACTCCGAGCACTATCTCAATGCGGTTGAATCGGGCATCGGCATCCATGAACTGGACGAGCGGGATACGGAAGTGGAGCGGGAGCAATGGTTCCCGCTGATCCGCTGGCTCGCGAACCCGGAGCGCGATCCGGCGGTGAAGGAGCCGCGGCCGAAGCTGAACGTGATCAGCGGTTCGGCCGGCGGCTGAGGGCGGTCGTCAGTGCTCGAAGGTATCGAGCACGTCGTAGAGCGTGTGACGGTCCTGGCCGTAGTCGCCGCTGTCGAAATCCGCGTCGAAGCCACCGTCGAAGTCATAGCGCAAGCTGTCATTGTTTGCCGAGCGCGCCGCGATGGGGCGCAGACCTGACTCGAGCAGCGAGTCGAGATCCAGTTCCTCGATATCGCCGTCACGATACTCGATCTCGATTGCATCCTCGTCCATGATGTCGATGATCCTGAGTTCCCTGCCATCAAACGTCCGGTACCACTGGCCTGTCCTGATACCGGGGATCTGCGCCAATCTGGCCATGGTCGACCTCCTCGCGTGCTTTCCGCTATCTGGCGTCTTCCTTTGACGAGAGAGGAATCTCCTTCACGACATTGTTGCTGGCGTGCTTGCCCTGGAGTTCCTGGTTGATACGGTCATAGACTTCCTTGCGATGGATGCTGACATCCCGGGGGGCCTGGATCCCGATCCGGGCCTGGCTGTTGCGGATGGAACAGATCGTGATTGCGATGTCGTCGCCGATCATGAAGGTCTCGCCTACACGTCTTGTCAGTATCAGCATGTCTCGTCCTCGAGTTTGCACCGTGCGTCGGCATCATGCCGGGCCGGGCAGATGGCTTTGCAGCTTCGATTGCCCGCCAGCGGCGGATCGCATGCCTCAAGCCTTACCATGACGATAGGGATTTGGTCGCAGCGCGTAAATTCCACAATTGGGGTATTTCGCGCCCGTGTTTGCACGGGAGGGGGGGAGGGCTCAGCGCTGGTTGTAGAGCAGCATCGCCTCGACGAGGGTGTGGACGTGCAGCTTCTGGTAGATATTCTTGAGGTGGGTGCGGACGGTTTCGTAACTGATGTGAAGCTCCTCAGCGACCTTCTTGGTCGTATAACCGCGCTTGATGAATTCGAGGATCTGGATCTCGCGCTTGGTCAGCTCGTCGAATTTGGTCTTGCGCGCGTTATGCAGCGAGGGGTGAAAGGTCTCCAGCACCCGCTTGGCGATGACGCGTGACATCGGCGCGCCGCCGTCGACGACCTCCTGGATCGCCGATTCGATCTCCGGCAGCGTGGTGGAACCCTTGATGATATAGCCGACGGCGCCGGCCTGGAGTGCGGAAAACAGGTGGGCGTCGTCGTCATAGACCGTCAGCACCAGGAATTCCGTCGGGCAGCCCTGGGAGGAAACCCTTTCGATGACCTCGACGCCGGAGATATCGGGCAATTCGATGTCGATCAGCGTGACATCGGGATTCAGTCGGGGAATCTCGCGGCAGGCCTCCGTGCCGTTCGGGTACTGGCCAACGACGTGGATGCCGGGCGAGTTGGTCAGCAGTTGTCCGAGTTCGTCGAGATAGCGTTTGTTGTCCTCGACGATGGCGACTTCGATGGGGCGTGAATTCTTCATGCTGGCTGACGGATTTCCACTAGCGGGGGATACATGGCGCGCGCGAATCCGCATCGAATCCGCTGCCTTCTGCATAAGCTAGGGGAGCGGTGACAGTGAGTAAATACCTCATTTGGGGGAAGCCTGGCTCAGCGCCACTCGCATCAGCACATGGGTGCCGGCGCCCGGTTGTGAATGGATTTCGAGATCGCCTCCCTGTTCATGCAGGCGGCGCTTCATGTTATTGAGCCCGTGTCCGGCGTCGCCGCCGGTCGCGGGGTCGATGCCGACGCCGTCATCGCTGATTGCGATCTGCAGACCGGTGTCGGTCAGCGCAACGGTCGAATGCACGCGCCGGGCATGGGCATGCTTGGCGACATTGATCAGGGCCTCGCGGAAGACGCGATAGATCGCATGCTTGATCGCCGGTGTCGGCGCGGGCGCATCGCGGCCGCTGACATCGGCCTCGAGTTCAAAACCGATATCGATCTGGCCGAGCAGGTCATAGCCCAGCCGGCGCAACGAGTTCGCGACGTCCTCCCAGGTGTTCTGGCGGTCATCGATGACCCAGAGGAAATTGCGCAGCTGGCGCGAGGATTCCTCGGTGTTGTTGCGGATCTGCTGCAGCTTCATCCGGATCTTGTCGGGGTCGTTGAGGCTGCGCTCCGTGCCTTCCACCGCGATCGAGATGCTGGCGAGGTCGTTCAGTACGGTGTCGTGCAATTCCCGGTGCAGACGTTCCTTCTCCATGCGCGCGTTATATTCGAGGGCAAGACGGTCGCGATAGAGGCGCTGGTTGTCGAGGGTCAGGATCAGCGCGAAGGGCAGCATCAGCGAGAACAGCGCATAGTTGTTGACCAGGCTGTCGCCCTGGGGCCAGGGCAGCACGATCGAGATCATGAAGAACGCCGACACCAGGACCACCGCGATGAACATGATGCTGACCTGCTTCTTCATGAATTCGTCCTCGACGGTCAGCATCGAGTGGGCAAAATTCGCGGCCATCAGCAGGATCCACAGGATCAGGAAGGGCAGGGTGGTGGCCAGCGCGATGGCGCCGGACAAATACAGCGCGGAGATCAGCGCCGAATAGCCATAGAACAACGCCGGCAGCCACGGCGCGCGATCGAGGACCTGCTTGCGCTCCGGAAAGACGGTCGAGAAGTGGACGATCGCGATCTGTCCGGTGCTGGCAATGAAGAACACCGTGATCAGCACGCGCAACAGATCGGGGTCCATGACCAGCGGCCGGTGGACGACCGGCGCCACGCTGACCAGGTAGAGGGCCGTCGAACTGAGAAACACCGCGCAGAGGAAACCGGTGGTGCGCCTGTGATGACGGAACACCGAAAACGACGCGAAGATATAGATACCGGCGACAAAGTAGACGATGCTGAGGCGCGCCAGCACCTCGGCGAACGGCATGTGGCCGATATCGGCGAGCACCTCCCAGTTGGTGTCGGTATTGTCGATGAACTCGATGACCGCGGTCTGCTGGCTGGTCAGGACTTCGTGGAGCCGGTTCTGGGTCTGCCACCAGACCTGCTCGCGCTCGGAGGAGCGGAACGCCGGCAGTTTCCACAGGTCGGTCTCATTGACCGATGCGTCGCCGATGCGCGTGATCTCGATGCCTTCGCGGACGCTGACGATCTCGCCATCGATCAGCAGCGCCGGCGCCGTCCACAGGGCATGGATGCCGACGCAGGCAATGAACACCGTGATCCCGGTCATCACCGAGATCAGGGTCCATTCCGTCGGTCGCCAGCGCGGGAGGAAGCTCTTCACCTGAAAATAATCACAGATGCAACAGAATGATACAACAAGAGATTCGCGGTTTGTGCTAATGTGAGGGCCAGCCTGTCCGGTCGGGCAGGCACCGACGCATGACGACCATGAATGACGACACCCGCATCCGCGACGCGATCGAACGCAAGCTGGCCGACGGCATCCCCGATCTCAGCCACCTCGAGGTGATCAACGAGAGCCACCGGCACAACGTGCCGCCCGGCTCGGAGTCCCACTTCAAGCTCGTGCTGGTCGCCGGATCCTTCGCGGCGGCCCGGCTGCTCGAACGCCATCGCCGGGTCAACGCCCTGCTGGCTGATGAACTGGCGGGGCCGGTCCATGCCCTGGCGATCCATGCCTGGACACCCGAGGAATGGCGGGCGCGCATGGGGGATGCACCGCAGTCACCGCCCTGTCTCGGCGGCGGCCGCCGCCGCGAACACGCCCCGGAATCGTGAGGAATCCCTGATGGCATCCGATGTCGATGAGTTGACGGTCAATTATTCTGAAGGCGATCAGCAGCTCGTCCGCGAGCTGGACAAGGTCATCCTGTCCCGCGGCGCCTGGGCGACGCTGATCTTCCGTTACCAGGACTGGGACAAGGCGAAGGGCGTCTTTGGCCCCGACAAGTACACGATTCGCCGTTACCAGAAGCGCAATGGCGAATACATGCAGAAGTCCCGCTTCAATATCTCCAGCCCCGACCAGGCACGCAAGCTGATCGCGGCCCTCCAGCCCTGGCTCGAAGAAGCCGCCGACTGAGGCCCGCGCCGGCCCCGATGGTTCAAGGACGCCGGCCCGGTGTCCGATACAGGAAGGAATCCATGGGGCCGGCGACGGGCAATGAACGAGCAGGTGCGAAATCCGGCGCCGGGACGCGCAGGGGCGGGGGGTGACCTTGCCGGGCTCTGCCTCGCGCGTGCGGACGCCTTCCTGGAACGACTGAACGGACGTATCGCCGATGCGATCGACGAGTCGATCGGCCGGCTGTCCGGGCTTTCCCGGCCCGGCGAGGACGAGACGCGGTTGCTCGAGGAGCTTCGCCTGCTGCGCGCAGACGCCGACCGGCTGGGCGCCGCCTTCCGCCAACATTTCGCCCGACATTTCCGTGAATCCCTGGGTCAGGACAGCGGCGACCGTCGTGCCTGGCTCGCGGCCGACCCCGCCGCCGGTGGCGGCTTTTCCCTGGTCGATGACCAGCAGCTCGACGAATGGCTGTCGATCGATCGCGTGGTCGCGCGGATAGGCGATGCCCGGGGCAATGTCGTGCAGGCCCTGGCCCGCCGCTTCCAGGCGCTGACGCGCGCCGGGGGCGACCCTCCCGCCTGTCCACTGGGTCCGGACCGATTCTGTCATGCCTTTCGCGATGCCCTGATCGCACTCGAGGTCGGGCCGCGCCTGCGTGTGCGCAGTTATGAGCTGCTGGGCCGCATGCTCGAACCGGAGATCGGCGAATTCTATGACGAGGTCAACCGCCTGCTGATCGAGCGCGGCGTGTTGCCCGATCTTCGCCTGGCCGCGGCCACGCCGACGCCGGTGCGGGCGGAGGCGCGCGGACCGCAGGCAGGCGAGGCTGCCTGGTCAGACGAGGTCGGGTCCGTGAGGCCGGCGGCGGCCGGCGACCCGGCCCCGACACCGATCCAGGAGCAGATGTTTCTCGCCATGCAGCATTTGCTGCAGACCCATTTCCGCGCCGATGGCGCCGGTCCCGCGACGGCGGTGTCCCTGCCGGTAACGCCGATGCTGGTCGAGACGCTGTCCGAACTCCAGCATGACGATGGTCTCGTCACCCGCGCCGGAGAGCTGATCCGCGGCGGACTCCGGCAGCAGGTCTCGGGTCACTTCGCCGGCGCCGCAGGACTCAGCCGCATCGACGATGAGACCATCGAAGTCATCAGCATGATCTTCGACTATATCCTCGACGATCGCGCATTGCCTGACTTCATGAAGGCGCTGATCGGGCGTCTGCAGATCCCGGTCCTCAAGGTCGCGATCCTCGATCGCGGCTTCTTCAGCCGCAAGACCCACCCGGCCCGCCAGCTGCTCAACGAGTTGTCGCAGGCCGGCATCGGCTGGCGCGAGGAGGGTGAGGCGGCGAAGGACCGTCTGTACCAGCAGATGGAAATCATCGTGCGCCGCATCCTCGACGGGTTCGACAGTGATATCGCGATCTTCGAAGAGGTGCTGACCGATTTTCGCGCCTTTCTCGATGAGGAGACGCGACGCTTCAGCGAGGCGCAGACGCGATTGCTCGAGGCTGCCCGGCGCAACGAGCGCGAGGAGCGCGTCACGGTGCGGGTCGCCGCAGAGTTCGCAAGACGCCTTGCCGAGCGGGAGATACCGGCGGAACTCCGCGAATTTCTCCTCAACTCGTGGCGCGAGCACGTCACCCGGCGCATGCTCGAGGACGGAGAGGACGCCGGATCCGCGCGCGCAGCGCTGGCTTTCATCGACGACCTGCTGTGGAGCCTCGAACCGAAGGCGGATGCTGCGGAGCGCAAGCGCCTGGTCACGATGCTGCCGGCCTTGCTTGTCAGCTTGCGCGCCGGGATGGCCGACGCCGGTCGTCCCGATGAGGAGGTCGAGCGGGTGGTGCTCGCGCTCCAGGACCATCATTTCGAATGCATGAAGGCCCCGCGCCGCGCGGCGGCCGCCCCGCCACCGCCGGCGGCCACGGCCGCCGACGAAGAGGTCGATCGCGCGCTCGGCGAGCTCAATCGCGAGATCGAGGAGCTGTCGTCGCTGGACTGGGACGAGCTGTCCGGTTTCGATGACCTGAAGGCGCCGGAATCGGCCGCCCACCAGCACGCCTTCGAGCGCATGATCGCCGAGATGGGCATCGAGATCGAACGAGACGAGGGTCCGCGCGTCGACGATGAATTCACCGAGCGCGTGCGCGCCCTGGCGCCTGGCGCCTGGGTCGAACTCGACGGCGACGGTGGCGAGACCCTGCGCGGCAAGCTGGCGTGGCGGGGCGATGAATACAGCAGCTTCACCTTCGTCAATCGCCAGTACAAGGTCGTCGCCGAGCGCCCGCTCTATGCGCTGGCCGATGACTTCCGTCGCGGGCGCGCGCGGCTCATCGAGGAGGCCGCGTTGTTCGAGCGTGCGATGGACGGAGTCATCTCGGGCATCATGAAGTTCGCCGGCGCGGCCCGGCACTGACGCGCCGCCGCTGGAATTGCGGCACTACTGTTTGAAATCAAAGAGATTTGCGTTATCCTTCCCGCCTTTGGCGTGGGCCAAATTGTGGCCTTTATCCGAAAGTGTTAATGTTGTGCACACCCCGGCGGCGTGTCGGCCCGCAAGGCCTGCACGCCGCCGGTGCGTTCTCGTGTATGATGTCCCGCGAATTGACCCTGACAAGGAGAGAAGATAATGGGGGATAACAAAGAGGTTCTGGTCGTGGCTTCGAAGGTCAAGAACTACATCCGCTCCAAGTCCGACATGAACACGTCGGCGAGCGTCTTCGACGTGCTTTCGGACCGGATCCGGGAGATGTGCGACAAGGCGGTCGAGAATGCGCTCAGGGACGGCCGCAAGACCGTCAAGGATCGCGACATCGTCTGATCCGAAGTTGGTTCCGGGATCGTCAGCGCTTGCCGGCGCGACTGACATCGAACGTCCACAGTCCACCGCCACCGTGCGGAGCAATCGCTGCGAGAACACTCAATCCGTGGTTTCCAGGAAGGGCAGTTATTCAAAAGAAGACCTGATCGAATGTGGACATGGCCGCCTGTTCGGTCCGGGCAACGCGCAACTGCCGTTGCCGCCGATGCTGATGTTCGATCGCATCACGCGCATCGAGGAAAACGCGGGCCGTCATGGCAAGGGGCTGGTCGTCGCGGAACTCGATATCCAGCCTGATCTCTGGTTCTTCCAGTGTCATTTCGACGGCGACCCGGTGATGCCGGGTTGCCTGGGGCTTGACGCAATGTGGCAGTTGGTCGGATTCTTTCTCGGATGGCATGGCGGTCCCGGCCAGGGCCGGGCGCTCGGCGCAAAGGAGATCAAGTTCTCCGGTCAGGTTACTCCTGACAAGCGCCTGGTCACCTATCGTGTCGATCTCAAGCGGGTCATCACCCGCAAGCTCGTCATGGGTATCGCCGACGCCACGCTCGAATGCGACGGTGACCTGATCTATACCGCAAGCGACCTGCGTGTGGGTCTGTTCACGTCGATCAGCCAGTTCCAGGGCTAGACTATGAAACGGGTAGTCATCACCGGAATGGGGATCATCTCCAGCATCGGCAACGATGCCCGCGAGGTCTCCGCATCGCTGAAAGAGGGGCGCTCCGGTATTGCAGCCTGCGCCGAATACGCCGAACTCGGCTTGCGTTCGCGGGTCCACGGGCCGATCCGCCTGAACCCCGCCGACCTCATCGACCGGAGGTTGATGCGTTTCATGGGCGATGCCGCCGCGTTCTCGTATCTGGCCGCGCGCCAGGCGATCGAGGACTCGGCCTTGCCCGAGGAGTCCCTGTCGAACCCGCGCACCGGACTCGTCCTCGGCTCCGGCGGCGCTTCCAACCGCAATTTCCTCCAGGCCGCGGACGCCCTGCGCAACCGCGGCATCCGCGGCGTCGGACCCTATATGGTCACCCGCACGATGGGCAGCACGACCTCCGCGAACGTCGCTACCGCGCTCAGCATCAAGGGCGTCAATTACTCGATCAGTTCCGCTTGCTCGACCAGCGCGCACTGCATCGGCCATGCCGCCGAGCTGATCCAGTTCGGCAAGCAGGATGTCATGCTGGCCGGCGGCGGCGAAGAGGTTGACTGGACCATGACGATGTTGTTCGACGGCATGGGCGCACTGTCCTCGAAGTACAACGACACGCCGGAGCGGGCCTCACGCCCGTATGACGTGAATCGTGACGGCTTCGTGATCTCCGGCGGCGCCGGCGTCGTCGTGCTGGAATCGCTCGACCATGCGCTTGCGCGCGGCGCGCGCATCCTCGCCGAGATCACCGGCTATGGCGCCAATTCCGACGGCGCCGACATGGTCGCGCCATCGGGCGAGGGCGCCGTGCGTTGCATGCGGCTTGCACTCGCCACGGTTGAGGGGCCGATCGACTATATCAACGCCCATGGCACCGGCACCCAGGCCGGTGACATCAAGGAACTCGATGCGGTCAAGGAGGTCTTTGGCGAGAAGGTCCCGCCGATCTCCTCGACGAAGTCGCTGACCGGCCACGCCCTCGGCGCCGCCGGCGCCAACGAGGCGATCTATTCGCTGCTGATGATGCGCGACGACTTCATTGCCGCGTCGGCGAACGTCGACGACCCCGATCCAGCCTCGATCGGCGTGCCGATCGTGACGAAGCGGCGCGACAACGCCGGTCTGCGCCAGGTCATGAGCAACAGCTTCGGCTTCGGCGGCACCAATGCAACCCTGGTGATGAAGCGTTACGATGCCTGAGTCCGGCGCCCGCCGGACGGATGTTATAATGGCC
This sequence comes from uncultured Chromatiales bacterium, assembly GCA_964384095.1. GTDB lineage: Bacteria > Pseudomonadota > Gammaproteobacteria > SZUA-140 > SZUA-140 > JAITWN01. Next base: position 21,461 of record CAYLKC010000007.1, read on the forward strand.
GCATGACCCCCGCCATTCTTGTTTCGAACGTCCACAAGCGCTATTCCGGAGTACACGCAGTCGATGGCATCGATCTCTGCATCCGCCAGGGCGAATTCATCGGCCTGCTCGGGCCGAACGGCGCCGGCAAGTCGACGCTGATCAATATCATCGCGGGGCTCACCCGCGCCGACAGCGGCCACGTCGCGGTGATGGGGCACGATGTCGTCAGTGACTATCGCAACGCGCGCAAGCGTCTCGGCGTCGTGCCGCAGGAGCTGGTCTTCGACGCCTTCTTCACAGTGCGCGAGGTGCTGCGCATCCAGTCCGGCTATTTCGGCTTCGGCCGCGACAACGACGACTGGATCGACCGTCTGCTCGTCGAGCTGCAACTGACTGACAAGGCAGATGCGAACATGCGCACCCTGTCCGGCGGTATGAAGCGGCGGGTGCTGATCGCCCAGGCGCTGGTGCACCGGCCCGATGTCATCGTGCTCGACGAGCCGACCGCCGGCGTCGATATCGAGGTGCGCCGCTTGCTGTGGGATTTCATCTCCAGACTGCATGCCGAAGGCAGCACGATCGTGCTGACCACGCACTATCTCGAGGAGGCGGAGTCGCTGTGCGACCGCATCGCGATCCTCAATCACGGCAGGATCATCGCCCTCGATACCAAGCAGGCGCTGCTGGACAGCGAGCTCGGCCGCACACTGACTCTGAGGATCGTCGCCGCGGCGCCGGTCGGGGCGCTGCCGCCCGCGCTCGAGGCCAGGGTGAGCAAGCGGCATGACAATCTCCTCGAGCTGATCCTCGACAAGCGCGAGGATCCGGTCGTGCGCGTGCTCGACGATCTGCAGCAGGCCGGGGTAGAGATCGTCGATCTCCATACCGAACGCGCCGACCTGGAGGATGTCTTCCTGAAGGTCGCCTATTCCGGCAGGAAACCGGCGCCATGATGGGGCAGGGATTCCGCACGCTGTTCTACAAGGAAGTCCTGCGCTTCTACAAGGTCCTGTTCCAGACCATCGTCGCGCCGGTCATCACCACGCTGCTCTATCTGCTGGTGTTCTCGCATGCGCTCGACCGTCATGTCACCGTCTTCGAGGGCGTCGGTTACGCTGCGTTCCTCGTGCCCGGGCTGATCATGATGGCGGTGATCCAGAACGCGTTCGCGAATAGCTCCTCGAGCCTGATCCAGTCAAAGGTCACCGGCAATATCGTGTTCATCCTGCTGGCGCCGCTGTCGCACCTCGAGTTCTTCCTCGCCTTCGTCCTCGCCGCGGTCGCGCGCGGCCTGATCGTCGGGCTCGGCGTCTGGCTGTGCACGGTCCCCTTCATCGACCTGCCGCTGCACAGCATCGCCTTCGTGTTCGCGTTCGCGCTGCTCGGCAGCGCCGTGCTCGGCGTCATGGGCATTCTCGCCGGTATTCGCGCCGAGAAGTTCGATCAGCTCGCAGGTTTCCAGAACTTCGTCATCATGCCGCTGTCGTTCCTGAGCGGGGTGTTCTACTCGATTCATTCGCTGCCCGGGTTCTGGCAGGACCTGTCGCGCATCAACCCGTTCTTCTACATGGTCGATGGCTTTCGCTACGGGATCTTCGGCCAGTCCGATACCGACCCCCTGGTCAGCCTGGCCATCGTCCTCAGCTTCTTCCTCGCGTTGTCTGCGATCGCCCTGCACCTGATCCGCCGCGGCTACCGCCTGCGCGACTGACTCCCGCCGGGGTGGCCGCTGGCCCCGGCAGTGGGCCCGGTCCCGGGTCAAGACGCGCCGGGCGGCGCCGATATCCTTCTGATGGCCACCACCGTAAATCCGCCCGCCGCCGAGCCGCAAGCGGTCGCGACACTGCTCTGCGTCGATGACGAGGAGAATATCCTGTCGTCGCTGGCGCGGACCTTCCGCCCGCTGAACTACCGCGTGCTGACCGCCGCCAGCGGTCAGCGCGGCCTCGAGCTGCTCGAAAGCGAGACCATCGATCTCGTCATCTCGGACATGCGCATGCCGGAGATGAACGGCGCCGAGTTTCTGGCCGAGGTCGCCTCCCGCTGGCCGCGGGTGATCCGCATCCTGATGACCGGCTACAACGACCACGATCTCACCGTCAGCGCGATCAACAAGGGGCAGATCTACTACTATCTGAGCAAGCCCTGGGGCGTCAATGACATCCGCAGTTGCGTGCAACGCGCGCTCGAGTACAAGCGCCTGGAGCAAGAGCGCCTCGAGTTGCTCGAGACCGTCCGCCGCCAGAATGCCGAGGTCATGGATCTGAATGTGAATCTCGAACGCAAGGTCCGGGAGCGGGTCGGCGAGATCGAACGCATGAAATCTCTGATCGAAAAGGCCAACCAGGAGCTGAAGAAACACATCGTAGACAGCATCGGGATCTTCTCCTCGATCATCGAGACGCGCGAGGGCACTGTTGCCGGTCATTCCCGGCGTGTTGCCGACCTGACCCGTCGTATCGCGGTCGATATCGGGCTCGGTGAGGACGATTGCCAGACACTGCTGTTCGCGGCGCTGCTGCATGACATCGGCAAGGTCTCGCTACCCGATGCCCTGATCCGCCGGCCTTTCGAGGCATTGACACTCGAGGAGCGGAGCGAGGTCAGGAAGCATCCGGTGATCGGCGAGGCGATGCTGCTGTCGCTGGATGCGATGAAGGGGGTCGCACGCATCATCCGCGCTCATCACGAATATTACGACGGCAGCGGCTATCCGGACGGCCTCCGCGGCGAGGCAATCCCGCTCGCCGCGCGCATCCTCGTGGTCGCCAACGAATACGACCTGCTGAAATCCGGACGGCTGACGCTCGAATGCCTGGGGGATGCGTCGGCCCTGGCGTTCCTGCGCGAACACCGCGGCACACGCTACGATCCCGACATTGTCGACCGCATTCTCGCGCTGTTGTCCGAGCAGCCGGACGAAGACGAGGATGACGAGACCATCATCGCCCCGGACCAGCTGCGACCGGGCATGCGGCTGGCGCGAGACCTGCTGACCCGCAGCGGAAACGTGATCCTGCCCAAGGGCCATATCCTCGACCAGGCGCTGATCATGAAGATTCGCGCCCTGGCGCGCAGCACCGGGGCGCAAATCCGCATCAGCGTGCGGCTGACATGAACGAGCGGATCGCGGGCCGGTGAAGCAGGTTGATCTCGCCTGGGTCTACGATCTCTACCTGCTGGGCCAGAAGGCCGCGCATGAAGGAGACTCCCGCCGTGCCCGCACACGACTGCTCCATCACATCGTCCGCCAGTTCGATGCCGACAGCGGCAGTCTCTCGGAGATCGACGACAGTCGCTCCGCGCTGACGCTCATTGCCGGCATCGACCTGCCTGACCATGTCATCGGTTCCCGCATCCCCGTTGGCGACGGCATACTCGGTTGGGTCGCGCAGCAGGCCGAGCCGCTATTGCTCAACGGCGACTTGTCGAGCGATCCGCGCTTCAAACGCAAGCAGACCCGCCGTGAAGGCGGCATGCCGAACTCGGCGCTATGCTGGCCGTTGCTGGTCGAGGGGCAGCCGGTCGGTGTCATCAGTCTGAATCGCGGCCGCGGACGCCCGCCGTATACCCTCGATGACCTCCGCGAGGGCTATCACATCATTCGCTTTGTCGCGATCGCGGTCGAGAATACGCGTCTGCATGCGCGCTCGGCACGCTATGTCCGCGAACTGAGGGCGATGATGAAGCAGCAGGAAGAGGCGTCCTTGCAGATGATGCAGACTGACAAGATGGCATCGATCGGCCAGTTGTCGGCGGGCGTCGCCCACGAGATCAACAATCCGATTGCGTATATCGCCTCGAATCTCGGTGTCCTCAAGGGCTACGTCGAGGAGCTGATCGCGCAGGCAGATCACGCGCCTGCCACGCACGGCGACGCCGACGCGGCATTCCTGCGCAATGATATCCGCGCGCTGATCGCGGAATCGGAAGAGGGGGTGCATCGCGTGCGCAACATCGTCAGGGATTTGCGCGAGTTCTCGCACGTGAACGAAGACCGCTGGTCCTGGGCAGATCTCCATGCCGGCCTCGACAGCACGCTGAACATCGTCAGCGGCGCGCTCGGCAAAAAGGCCGATATCGTCCGCGACTACGGCGCGCTGCCGACGGTCGAATGCATGCTGCCGCAGCTGAACCAGGTATTCATGAATATCCTGGTCAACGCGGCTGACGCGATTCGCGGTCGGGGCACGATCACGATACGCACCGGGGTCGCCGGCGACGTGACGTCCGGAGAACCGCGGGTCTTCATCGAAATCTGCGACACCGGCAAGGGCATGACGCCGTTGCAGGCGCGACGTATCTTCGAGCCGTTCTATACGACCAAGCCGGTCGGCAAGGGGACCGGGCTCGGCCTGCCGCTGTCCTGGCGTATCATCGAAAAGCACCGCGGGCGCATCACCGTCGACAGCCGTCCGGGCGAGGGCGCGACATTCCGTATCGAGCTTCCGGTCTCGCGCGACGGCGCAGCCCGGCAGACAGGCGCCGCCTGACCCATCAGCCTTCCTTACCGGCCTGATTCACAGATCGTCCGATGGCCGGCGTACCGCCGATCGGCGACGATGGCGCTGTCCATCGCGCGAACGCGGGCGATACCGCCACAACCGCCATGGAAGGCGCGGCGCCGTCAGGGACGAAGGCGCGTTCGCGCGGTGGGCGCCTGCCTCAGCAGATACGCGGGAGGGGGTCGTCGTCGAGTTCGGTGACGCGCCGTTCCCCGCCCGGGCGCGTGCGCAAAACCAGGCCACCGACGCCGGCCTGGATCCTGCCGATCTCGGCGGCGTCGGTCCCGCAATCGAGGGCGCGCCAGCGCGCGAGCGCCTCGGCGGCGTCCGCCTCGGCGACGATCGCGACGACACGGCCCTCGCAGGCAAGGAACAGCGGATCGAAGCCGAGGATCTCGCAGACACTGCGGACCTGTGCGCGCAGCGGGATCGCCGCCTCGTCGAGGATGATGCCGAGGCCGGTCAACGCATGGATTTCGTGCATCACGGTGGCGAGACCGCCACGTGTCGGGTCACGCAGGAAGCGCAGGCCGTCCAGTCCGCGCAACGCCTGGGTCAGCGGCAGCACGCTGGCGACGTCTGAACGCAGGTCCCCGCGCAGACCGAACTGTTCACGCGCGAGCATGACCGCCGCGCCATGGTCGCCGACCGGGCCGCTGACGAGCACATGATCGCCGGCGCGGATGCGTGCCGGATGCGGCTGCGGTGGCGGCCCGGCGATGCCGAGGCCGGTCGTCGTCAGGTAGAGTCCGCCGCCGTGGCCGCGAGGCACGACCTTGGTGTCGCCGGCGACGACCGCGACCCCGCAGGCGCGCGCTGCCGTGGCGATGCTGTCGGTGATGCGCCCAAGCCGCGCGCGCGAGAAACCCTCTTCGATGATTACACCGAGCGTCAGGCAGCGCGGCGTCGCGCCGGCGACTGCGAGGTCATTGACCGTGCCGCAGACGGCAAGCGTCCCGATGTCCCCACCGGGGAATTCGAGCGGCTGGACGGTGAAGCCGTCGGTGGTGATCAGCATCGCAGCGCCATCGAGTTCGATGCGGGCGGCATCGACGCCGGTATCGAGCGCGGGATCGCCGAGGCGCGTGCGGAACACCGATTCGACCAGCGCGCGCATGCGCCGCCCGCCATTGCCCTCCGCGAGGGTGATCGGGTCGTTCAGGTCATGGCTCATGCGGATGACCGCGTCGCGCCGCCGGTGATGGCGGCGCCCTCGATGATCTGACCGAAACACAGCCCGGCATCGTTGTATGGCACGGCGGCCGGCAGACAGGCCTCGAAGCCGTCGTCCGCGAGCAGGCGCAGGGCCGTTTCTGTCAGGCGCCGGTTCTGGAATACGCCGCCGCAGAGTCCGATGGTGAATTCGCCGTGGGTCGCGCGCATCTGGCATGCCTGATCGCGCAACGCCTGCGCCATTGCGTCATGAAACCATGCCGCGCGCAGCGCCGGTGCCTCGTGGTCATCGAGCAGGCCATCGACCAGCGGCGTCCAGTCGCTGCGCCAGACGCCCTGCGCGTCTCGCGCCAGCGGCAGCGCAGGTACGGGCGGCGCCGGGTGAAGGCCGGCCAGGGCCTCGAGCTGCATCGGGCCCTGGCCTTCATGGCTGGCCTCGACGCACAGCCCGCACAGCGCCGCGGCGGCATCGAACAGCCGGCCGGCGGAACTCGTGACCGAGCAGTTGAAGTCGCGTCGCCAGGCCTCGCTGAACAGGCCGGCGGACGCCACCGGAAGCGCCGGCCATTCGCGGCCCAGTTCCAGGCACAGCGACAGTGCGCTGCGCCAGGGTTCGCGCCCGGCGTTACGCGCGCCGGGGATCCGGAATGACCGCAGGCTGGCGACACGCCGCCAGTCGCCGGGCGCGCCGAGCAGTGCCTCGCCGCCCCACAGCGTCCCGTCCTCGCCATAGCCGAGGCCGTCCCAGCAGAACACCAGCCAGCGCCGGTGCTGTGCGAACTCCCCGGCAACGGTCGCGGCATGCGCGCGATGATGGAAGACCGCGGTGACCGGCAGGCCGCTGGCGCGCGCCCAGGCGCTGCTCGCGTAGCCGGGATGGGCGTCGCAGATCACGCGACGGGCGCAGATGCCATGCAAGGCCTGCAGGTCCGCGATCGTGCGCGCGAACAGCGCCTCGCCGCGCGGCGAGTCCGGCGCGCCGACATGCGGCGAGACCAATGCGCGGTCACCGAAGGCGAGCGCGACGGCATTCTTCATGTGTCCGCCGACCGCGAGCAACGGTTCCTCGAGCGTGAAGGGCAGCGCGATCTCGAGCGGTGCGTCGCCGCGGCCGAGACGAAAACGGCGCGGGCGCCCGGCGATGACGCGGCGGACAGGGTCATCGGCCGGTCGCAGGATCGGGCGGTCGTGATGCAACAGGCCGCCGGCGACCGTGGACAGGCGTTCGCCGGCCTCGTCATTTACGGTCAGCACCGGTTCGCCGCGCGTGTTCGCCGAGGTCGCGACCAGCGGTCCACCGAAGTCCGCGAGCAGCAGGGCGTGCAACGGGCTGTAGGCGAGCATGACGCCGAGTTCGGCGAGTCCCGGCGCCAGCCGCTCCGCAGGGGGCCAGCCCGGTCGCAGCGGCACGATCACGATCGGTCGGGCCGGGTCCTGTAATGCCGCGGCCGCGACGGGGTCGAGATCCACGATCGCGCGCAGCCGCTCGAGGTCGTCATCGGCGAACATCAGTGCCAGCGGCTTGTGCGGACGTGATTTCTGCGTGCGCAGCCGGGTGACCCCGTCCGCGGCATACGGGTCGCACATCAGGTGATAACCGCCGATGCCCTTGACCGCGATGATGTCACCGGCGCGCAGCCGCTCGACGGCAGCGACGACCGCCGACCCACCTTCCTCGCGGCGGCCGTCGCGGCCGATGAACGACGCCCGCGGGCCGCAGGCCGGACAGGCCAGGGTCTGGGCATGAAAGCGGCGGTCGCCGGGGTCGCGATACTCGGCGAGACAGGCGGAACAGGGCGGGAAGGCGGCCAGGACGGTACGCTCGCGATCGAACGGCGCTGCGGTCATGATCGTGTAACGCGGACCGCAGTGCGCGCAGGTCGTGAACGGGTAGCGGTAACGCCGGTTGTCCGGATCGCGCAGCTCGGCATTGCAGTCCGCGCAGAGGGCCTGGTCCGGTGTGACCGCGCCGTGACCGTCCGCGGCGTTGTCGCTGGCATCGATCGTGAAACCGTGCGGCACCGGCTCCCGGGACATGCCGGTCGCGATCAGTCGCGGCGCGGCCGGCGGCGGGGCCTCGCGCAACACGGCGGTCATGAACGCCTCAAGCGCCGCGTCCGTGCCGCGGGCAAGGATCTCGACGCCGCCGCCGCGATTGCGCACCTGCCCGTCGAGCCCATGACGGCGGGCGAGTCCATGGATGAAGGGGCGGAAGCCGACGCCCTGGATGCGGCCGCCAAGCCGCCAGCGGCGCGTCGTCCGCGTTTCTCCGGCGGTCGCCGGGGAGTGGTCCGCGGCGCTGATATCGGCGGTCATGATCCAATGATAAGCTTGCAGGCGTGACACTGCCTGACGGCGATCGGGTGCGCGTCGCGTCCCGTCACCTTGATTGAAACAACATAAAGGAGATCAATAAAATGGCCAATCATGTTTACAAAACTATTGAATTGACGGGGTCGTCGCAGAAGTCCGTCGAGGCGGCGGTCGAGACGGCGCTCGCGCGTGCGTCGAAGACCCTGCGGAACATGCGCTGGTTCGAGATCGTCAGCGTCCGCGGCCATATCGAGGACGGCAAGGTCGATCATTACCAGGTCACGATGAAGGTCGGCTTCACACTGGAGTAGCAGGCCGTTCTAGCCTGGATGCGAGGCTGCCTGCGCGTGGATCCGGTCGCACTTCGCGGCCATGACGAAGTCGTTGCGGTGGAGACCCTTGATCTTGTGTGACCACCAGGTCACGGTGACCTTGCCCCAGGCGGTCAGGAGATCGGGGTGGTGGCCTTCTTCCTCGGCGATCGCGCCGACGGCGTTGGTGAAGGCGAGGGCATCGACGAAGTTGCGGAACTTGTAGCTGCGCTCGAGCATGCGGATGCCGGCGCGGTCGACGATCTCCCAGTCGGGGACCTCGGGGTGATAGCGCGCGATCTCGTCCTCGGTGACCTGCGGCGCGCCGGCGCGGCAGGCCTCGCAGCGATGGCTGGCCAGTTCACTCATGATCTGCTCCTGCCGGAACCCGGCGTTAGTCGATGTACCTCATGGTATAGTCAATCACGATGCAGTCAACCGTCGCTCGATCCATGCGTGTTCGGCACCAGCGGGACGAAGGTTACGGGCAGGATCTCGCGGCGGGTCGTCGCGCCGTCGGCGAGCCGGGTGATGACTTCGAGTTGCTGGACATCGCCCTGCGCGCCGATCGGAATGACCAGCCTGCCGCCGGGCTTCAATTGTTCGACCAGTGCCGGTGGCACGCGGCGCGCAGCCGCGGTGACGATGATCGCATCATACGGCGCGTGTTCGGGCCAGCCGAGACTGCCGTCGCCGACCCGGGTCTCGACATTGCCGATGCCGAGCGCATGCAGGGTCGCGGCTGCGGCAGCAGCGAGTTCCGGCCGGGTCTCGATGCTGAAGACCTCGCCGGCGATCGCGGCAAGCACTGCGGCCTGGTAGCCGGAACCGGTGCCGACCTCGAGCACGCGCGCCCCGGGCCCGGTCGCGAGCAGTTCGCTCATCAGCGCGACAATATAGGGCTGCGAGATCGTTTGCCCGCCGCCGATGCCGAGCGGGCGGTTCTCATAGGCGAAGGCCTGCAAGCCCTCGGGCACGAAGCGGTGGCGAGGGGTCGCCCGCAGGCTCGCACGCACGCGCGGGCTCAGCCTGCGTACGCCGGTGTGGCGTGCGGTCGCGGCGATCTCGTCGTCGATGATCGCGAGCAGGGCCTCGCGTTCGTCTGCGCGATCGTAACCAGCGTCGGGCTTCATACGCCGATGCGTACCGCGAGCACGTCGCAGACCGCGTCGTTGAGGACGCCGCTCGCGGTCGTCCCGAGCAGGCGGCCGAGTCCGTGGACGCCATGCGAGCCGATGATGATCAGGTCGGCGCCGTGATCGCTCGCGGCCCTGATGATCTCCTGTTTTGGCGAGCCGATCAGAACGACGCGTGACAGGTCCGCCGGCAGCTTGAGCCGCACGACGGTCTCGTCGAGCGATCGCCTGCCGTTCGCGATCAGATCATCTTCGTCGATCAGCACTGCCGGCGACGGCGAAAAGTCGTCGGCGAAGCCGAGCGGCGGCAGGTAGTCAACGACATGCAGCAGCGTGATCCGCGCATCGAGCATTCTCGCGAGCTCGATCGCGCGGCGCACCACGAGATCGGTCGCCTCCGAAAAATCGATTGCCACGAGCATATGTGAATAGGACATCCGCGCAGCCTCCAGTATGGCAGTCAAGATGGGGTCATACTTGTTGGTCGCCCTGCGAAGATCGCAGGCTTCTGACCACGACACTCAGTCGCCTAAACGAGTCCGCTCCCATTGATTCGTATTCGAGGTCTCGCCGGCCTGCCACCAGATCCGGCAGGCACCTTCGTCGGAGACCATGCACGGGCCGATCGGCGTATGCGGCGTGCAGGCGGTGCCGTAGAGCCTGCAGCGATCCGGCGCGATGCGGCCGAGCACGACGCCGGCGCAGTCGCAGCCCGGCGGCATCGCGCCGGCGCGACGGCGCTCCGATCGCGTCAACGGAAACCGCAGGCGGGCATCGTGTCCGGCAAAGGCCGGGCGCAAGGCATAACCGGAGCGCGGGATGGAGCCGATACCGCGCCATTCTGCATCGACGACCGCCATGACGCGATCGAGACAGTCGCGCGCTGCGGCGTTACCGTCCGGGCGGACCGATTCCGGATAGCAGTTGTCGAGCGTTCGACGTCCCTCGACTACCTGACGTAACAGCGCAAGCAAGGCAGCCAGCAGGGACTCCGTGTTGAAGCCGGCGATCGCGCAGGGTAGATGGTGGCGATGCGGGACGAAGCGCCATTCCTCCGCGCCGATCACAGTCGCGACATGGCCGGGGGCGATCAGCGCATCGATCGCGCTGTCGCCGGATTCGAGCAGCATCGCGACTGCCGGCGCCGTGCGGCGACCGGCGAGCAGGACCGACAGATGTTCGGGCAGGCCACCGTCTTCGGCCGCGCGCTCGAGCATCGCCGCTACCGGCGCCATCGTGGTTTCGAAACCGGCGGCGAGGAACACGAAGTTGCGACCGGGTTCGCGGCGGGCGAACGCGATCGCCTCGGCCGGCGATGCGATCGGCCGGATGTCGGCGCCGGCGGCACGCGCCTCGTCGAGTGAGCGCGGCTCACCCCGCGCGACATTCACCGGCGCACGTAACAGGTCGCCGAAGGCGAGCAGGGTGACATCCCCGCGCAGCGCGATCGCGATGGCGTCGTGCAGGTCCTGTTCGGGGCAGACGCAGACCGGACAACCCGGACCGGCAATGAGTTCGATCGTCTCCGGCAAAACGCCGCGCAGCCCGGCCATCGTCAGCGCGCGCTCGTGCCCGCCGCAGACATTCATGACCCGCAGGCGCGTGGCCGGCGCGAGGGCGCGAATCCCGTCGAGCAGCTGCCGTGACGGGCTCATCGCGCGGCCCCGCCGGTCGCGAGGCCGACATTGACGAGACGCAGTTCATCGCCGTCGATCAACTGCGTCTGTTCGTAATGACAGGCCGGGCAGGCGGTCCGCTCCGCGCTGATGTCGCTGTCGCGACCGCAGGCCGGGCAATGGACGCGCAGGGGAATGGATACGATCTCGAGTCGCGCGCCGTCTGCCACCGTGCCGGTGGTGACAGCGGCAAAATCCGCGGCGAGGTGTTCGGGGTCATGGCCGGTGAGCGCACCGACCTCGATACGCAACGAACGGATCGCGACAGCCCCGTGGCGTTCGCAGACCTCGAGCGCCCGTGCCAGCAGCGCACGGCAGGTGGCTTGCTCATGCATCCCGGCGTGGTCCTGCATCCCGGAGCAGGGCGTGGCTCGCGCGCGCGGCCTCGGCATCGACCTTCTGGATCGCATAGCCGACGTGGACCAGCACATAATCGCCGGACTCGAGCGGCTGATCACGGAGCAGCCACAGATCGACATCACGTTCGACGCCGCCGGCCTCGCAGCAGGCGAGCGCGCCCGACATCGAGACAATACGCATGGGCAGGGCGAGACACATCCGATTTGCGTTCCCTGTTCTTGCTTCCCGTATAATGACTCCGGTCTTTGGATCGACTATAACGCCAAGCGGAAGCGTCTGCCATATGCCGGACCCCCGATTTCTCGCCCGCACCGGGCTCGATGACCTGATCGCCTTGCTGAAGCAATCGGGCTATCGTTGCATCGGTCCGCGGGTGCGCGACGGCGCGATAGTCTACGAGGACATCGCCTCGGCGGACGAACTGCCTGCCGGTGTGCGCGATCGCCAGCAGCCGGGCGAGTACCGCCTGGTTCACCAGGACAGCGGCCGTCGCTTTGCCTGGGCCAATGGCCCCCAGGCGCTCAAGCCCTGGCTGTTCCGGCCGGCTGAGGCCCTGTGGACGGTCACGCGCGATGCCGGCGGACGGCTGGCGTTTACCCCGGCCAGCGCCGCCGAGGCGCCGCTCGCGGTGATCGGCGTGCGTGCCTGTGACCTCGCCGCGCTGGCGCTGAACGATGCCCATTTCCGCGACGGACCGCACCCCGATCCCCGTTATGTTGCGCGCCGCGAGGGACTCCTGCTGGTCGGCGTCGATTGCACGCACCCGGCCGATACCTGTTTCTGCGCGTCCACCGGCGACGGGCCGAAGATCCGCGCAGGCCATGATCTCGTCCTCTCCGAACTCGATGACGGCTATCTGGTGGCGGCCGGCAGCGCGCGTGGCGAGGCGCTGTTGCCGCGGCTGCCGACCCGCGAGGCGCAGGCGTCAGAGATCACCGCGGCGCGTGCCGAGTCCGACGCCTGCGCGCGCCAGCAGACCCGCACACTGCCGGGGCGAGATCTCGAACAGACCCTGTTCGCGCGTCTCGAACACCCGCGCTGGGACGCGGTTGCCTCCCGCTGTCTGTCGTGCACGAACTGCACCTCGGTCTGTCCGACCTGCTTTTGCTACAGCGAGCGCGAGGCGCCGGCGCTGTCGGGGGAGGCCAGCGAGCATGTCCGCGAATGGGACTCCTGTTTCACCGAGGGCCATAGTTATATTCACGGCCTGGTCGTGCGGCCGGGCACACGCGAGCGTTATCGACAATGGTTGACCCACAAACTCGGCGGCTGGCATGCGCAATACGGCCGCTCCGGTTGCGTCGGCTGCGGGCGCTGCATCGCCTGGTGCCCGGCCGGCATCGACATCACCGAGGAGACCCATGCGCTGTGCGCCGATTGAGACCGCGACCGGTCCGCACCTGCCGCACGAGGCCGAGGTCGTCGAGCGCATCGATGAATCGGCGTCGGTGTTCACGCTGCGGCTGCGCTTCACCGATCCGGCGATCGCGCGCGCCTATCGCTTCGCGCCCGGCCAGTTCAACATGCTCTATCGCTTCGGGGTCGGTGAGGTCGCGATCTCGATCGTCTCGGATCCGGCCTCGGACCCGGAGGGCGGCGATCTGCTCGATCACACGATCCGTCGCGTCGGCCGCGTGACGACGACGCTTGCCGCGCTCGCGCCTGGCGACCACATCGGTTTGCGCGGACCCTATGGCCGCGGCTGGCCGATGGACGAGTTGCGCGGGCGTGATGTCGTCGTCATCACCGGCGGGCTCGGCTGCGCGCCGAGTGTCTCGGTGATTCATTACATCCTGAACCGCCGCGCCGACTACGGCCGCCTGACCATCGTGCAGGGCGTCAAGCATGCGAATGATCTGCTGTGGCGAGAGCGTTACGAGTCCTGGGCACGCGCGCCGGATACCGAGGTGCTGATCGCGGCCGATCACGGCGGGCCACTGTGGCCGTGGCATGTCGGTCCGGTGACGGCGTTGTTCGACCGCATCGCGCTCAGGCCCGGTGTGACCGGCGCGCTGCTGTGCGGACCCGAAGGCATGATGCTGGCGGCGGCGCGCGCGCTGGGCACGCGCGGCCTCGACGACCGCGACATCTGGCTCAGCATGGAGCGTAATATGCACTGCGCGGTGCGCCAGTGCGGGCATTGTCAGCTCGGTCCGCGCTTCGTCTGCCGCGACGGCCCGGTGTTCCGCTATGACGATCTGCGTGATCTGCTCGCGGTGAAGTCGCTGTGAATACCGACGTGCCAAAACCGCGGGTCGCGGTCCACAAGTTCACCTCCTGCGACGGCTGCCAGCTCGCCTTCCTGAATCTCGGCGAGCCGCTGCTCGAGCTGATGGAACTCGTCGACATCCTGCATTTCGCCGAGGCCGGGCCGGTCGATCCCGGGGCCGAGGTCGATATCGCCTTCGTCGAGGGTAGCGTGTCGACCGCGCATGAGCGCGAACGCATTCGTGCGATCCGCGCCCACAGCCGTTTCGTCGTCGCGATCGGCGCCTGCGCGACGGCCGGCGGTCTGCAGGCCTTGCGCAATCTCGCCGCCGATGGCAGCGACTGGCTGGCGCGCGTCTATGCCAGTCCGGAGCAGGTCGACAGCCTCGCGACCTCGACCGCGATCGGCGACCATATCAAGGTCGACCTCGAGCTGTGGGGCTGTCCGGTCAACGGCCGCCAGCTCCTGGGCGCCGTGCGCGCACTGCTGTTCGGTACGCTGCCGGCACCCGAGCGCGACAAGGTATGCCTCGAGTGCAAGCGCAGCGGGACGGTCTGTGTGCTGGTCGCGCGCGGGGTCCCCTGCCTGGGACCGGTGACGTTGACCGGTTGCGGCGCCCTGTGCCCGCGCTGGGGGCGTGACTGCTACGGCTGTTACGGGCCCGCCGAGAACGTCAATGCGAAGGCGATGGAGCGCCGGTTGCAGGGGCTCGGCCTGGTACCGGAGGCGATCGCGCGCCGTTTCCACTTCATCAATAACGGCGCGCCGGCCTTTCTCGCCGCTGGCCGCGACGTCGACGGGATCGATCCATGAACGGGACGCGGGACATCGACCTCCATGTCCCGGTGCTTGCACGCGTCGAGGGCGAGGGCGCGCTGCACCTGCGCGTCGAGCGCGGCAAGATCGTCGACCTGCGCCTGCGCATCTACGAGCCGCCGCGGCTGTTCGAGCAGTTGCTGGTCGGCCGCGAATGGCACGAAGTCCCGGACATCGTCGCGCGCATCTGCGGGATCTGTCCGGTCGCCTACCAGATGAGCGCGGTGCACGCGCTCGAGCGCATCTTCGAGGTCGATCCCGGTCCCTGGGTGCGGGCAATGCGCCGGGTG
>CAYLKC010000008.1:0-35988 GCA_964384095.1 uncultured Chromatiales bacterium
GGGTTTATGGCGGTCCTGAAAAGGGCTCGGCCCGCCGGAACCCGGATGCACGATCGTTCCGTTCATGAATGATGCGTACGGAAAACGAAAGTCCGTATAATGACCGCCGATGAACAGCGATATCCTGGTGCAGGTCGAACATCTGTACCGTTATTATGGCCAGCTCTGCGCCGTCAACGATATCAGCTTCGGGATCGGGCGGGGAGAGGTGGTCGGATTTCTCGGCCCCAACGGCGCCGGCAAGTCGTCGACGATGCAGATCATCAGCGGCAATCTCGCGCCGAGCGCTGGTCGCGTGCTGATCGGCGGCGCGGATATCCTTGACGAACCGGCGGCGGCGAAGGCGAAGCTCGGCTATCTGCCCGAGCAGCCGCCGCTGTACCGCGAGTTGACCGTCGATGAATACCTGCGCTATTGCGCGCGGCTGAACCGGATTCCGCGCGCGCGTATTCATGCCGCGGTCGATGCCGCCAGGGGACGTTGCGGCCTCGGCGATGTCGGCGGTCGCCTGATCGGCAATCTGTCGAAGGGCTACCAGCAGCGCGTCGGTATCGCCCAGGCGATCATCCACTCCCCGCCGGTCGTGATCCTCGATGAGCCGACCGTCGGTCTCGATCCGATCCAGATACGCGAGATCCGCGGCCTGATCCGCGAGCTCGGCGGCGACCACAGCGTGATCCTGTCGACGCACATATTGCCCGAGGTGCAGGCGGTCTGCGATCGCGTCCTGATCATTCACCGCGGACAACTGGTCTTCGACGACGACATCGAAACCCTGCGGATGCAGATGCGGGCCTCGTCGCTGCTGGCAGGGTTCCGCCGGCCGCCGCCGGTCTCCGTGCTGGCGGCCGTCGACGGCGTCGGCGCGGTTGACGAACTCGGCGAGGGACGCTTCCGCATACATTACGCGCAGGATGCAGGCGATCTCGCCGAGCGTCTCGTCGAGACCGCGGTGACTGGTGGCTGGCGTCCGTTTGAGCTTACCGAGGAGCGCCGGTCGCTCGAGGAGATCTTCGTCGATATCACCCGCGACGAGGCGGCGGCATGATGATCCTTGCGATTGCCGGGCGAGAGTTGCGCAGCCTGTTCCTGTCGCCGCTGGCGTGGACGCTGCTCGCGGTCGTCCTGTTCGTGCTCGCATGGATGTTTTCGGCGCAGGTCGACTTCTTCCTCCAGATCCAGGCGCGCCTCGCCGGCATGCCCGGCGCGCCCGGGGTCACCGAGATCGTGGTCGCGCCGCTGTTCGGCAACGCCGCGTTCGTGCTGCTGCTGATCGTGCCGCTGCTGACGATGCGGCTGGTCAGCGATGAACTGCGTAACCGTACGCTGAGCCTGCTGCTGTCGGCGCCGATCTCGATGACCGAGATCGTCCTCGGCAAGTACCTGGGCATTCTCGGTTTCCTCACCCTGATGCTGGCGCTGATCGCGCTGATGCCGCTGTCTTTACAGCTCGCCGGTTCGATCGACCCCGGCCTGCTCGCGGCCGGCCTGCTTGGCCTGTTTCTGCTGCTGGCGTCGTTCGCCGCGGTCGGGCTGTTCATGTCGACGCTGACCGCCCAGCCGGCGGTCGCTGCGGTCGCCGGTTTCGGCGCGTTGCTGTTGCTGTGGATCGTCGACTGGGGCGCCGGCGCCGGCGGCGAGGATAATATCCTTGCTCACCTGTCCATGCTGCGCCATTACGAGCCGCTGTTGCGCGGCGCGTTCAGCAGCGCCGACGTGGCCTATTACCTGCTGGTGATCGTGACCTTTCTCGCGTTCAGCATCCGCCGCCTCGATTCATACCGGTTGCAGCATTGAAACCATGAAGGTGACCCCCGGAACCCGACGCATGTTGCGCCTGCAGGCGCTGCTGTTCGTCGTCCTGCTGCTGCTCTCGGTCGGCCTGCTGGGGTGGCTGTCCGCGCGATATACCTTCGAAGCCGACTGGAGTGCCGGCGGCCGCAACACCCTGTCCGATGCCAGCACCTCCCTGCTGCGCGAACTGCCGGGGGAAGTTTCCATCGAGGGCTGGGCGCGAGAGGCGCCGCCGCTGCTGCGCCGGGCGATCACCGACCTCGTCGCGCGTTACCAGCGCCACAAGCCCGATATCCGGCTCGAATTCGTCAATCCCGACCGCGAGCCACAACGTGCGCGCGAACTGGGCATCAGTGACGGCGAACTGATCGTGACCTATCAGGGCACACAACAGCGCCTGCGGGATATATCCGAGCGCGGACTGACCAACGCGCTGCAGCGCCTCGCCCGCGGCGGCGAGCGCCGCCTGCTGTTCCTGTCCGGACACGGCGAGCGCGATCCCGACGGGCGTGATGATCACGACTACCTTGCCTGGGCCGCGCAGTTGCGCGAGCGCGGGATCGCCACAGACCGCATCAATCTGGTCGAGTCGCCGGAGATCCCGCAGGAGATCGCCGCGCTGGTCATCGCCGCGCCGCAGTCCGCATTGCTGCCCGGAGAGGCCGCCCTGGTGCATGATTATGTCGCGGCCGGCGGCAACCTGCTGTGGCTCGTCGAACCTGGCGGCGTGCACGGGCTCGACGAGCTTGCCGGTTTGCTCGGCATCCGCTTCAAGGACGGTATCGTCGTCGATCCGACGGTGTCCCGGGTGGGGATGATGCTGTTCGGTATCGACGATCCGCGGGTCGCGTTGGTCGCGAACTATCCGCCCCGCGAGTTGACGCGCGGATTCGATCACAACACCCTGTTCCCGATCGCCGGCGCGATCGCGATCGAGGACGCCCCCGGCTGGGAGGCGACGCCGGTGCTGAACACGATGACCAACACCTGGCTCGAGACCGGCGAGGTCGCCGGCAACGTGGCCTTCGACGAGGGCGTGGACACGCCCGGTCCGCTGGTGCTCGGCGTCGTGCTGACCCGCAGCCCCGACGACGATCCCGGGGCGCGTGTCCAGCGCGTATTCGTCGCCGCCGACAGCGACTTCCTGTCGAACGCGTTTCTCGGGCTTGCCGGCAACCTCCAGCTCGGCTTCAACATCGCCAACTGGCTGGCAAGCGACGATCGCTTCATCGACATCCCGGCGCGCGCCGCCCCTGACGCCACGCTGGAGTTCACGCCGCTGACGACCGCGATCATCGGCTTCGGGTTCCTGCTGGTATTGCCCGCATTGCTGCTCGGCAGCGGCGTGGTGATCTGGTACCGGCGGCGCCGGCGCTGACGCGGGATGGGCAGGCGCGCGCTGCTGAACCTCGGGCTCGCCGTGACGGTGGTCGCGCTGGTGCTGGTGGTCTGGTTCGAGCCCGGACTCGAGCGCGATGATGCGCCGGCGCGACTGACCGATCTCGCCGTCGGCGATGTCGACCGGATCGGAATCCGTGCCGGCGGCGAAGACATCGATCTGATGCGCACGGCAGGCCAGTGGCGGATGACCGCCCCGCTCGCAGCGGCGGCGAACGGATTCCGCATCGAACCGCTGTTGCGCGTCGTCGAGGCGCGCAGTCACACGAGTTTCAGGGCTGAGGCCGATGAGCTGGGCCGCTACGGTCTCGAGCCGCCGCGCGCGCTGCTGCGCGTGAACGACATCGAAATCGCATTCGGAGATACCGAAACGGTCGATCACCGCCGTTATATGCTTGCCGGCGGCAAGGTGCATCTGGTCGACGATCATTACCTGCACCGGATGCAGGCAGGCTTCCCTTCGTTCGTATCGAACAGCCTGCTCCCCGAGGGCGCCCGGCCCGTTGCATTCACGTTCCCGCACTTCTCAGTGACGCAGTCCGCTGACGGCCGCTGGGAGATCGAACCGGAACGCGAGCTGTCCATGGATACCCTGAACCGCTTCGTCGAGGGCTGGATGCATGCGCATGCGATCTTCGTTGATCGCCATGACGGCGGGGCGGGGCAGGGCGAGATCACGGTGACGCTGCGTGATACAGAGCAGCCGCTGACCTTTCTGATCCTCGGGACGGAGGTTGATTTGGTGCTGGCGCCGGTCGGCTCCGGACTGGCCTATCACCTCGGTTCCGAACAGGGCGAGCGCCTGCTGGATCCGGGCAGGGCGGCCGGCGGCGACGGCCTCGGGGAGGCGGACTGACATGCCCGAGTTACCGGAGGTCGAAACCGCGCGTCGCGGCATCGCGCCGGCGCTGACCGGCCGCAGGGTCACGGCCATGGTCGTGCGCGAGCGGCGTCTGCGCCTGCCGCTGCCGCGCCGGCTCGAGCGTGAACTGCCCGGGCGAACGATCGACGCGGTCGAGCGGCGGTCGAAATATCTTCTGTTACGCGCGGGCGACGGCGCCGTGATCCTGCACCTCGGCATGTCCGGCACCGTGCGCCTGGTCCCGGCAGGCGCCGCGCCGGAACGCCACGATCATTTCGACATCGTGCTTGACGACGGCATCGCGCTGCGCTTCCGCGATCCGCGCCGTTTCGGGCTGGCGTTGTGGGCAGACGGAGACCCGCTGCGCCATGCCTTGCTGAGAAACATCGGCCCGGAGCCCTTCAGCGAGGATTTCAGCGGTGCGTGGCTGCATGCACGCGCGCGCGGACGAAAGACCGCGATCAAACCGTTCCTGATGGACGCCGCGACGGTTGCCGGCGTCGGCAACATCTATGCGAACGAGGCGCTGTGGATCGCCGGCGTCCATCCGCTGCGCGCCGCCGGCAGGATTTCCGCGCCGCGCTTCGAGCACATCGCCGCCGCGGTGCGCGATGTACTGGCCGCGGCGATTCGCCAGGGCGGTACGACGCTGCGCGACTTCCATGACGAGCAGGGGCGCAAGGGCTGGTTCGAGCAGGAGCTCAGGGTCTACGGGCGCGAAGGTCTGCCGTGTCCGAACTGCGGCGAGCCGGTCCGCAGCGTCCGCCAGGCGCAGCGCGCGACGTATTACTGCGTTGCCTGCCAGACCTGAGGGCCCCGCCGCTCTGACGCCGGCGGCATGAACGCCGGCGCACTCGCAGCAGGGTCTTGGCCGGTCCGGTCTTTTCAGGAGCCTGCGAGACAGGATGTCTCGCCGGCAGCCCCCAGGGATGGGTTCATGGCGGTCCTGAAAAGACCGGACCGGCCAAGGCCCGGATCCCGCCGACCTTGCCGTTCATGCCACCGGCGTCAGAGCAGCGGGTCGTCGGCTGCGGGCAGGTCGGTGAGGTCTTCGGCGTCCCAGCCCACGACCTGCAGCAACACGCCTGCCTCGTTGATGTCGAGGGTTTGGGTCGCGCCGGTCAGTTCCGCGATGCGCCGGACCAGCAGCTCATTGCGCGGGTGTTGCGGATCGAAGATCAGGTGAGTGATGCCGCGCAGTGAGGCGAGGAACTCCTCGTTGGTCTGGTCGCTGTCCGGTGGCAGCTGGAAGGTGGTGATACGGGTTGCGATCATCGTGCGGCCGGGCCACTGACTGGCGATCTGCAGCTCGCCGGCCGCTTCCAGGTCGTCCTCTACCTCGAGCGCGATGACCCGGTTCAGCTGGTCGATCTCGCTGATCTCGCCGGCCTGTACCGCCTGCGCGCGCACCTTGTCGGAGATCATCGACGGGAACGAAACCAGGAAGAACATGACCAGCACCAGCCCGCGATTGCGCACCAGCCCGTAACCGCCGGCGGCCAGCGCGCTGTTCAGGCGAATCAGGAGCCATGTGCCGCGGTAGAGCAGCAGCGTCACCGCGATCAGCGCCCAGGCCGGATCTGCGGCGAACAAGCCGATCGCCAGCGCGAACAGCAGCGTCGAGCCGACCAGGTCGGTCGTCAGGAAGCGGCGGTCGGCCCATACCACCGCGATCAGCGCCATCGTCAGCAGCGAGGCCTCGAACATCCCCGGCGCACCGGTGATCCCGGTCAGCGCGTGCCAGGACTGACCGAGGGCCAGGAACGGGTTCTGCAGCCAGTCGACGGTCTGCCAGCCGCCGCGCATCGCGACGGTGATCGCGACCACCAGCGTAAGGCCCGCGTAGAGGTGCTTCTTGCGGCGCAGGTCGGCAGCCGGCTTGCGGTGCCACATCCACGCCAGCGCCAGCGGGAAGGCCAGCCCGACCGGGTGAATCGTGATCGTGATCAGCACCCAGATCATCAATATGAAGAACCAGGTGCCGAGCGGACGCGGGGCTCCGTCGTGCCTGGCCGAGATCCAGGCGCCGACGGCGAAGGTCAGCAGCAGATAGACACCTGGGCCGATCGCATCGACCTGGTTGATGAACAGCGGAAATACCAGCAGCAGCGCGGAGGCGATCAGCGCAGTCTCGGTATCGGCGCTGCGACGGCTCCAGCGGTAGAGCAGCGTGACGGCGATGAAGGCCATCAGCACCGTGTAGATCTTGGCCGCGAGGATATTGCTGGACCAGTAGGCGCCGAGCGGGATGAACAGCAGCGCGCGGAAATCGGGGACGCCGAGCGTGATCAGCGGGTTCAGCACGCGGTCGAACACCGCCCAGTTCAGGATCAGTGCGCGTGCGGCGCCCTCGTCGATGCCGTAGCGGTCGAGCCGCAGGATCCCGAATCCGAGCAGGATCCCGCCCCAGGCCAGCAGGGCGAGGATGCCCCAGTAGCGCTGCAGGTAATCGATCGTCAATGTCCTGGCCTTGTCCATTTATCCAGTCCTGCTCCCTACGGCGCCGGACATAATGCACCAGCGCTCGCGAAGAGGTCCAGCGAATCGCGCCCGAGGCGAAGAATCTTGCGATAATTCAGCGGACTCGCGCCGGTTCGCTGGCGGATGTCCGGTCTCGCGAGAGAAGTCTTGCAATGGCATTTCGACTCATGTTAAATAACACGCAATATCTGTGGCTCTACTATAACCAAGAACAACGGACAAGCTTCGGGCGCCGGCAAGCACCGGCAATCGGAACTGGAATTGTTGCGTCAATCGCGGTCTTGTATACTGGCCGGGGTCTAACAACAAGGCGGGACACCGCCGGCACATATGAAGACGGGAGGTGTGTGATGGTTCTGGATACGGCAGGTGTCGTTACGGTTTACGCGATCTGGTTCGGGTTGGCTTTCACCCTGGCGGCGGTGCTGCTCTGGGTCAATTCGAAGTAGGCTCTGAATAACTAGAATTCTTCGCGAATCACCGTCGTCATGCGCGGCGGTATTCGTACGGGAAAGTGGCGAGTTTATACGCGGGAGGGGTCTGCAGATGGGACACAATAAACTGGTAGTGGCAGCGGTCGCGATAGTCATCGGATTCGCGCTGTCGACGGGCAACGCACTGGCCGCCAAGGGCATGTTCTCCCTGGGGCCGGGCGATATGGCCAACGGCCACAAGATCTTCACCGAGGGCAAGGGCAACGCGGCCCCGTGCTGGACCTGTCATGGTGAGGATGGTACCGGCATCGAGGCGATGGGTGCCCCGCGACTCGCAGGCCAGTACTTCACCTTCCTGTACAAGCAGCTCGAGGACTTCGCGGCAGGCAAGCGTCAGCCCCCGGGCGCCGGCGCGGTGATGCCGGCCTTCGCCCAGGCGCTGAGCGCGCAGGATCGCATCGACGTCGCGACCTATCTCGCGAACAAGATCCCGCAGAACCCGATCATCTTCGACCAGGGTTATCTCGAAGAGCTGTCCGAGCAGGGCATCGAGGTCGGTCAGCTGCACCGTGGACGCGCGATCGTCGAGTACGGCAGCCCAAAGCGTGAGGACGGCTACCCGAGCGACCTCGGCAGCAAGGGCCCGGGCCTGCCGGCGTGCAAGTCCTGCCATGGCGTTGCCGGCCGCGGCGCACCGCCGGTCTACCCGATGATCGGTCAGCAGCGTTACACCTATCTGGTGCAGCAGCTCAAGTGGTGGCGCGACGGTACCCGTCACAACGACAAGCTGGGCCAGATGCAGGCGGTTGCCCGCCAGATGTCGGATCAGGATATTCTGGACGCGGCGGCCTATCTCTCGATCGCGGATCCGTATTTCACGACCGGCAGCAACCGCACGCCGTATGACTACCGCTTCAAGATCGCCAACGAGCGGATGAAGGCCATCGGCGTCCAGTAAGGGTCTGTGCCCGTCCGGCGCCAGTCGGGCGCCGGACGGGATTTCCTCCCCCAGGTCCTGGCCCTGGCGCCGGGACGACAATAATCAGCAAGTTTTCGATCCGAGGGCGGCACTACCGCCCTCATTTTTTGTCTGAGTCAGACAGAGAGAGGGGGAACTCGCAACTCCACAGCAATGGTCGGAAATCATGAGTAGACAACCCCTGAAGCTTGGCGAGAAGATCATGCTGATGATCTTCGCTGTCTTTTTCGTTGCCGCGATGCTCGTCTATATCGGGCTCGAGACCTTCCGCATGAAATCGGACACCCCGGTCTTCGAACAGCTCACCCATTTCGATTTCTCCGAGGAAGGTCGCAAGGGCGCAGGCCTGTACCAGCGAGCGAACTGCAATGCCTGTCATCGCGCGCTGCGCGCCGGCACCAGCATGGGCCTGTCGCTCGACGGTATCGGATCGTCGCGTTCGCTCGAGTGGCTCGAGCGCTTCCTCGCGAACCCTGAACAGACCTACGGCGCGCCAACCGTCGATCATGGTCCGCGGCCGAAGGAAGCCGCCTACGTAGCCAATCTGCCGGAGGAGGACCGCCGCCTGATCGCAATCTTCCTCTCCGAGTTGCGCGCGGATCCGGGCTCCTCGGTCGCCAAGGTGCCGCCGCCCGGCGAGTCACCGTTCATCGACCGCATGCTGAATCTGTGGGCACCGGACGCCTGGCGCGAGCAGTATGAGGATATTCGGCAACGCCCGGCCAGCGATAACGAGTGAATCGAGTAATGAGGGAATGGAAATGAGCGAGCCGCGTCTGAGCGAGCGTGAACTGGATTTCAACCGCTATACCCTGTGGTTCATCTACGCCTGCATCATCTACAGCATCATCGGATTCAGCTGGGGCGTCATCGTCAGTTCGATGCCGGATGTCGCACATTTCGTGCGTAACCGCCCGCATGGCGACAAGATCATGCTCGGCCATGCCCACCTGAATCTGCTCGGTTGGGTCGAAATGGCGATCTTCGGCGCGGTCTATTATCTCGTGCCCCGACTGGTCAAGCGCCCGATCTACAGCCTGACGCTGGTCAAGGTGCATTTCTGGATGCACAACTTCGGCTTGCTCGGCCTGGTCGGCTGTTTCGTCGCCGCCGGCGTCGTCGGCGGGCGCGCCAGTGTGTCGCTGCCGCCGAGCGAGGTGTCGATGCTGGTGCTGCCGCTGATGATGGCCGGCGGCCTGTTCGGCACCCTCGTGCTGCTCGCCAATTGCATATGGGGGTATAATATCTACCGCACCAGCAGACGCTCGCCCCGCATCTACCCGCAGGAGGCGGACTACGGGCAGCAGGAGAAGACCTATGGCTGAGACAGTGTCGGAGCGAAAGGCGGCAGCCAGGGCGCTGGCGGTCGTGCTGGTCGCGGCATGGGCGCTCGTGGCCTGCGTCGAGTCCCCGGTCGGCACACTCGCAATCGGTACGCCGGCGCCGGATATCCGCACCGTCACCCTCGATGACGTCGGCCATGACCTGAGCCGGCTCACCACGTACCGCCATCCCGATCCACGGATGTACGAATATTCGCTGGATCAGGCGTTGAAGGAAAAGAAGCCGATCGTGATCTCCTTCGCGACGCCTGCCCATTGCACGGTCTGCGACAAGCAGTTGCAGATGCTGTCGGCGATGATGAACAAGTACGAGGAGGAGGGTATCGCCTTCCTGCATATGGACCAGTACCAGAATCCGGCTGCGTTCATTGCGTTTCGCGTTACCGGAGAGCCCTGGACCTTCCTGATCGACGAGGAAGGCATCGTGCGCTTCAAGCGTCCGGGCCGGTTGCTGTTCGGCGAGCTCGAACGGGTCATTGAGACCGTCGTCCTCGAACGGAAGAAGGGATGATCGGGTGGGGAGAAGGGAAGCCCGCTACGAACTGGTCCAGGACCGGAAAGGGATGGCCTGGGATCTGCTGCTGTACGTCCCGACAGTCATCTTTCTCGCGCTGATCAGTCTGCGCCTGTCCTACGGCCCCAATTCCGGCTGGTCCTATCTGCTGATGTTCCTTGCCAGCCTGTTCTTCTTCGTTGGCGCGAACCGCATCCTGAAGACACGTCTGATGCTGCTGCCCGGTGCGCCGATCGCGCTCGAGATCGACAAGGACCGGGTGACGCTGGCGCTGAGAAACGGGAGTTCGGTCGTGCTGGTCAAGGAGCTGCGCTTGTTCTCCGAGATCGGCGGGAAGACCTTCGCGCTGACCGGCATGGACCTCGAGGGCCGCAAGCAGCAGCATGTCTTCCACGTCGGCCAGTTTGCGAGCGATTCAGAGTTCCGCGACGCCAAGTCCCACCTCGAAGTCTACCGTTGACGCCCGCGCATCGGCCCGCTCAGTCGCCGCCGGGATGTCCCTCTCCGGCCTCCGCCGCGGCACGCCGCCGCCGGATCACGTCCCATGCCAGAAAGGCCAGTACCGTCGCGCCGATGATGGTAACGATCGCCATGACCGTGTACTCGGTCTGTTTGCTGACCAGGCCGCCGATGAACATGCGGACCGTGTAGGCAATCATCGTCAGCGAGCTGAGCGCGACGATACCGTAGATGATGATCTCTCTCATGCCGGGATCCGTTACCCTGATGCCTGCGCGAATGCGCATGTGGAATTCTCGCATATCGGCGTAGTTCGACAAAGCCATGCGAGGCGCTCGTTTAAGCTTTTGATTTTTTGAAAGTAAAATGGACGAGCATGCGTGCGCGCGGTGATTGTGCGATCCTGCTTCGCGATGGTTGCAAGTTGCGATTTTATGGCTATAATCACCTGAAACCGTGAGGGGTTAGACGCCGGGTCCCAGTGCAGGCACGGGGCTCGAGACCGCAGGGGCAGGATGCATAATGCAGGCATCGGCACCGTCACCAGCGGCGCGGCGCAGCCACCATCACGACACAACAACAAGAACAGGCTCTGCTGGGAATTGAGTGGGCTGGGAGCGGTCATGAGGGACGGGGTACTGACATCCTTTTTTTCCTTCCTTTGCGGCATGCGCGCAATGGTTTGCGATGCATCGATAGCCACCCGCCTCCTGCTCCCGAACATTCGTTCCGTATCAACGACACATTCCTTGATTCTCTTCTCGCGTGAGGGCACACTTGTCGTCCACGCAGCCGGCCTGTCGACCGGCAGAAGCATCAGGACAAGAACCGCGTTTTGATCTGGAAGGCATTCGCAAGACAACTTCAGAAATCGTTAGGGGGGGAGATGGAAAACAAGCTCACATTCGGTCGCTTATTCTGGATCCTGGCCATTCCCGCGTTCGTGACCGGGATGGGCAACGGGAGCGTGTTCGGGGCGGCGATGATGTGCGCCCTCGGTCGTGGGCCGTTTGGTCCCTGGGGCGGCTTTCCGGATGACAATCTCAACCCGACGCACTTCGCCGGCTTCATGAACTGGCAGATGATCATCTTCGGCTTGGCCTTCTCGGTCATCGTGATGATCGGTTGCCACAAGCATGGCGAGCGCGAGGCCAAGGGCGGCGACGCCACCTGGTAAGCGGTCGGAAGAAATCAGGCCGAAACAGAATCGAGGGGAGAGACAACGATGGCTGCGATTGCTGGAGCGTTTGGAATTCTGCTTGCTTTCTCGAGCATGTGGTTCGCTTGGTATCTGATGACCAAGATGACGGAGTGAATGCCGGCCCGGGCCATGCGTATCCGGCGGCGGACTCCGGAACAGACAAGATTGGGTACTGGAGAGATTTACAACATTCGTAATATTCAGGATCGTCAGTGATCCAGGAGGGCTGGCAGCATGTTATTTAAGTATCTATTCGCGAAGAATGAGGATATCCCGCCGGGAACAGCGACGCTCTTCTTCGGCTTTTCCTCGATCCTCTGGTTCATCATCGGCACCGGCATCGGGTCATTCAACGCCGCCAAGCTCGCATTCCCTGATTTCGTAACGGGAACCGAGCTGTTTGCGTTTGGTCACATGCGCCAGGTGCACGTGCTCGCGGTCATCCTTGGCTGGATCTCGATGGCCTTCGCGATGACGATGATGTATATGACGCCTGCCCTCGGCAACACCAAGCTGTGGTCGGAAAAGCTCGGTGTCTGGACCTGCATGCTGTGGAATGTCGGTCTCTCGTTCGGCCTCATCATGCTGTGGATGGGCTTCACCTCCGGTCGCGAGTACTCGGACATCATCTGGCCGATCGACCTCGTCGTCATCTTCGGCGTCCTGCTGCCGCTCGGTATCAACGTTTGGATGACCATCGCGCAACGCCGGACGCAGGGCATCTACATCACGAACTGGTTCTTCGGATCCTGTATTTTCTTCGTGATCGTGACCTTCATCGTCGGCCAGTCGCCGGAGCTGTTCAACCTGACCGGCCTGACCGAGGGATACCTGACCTTCTGGTTCGCGCATAACGT
Source organism: uncultured Chromatiales bacterium (assembly GCA_964384095.1). Classification (GTDB taxonomy): domain Bacteria; phylum Pseudomonadota; class Gammaproteobacteria; order SZUA-140; family SZUA-140; genus JAITWN01. Next base: position 12,323 of record CAYLKC010000008.1, read on the forward strand.
GCTCGGGTTGTGGATCACGCCGGTCGCCGCGGCGATCGCGTACTACACGATCCCGAAGCTGACCGGCAACCCGCTGTATTCGCACCGCATCGGTCACCTGCACTTCTGGTCGATCATCGCGTTCTACTCGACGCCTGCCTCGCATCACCTGCTGTCGGCCCCGCTGCCGGAGTGGCTGAAGTCGTTCGCGTCGGTCGAAGGCGTGCTGATCCTGATCCCGGCGGTTGCGTTCGTCGCCAACATTCTGCTGACCATGAAGGGACGCTGGAGCATGTTTGTCGAGAACATCGAAATCAAGTTCTCGGTGACCGGCGTCCTGCTGGCGATTCCGCTGAACATGCAGGGTGGATTCCAGCAGACCCGCGCGATCAACTGGTACGTGCATGGCACCGGCTGGATCGTGGCGCACGCGCATCTCGCGCTGCTCGGAATGTCGAGCTTCCTCGAGATCGCGGCGGTGTACTTCGGACTGCAGCAGGTGCTGCGCCGCAAGCTGTACTCACTCGTGCTTGCCAACTTCCACTACTGGTTCGTCCTGATCGGATTCTGTATCTACTGGATCACGATGACGGTCGCGGGCCTGATTCAGGGTGCTGGCAAGATCTACCAGGTACCGTACATCGACGTCGTTGTCGCCGAGCATCCATACATGATCGGTCGCTGGATCGGCGGTACGATGGTGTTTACCGGCAACATGGTCTGGCTCTACAACATGTACATGACCGCCCGCGAAGGTACCGTCGTACCGAAGGGTCGTTATGCCCACGAGCTGGCCTACGAAAGGTAAGCGCTTCGTCTACGGGATAGTCTGGTAACTTGTACCTTGTGCAATCCCCCCCGGGAAACCGGGGGGGTGCAAGGAACCTGGGGAGGGGAGATAAGTGGCATTTCAAGAATATAAATTTGGAGCTGTAGGCGTAGGGTGCATGCTCGGATTGTCGATGACGATCACCCTGTTCCTCCCGAGCTTCGACTTCCGGTCGGCGGAATCGACCTGGGTCGGTCTCGACAAGGCGCTGTCGAACGGCCGTGTCATCGGATTCTCGTACGAGGACCCGATGGTGCGCGGCGCCGGCAAGCCCATCACCGTGATCATTAGTGAGGATCCGGTGACCGGTGAGCCGATCGATCCCGCAATTCGTGCCTATGTCTACAAGCCCGGCACGCCGTTTGCGGCGACGATCAATCGCCCCGCAAACCTGGGTCCGACGGTGCAGAGTCTCAGCATCAACAAGGGCAAGATCGACCAGGCCGACAAGGACCGCGGCGCGGTCTTCACGATCAGCTACGGTCAGGACAACAAGGGCGAGGAGTGGGCCTATATCGAAAACGCCACTGTGACCCGTGGCTGGTCTCCGGAAGCGACTCTGCGCGCAACCGGTGACGAAAATCACCGCTATGTCGCGCGTGGCAAGACCGTCTATATCACCGAGGGCTGCTGGTGGTGTCATACCCTGCTGCCGGAAGCGACCCAGGACTTTCAGATCTTCGGCTGGCCTCCGTATGTCGGTGATATGAACGGCGAGAACCCGACCGCGTTCGGTTCGGACCGCAAGGCGCCTGACCTGCTGCATGTGGCTTCGCGCAACTCCTCACGCGAATGGATGATGATGCACTTCTTCAATCCTCGCCTGACGCAGCCGAACTCGATCATGCCGCGTTTCGACTATCTGTGGGGCCGTTATGACGCCGATGGCAACCAGATCGATTACGCCAAGTGGCGCCGTGAGTACAACGAGTACCGCGTCGGCAAGCGCGCCTATCCGCCGGAGGTCCCGGAGTATGCCCCGGATACCGAGATTCGCGCGCTGATCGACTGGGTCCTGACCAGCCTGAAATAACGAGGGGGAACGATAATGGCCTGGAAATTGGATAACCCTCTTTACAGCCTTGCTGATGAAGAGGAAAACAGAAAAGCCATTCAGCGCTGGGAAGCCGAGAAGTACGGCGGGCTGTCTTCTGGCAACAATCGCCTCCCGTTCCCGATGACGATCCTGATCGGACTCATCGTGTTCACGGCGTTCCTTGTCACGATGCCGATCTGGGGCATGCGGCCGACGGCCGAGCTGTACTGGCCGATGGTCGAGGTCATGGATTCGCCGCAGGTGCAGGCATTGCGCACCAACGAGGAGAAGATGGATTTCCTCTGCCGTCATGCCCGCGAGTCCCATGTCGCCAGCGGACATGACAGTCGCCTGCCCGGTCTGATCGACCGTCAGTGTCCGTCGCTGACCTGGTACGACCTGCAGCTGATCGCACCGCAGATCCGTGAAATCGCTGCCTCGGGCGGCCCGTATGGCCTCGAGAGCTACAACGTGATGTATGATCAGGTCAAGCTCGCGAACTTCGAGGGCGCGTATCGTCCTGATGGTCTGCGCGAACGCACCCAGCCGTGGTGGGATAAGGGTTACACGATCGACGTGTTCTACGTGTCCTACTTCGTCATCGCGATGATCCTCGTAATCAAGCGTCTGCCGCACTTCACGCAGAAGCCGAACATGAAGAAGGGAGCCTGATCATGATTGATATCGACTACGCACCCGCGGTATTTGCCGTTATTATCTCGCTCGTCGTCCTTCTGCCGAGCATCTACGGTCTGTTCCTCGTCGACAGCTACCGGTTGTGGGAGAAGAAGGATACCGGCGCCAACGACGACAACCCGTTCAAGTAAACGCCATCCCGGACGGGCGCCGGTCGATTTCGACCGGCGCCCGTTTGCTTTTCAGTGGATTCCATTCCTGCGGGAACCTGTCCCCGGATTGCGTGTCAAAATGGCCTGATCAGGCTGATATTTTGATTCAGGTGCGGGGTTTGCGATATATTTGCCGGGCCCCTGTCTCCCGGCTGACCCGGAGTCTCCCCTTGGTGTCATCTCATGGCTGATTTTCTCACACTGGTTGCCGGGTTGAGCGGCATCATCGCGACTGGTCTGCCGGCCGTGGCCTCATCCGCCCAGGATTCGATGATCCTCGGCCTGGATTTGAGCATCGAGGGCCTGCGATCGCAGAAATTCAGCCGCGGTATATTCGTATTTCTGATTGTTTCTCTGATAGTTTTTTCCTATATCATTTACCTTTACCTGCCGAAGGGTGAGGGCAAGCTGAAGCGTGGCGAAAAGATCATGTTCGGCGCGATGGTCTGCGGGATGATCTTCGCGCTGATTTTCGGTTATATCCAGTTGATCGAAGGCTACCTGGTGTAGCAAGGAGCGTCAGTCATGAAAGAATTCCTGCATTCACTCCCGGATGGATGGACGATCTATGTCTGGATGGTCGCCGCGGCGGGCATCCTGATCGGCGTCATCGTTGGCCTGCGCTGGGCGGCGAAGAACTACCAGTTCGACGAGGACATCAAGTACGTGGTCTTCGACAAGGATGACGAGGACAAGATGGACCCGAAGGAGTACGCGAGGTCGCGTGAGGTCATCGAGCACCAGACCGAGTTGCGCGACGAGTTTCTGAAGGACAAGGCGAGACGGCGCGCGGAGAAGCATGCGAACCGGTGAGCGCAATATATACCTCATCATGGCGGTGCTGGTCGTCGGTCTGGCGACCTTCAAGTACCTTGCGGACTCCGGCGAGCCGGATCCGGGGATACCGTTCTACACGACCATGTCCCGCGAGGACCAGGTCGATGCCGAGGTCATCGTCAAGCGCAATGACTGCACTCGCTGCCATACGCTGTGGCTGGTGCGGAACTGGATACAGAGCGTTCCTGCGCCCCCGCTAGACGGTATCGGTTCCCTGAAGGACGAGGACTGGTTTTATACCTACCTCTCCAGCGAGGTACCGCAGTCGATACTGCCGTCACGCCTGAAGGCGGAGTACCAGATGCCTTCCTACGCCCATTTACCGGAACAGGAGCGCAGATTGCTGGCCGCCTATCTGGCCAGCCTGAAGGTCGAGGACTGGTACCTCGAGGAAGTCAGGCGCAAGGAATACGAGACCCTGACGGGGCTCGACTACAGGCAGGGTAATGATTAGCCCCAGGATCAGGAACAGGCTGCTCGATTACGGCGTCGCGATCATCGCCGTCGCCGCCGGTGCCGTCGTCGTGTACCTCGGCGGCATGTTGCTCGACGTCAGGTTGGAGTTCTATTACGGCCCTGCGACCTATACGCCGCAGTGGGTACTGACGCTGTTCTTCGTGCCCTTCGTCGGCGGTATCGTCGTATCGCTGATCTATGGCCTGGGTGGAAAGATACTTGCTCATGCCCCGGCACTGATCGTGCATGCCGTCTACTATTACCAGGTCTATGGTTCCACGCCGCCACCCGGCGCGGACATCCTGCCGATCGGCTACTGGATCTTCGTCGTGATCCTCTGCGTCGAATTCGCGACGATCGGCGGCGTCATCGGCGAAGTCATGGTCAAGCGCACCTACGGCAGGACCGACCGGCGCAACCTGCACAAGCTGCACCGCAAATACGCCAAGCCGGAATCAGGGACGGGCGCCAACGACGGCCCCGACCCTGCCGGCGGATTGTCGAAGGGCCAGGAACGATGAGCGTCGAGCTGACACCACCGAGCGCGCTGCGTGACAAGCGCCAGGTCAACCTCCGCAAGCGCTACCTCGCCGCCACCTTCGTCACCTGCATGGTGCTGACCTTCATCGGTGCGACCCTGCACGTGCTGAAGCTCGGCGAGAACCGCATGAACGACATGCGCAGCAAGATCACCTACGACATCGACGAGACCCGGGAACGGCAGCGCGCGGCCGGCCAGGACCTGTTCATCGAAGTCGAGCGCCAGTATCTGCCGGGCCTGTACAATTCCTATTCGGTCGAGGAGGCGGACGCCCTGCTGACCCCGGAGCAGTGGGCCGAGATCGATACCCTGATCGATATCCCTGCAGGTCCCTATGCGATCGGCACCAGCATGGCGCGCGCAGATCTCCAGAACCAGCCGGAGCATGTAGTAGAGCTGCCGGCGTATCGCATTGCGAAGTATCCGGTCACCAACGCCCAGTACGCGCGCTTCATCGCTGCTACCCGTCAGCGTCCACCGATGCACTGGCCGGACGGGCGCATATCGCCCGGGCTGGAGCTGCATCCGGTGACCTATATCTCCTGGTTCCATGCGCGCAGGTACGCCGAATGGGCGGGCATGCGCCTGCCGACCGAGGCGGAATGGGAGCGCGCCGCGCGCGGTCCCGAGGGTTGGCGCTGGCCATGGGGCAATCGCATGGATCCGGCTCGCCTCAATACCTATTACCGTGTAGGATCGACCACCGAGGTGACGCTGTACGAGGAAGGCGCCAGCGGCTATGGCGTCATGGACATGGCGGGTAACGTCGCCGAGTGGGTCGAGGATGATTTCCTGCCTTATCCCGGCACCCCGGCGCCCGATCACATGTTCTTCGCCAGCCTGCCGGCCATCCCGGACTCGGCTTCATTGCGGTCCCTGTCGGTCGCTGAATTCGTGCCGACCAACGAGCGCTACAAGGTCATCCGCGGAGGCTCCTGGAAGAGCGATCCGTTCTCGACCTCGGCCTTCCATCGCAACTTCTCGTTGCCCAATTACGCGTCTGATTTCTTCGGATTCAGGGTCGCACAGGACGTCGAATGAGAAACAACGCGAAATTACTCCGATATGGCCTGTTTCTCCTGCTGCTGATGCTGCAGTCGCAGGCCGTTTATGCCGTGGACAGTTACCGCTGGGTGACCGTCAGCATCAACACCCCATGGATGATATTCGTATTCCTGGTGCCGCTGGTCATGGTGCCACTGATACTGATGGCGATCATGCACTGGCGTTTCGCGAAGCCCGAGGAGGGCGATGACGCCAGCGACAACGACAATAATCCGAATCAGCGATGAGTTTTCCTGCACGCAGTCTCCGGCCGTCGTGGCTGTCCGTTGCATGTCTGCTGCTTGCGCTGGCATGCGCGTTGTCGGCGCCCGGTCTCGCCCGCGCCGATGACGAAGGCGGCGAATCCCCGTTCGAGGTCTTGCGCGGATTCACCGAGGCCGGAGTCGAGAAGAGCGAGATCGTTGCGATCAGCGACGAGCAAAAGCACAGGATCATGTTCGCGATGGGCATCGTGCTGCTGATCACGATCATCGCCACCGCGCTGCTCGGCGTCTCGATGGTGGTCTTCGGCAAGCAGGTGTTTCTGGCGCATATGATCCTTGCAAGCGTCAGCGTCTTCCTCGCGATCGTGCATGCCGTCACCGCGATCGTCTGGTTCTTCCCCTTCTGACCACCCGCTCCACGGCATGCACGCGAGCACGGGCGGCAGGTGGACGGCGCTGCTGCTCGCGGTCTATTTCCTTTCCGGTGTCACCGGCGTCGCCTACGAAGTGCTGTGGGTGCGCATGCTGTCGGTCCAGTTCGGCGTCAGTAATTTTGGCATCGTCGTCACCCTGGTTGCGTTCATGGCCGGGCTTGGCGCCGGTGGCCTGCTCGGGGCCTGGTGCGCCCGCTGTCTTCGCCATCCGCTGATCGTCTTTGCGCTGCTCGAGGCGGCGGTCGCGCTCTTCGCCCTGTCGATGCCGTGGCTGTTTGCCGCAGCCGACCATGTGCTCGGCGCCGTCGCGATCGGCCTGCCGCTGGACGCGTGGTTCCGGCTGCAGGGCCTGTCATCGTTTCTGATCCTGTTCTTTCCCGCGCTCGCGCTCGGGGTCGGCTTTCCGCTGGTGCTGCGCTTCTTCGCCAATACCCGCGTCACCATCGTCTCGGTCTATGGCTTGAACACGCTTGGCGGGGCTGCCGGCGCCTTGTTGCCGCTGTGGCTGCTGCCCGCGATCGGCTGGGCCGGATCGATTCGTGCGGTCGCGGTGCTCGGTCTCGTGGTCGCGATCGCGGCCGTCGCGATCTCGCTGGGGACGCGTCACCGCTTCGACGGCGCTGATGGCCATGCGTCGGGCATGCGGCCGGCGTGGAATGCGCTGCTGATCTATGCCGGAATCGGCGCCGCTGCGCTGATGCTGCAGGTCGGCTGGACACGGCTCTACGGCATGATCCTGTTGCGCACCGAGTATGTCCTCGCGCTGCTGCTGTGCATCTTTCTCGTCGGCATCGGCCTCGGCAGCCTGCTGGCCCGCCGGTTACCGGAGCGGCAGGCGCTCGGCTGGTTCCCGTTGATCGCCGGCGCGACCGCGCTGTTCAGTCTGGCCGGGCTGACGCTGCTCGCGGGCTGGATCGACGAGGCCGACTTCGCCTCCTTCGGCGCTTCGCTGCTGGCGCAGGGATTCGCGCTGGCATTGCTGACCTTGCCGACGACGCTGGTGCTCGGGGCCTGGCTGCCATTGCTGACCCGGGCAACAGGCGCCGGCGGCAATCTCGCCGGCGCCTGGCTCTATGGCGCCAACGCGCTCGGCGCCGCGGCCGGCGCGCTCGCGGCGGGCTTCCTGCTGGTGCCGATCATCGGCACGGCAGCGACGATCTGCGCCGCGGCGCTGTTGCTGTTCGTCTTCGGTATGGCCTGGTCGGACTCGCGCCGGCACTGGCTCGCGCTGCCATTGCTGTGCGCGGCGGCCTGGCCGATCGCGACCTTGCCCGAGGTCAGCAGCTTGCTGCCCGGTCCTCATGCTGACAGCCGTGACCTGATGGTCAGTGAGGACGCGCTATCGATCACGCATGTCGTCGAACAGCCGGACGGCCAGCGTGTGCTGTTGTCCGACCTGCGTCGCATGGAGGCATCGACCGAACCCTCGGCGGTCGCGGCCCAGATGAACATGGCGCGACTGCCGCTGATCCTGCACCCGGAGCCTCGCGAGGTCCTGTTTCTCGGGCTGGGCACCGGCATCACCGCAGCCGGCGCGCTGGCGCTGCCGGAGGTCTCGATCACCGCCGTCGAGTTGTCGGCCGGCGCGATCGAGGCCGCGGGTGAGTACTTTGACCCGGTCAACGGCGGCGTCATCGAGCGCGCGCGCATCGTTCGCGATGATGCCCGGCGGTTTCTCCGCGCCGATGGCCGGCGCTACGACGTGATCATCGGCGATCTCTTCCATCCCGACCTGGTCGGTCGCGGCAACCTGCTGTCGGTGCAACAGTTCCGCCGCGCACGCGCACGTCTGGCCGAGGGCGGGCTGTTCGTCCAGTGGCTGGCGCTGAACCAGTTCGACGAGGGCTCGCTCGAGATCGTGATGCGCAGCTTCGCCGGTGAGTTCCCGGGCGCGAGCTGGTACATAGACGGCTTTCGTGTCGCACTGGTCGGTATGGCCGGGGACGGTGGCCCGGATATCGGGGCCATCATCGAGCGCTTGGCGTGGATGGAGCCGGCCCGGCGCGACGCCCTGACCGGGGGCGAGGGCCTGTGGACCTGGCTTGGACGCTACTGGGGGGAGATCCCGCGGACCGCGGGCCCGGTGCAGGACGAGTGGGCGCCGAGGATCGAGTTCAGTCTGCCGCAGGCACGCCATGGCGGCGATCTCGACCTCGCGCGATTGACGGCCCGTCTGCTCGATGGGCGCCCGTCCGTCGAGGCTGCGGCCGCCTCGTTGGCGATTCCGTCCGAGGCGCTGGAGGCCTTCGAGGCGGCCTATATTGCGACCGAGCTTGCGACCCTGGCCTGGGCCGCCACACTCGCGGATCGGCCCGCGGAGGCGGTCAGGTTCATGCGCATGGCGCTGGAGGCGAACCCCGTCGATCGATGGATCGGTTTCGATATCGCTGATCGCATGTATGCGAGTCTCGGTCAGGGCGAGATCCCCGGACTCGACCGGCGCAGCGCGCTGGAGCGGATCCTGACGATCCGCCCCGACCACGCGGAGGCCTTGCACGCGCTGTGGCGGCTGGAAGAGGACGCAGGTCGCCGGGAGCAGGCGGAACACTACCGGGAAAGATTGCGGGCGCTGTCGCCGTTCGATCGGCGGATATGACAAGGGGCCCTGCGGGCCCCTTGTCTGCAATACTGTCTTGCGCCCGTCAGCGGCGGGCGGCGGACTTATTCCCCGCGATCGCGACGACGCTTGAGGTCGGCGAGCGCCATGTTCGAAATCAGGACCGATCCGACGATGATGATACTGAATACGAAAATCGGCACCAGGATATTAATTCCAAGTTCTTCGACCATGCCGTCACCCCCTCCCTAATCAGACATGCGGATTGGCCCCTGTTGCCGGGACCCTCAGGAAACGAATATAGCGAATCGGCTTTCAAATGGCAACACGGCCGTAATCCCGAGCGTGGCGCCTGGTTGTTTGTATTACCCTACTGTTTTGCTATAGTAAGGAGGCTTTACTTGTGGAAACAGACCGAGGGGGAGTTGCTATGAAACTGGGTGTCCTGATGCTGTTTTTCGGTATCGCGTTTACGATCTTCGTTCTCCTGCCTTTCACCACCATCGATTGATCGCCCGCGCGTCGCGCGGCGGTTGGGCGTTTCCGCGATTCCCGGTGGCGGGGCAGACCCGCCACCGGTGAATCCCGCGCCGCCAGCCAAGCGGGATGCATATTCGCGTCGCTGGCGATATACTGGCGGGCGTGCCGAGGGGCCGCTGGCCACCCGATAACGTCCCGCAACGCCACGGCCCACTACCCTGATTGATACTTGCGTCGCCCGCCTCCGGCGGCGAGGCTACTGCGTGCGAACGACGCTGATGGATCCCAAATACCGCGATCTGCCCAAGTTTATATACGGCTCAGCCTTTTTTCTGCTGATCGGCACACTCCAGGGGGTGATCCAGGTGTTGCCGCCGGTGCGCGCCTGGCTGCTCGCGATCGGCACCCCGCATTCCGACCCCGGGCGCATGATCGACCCGCTCGCCCATGCCCACGTCAACCTGGTCGGCGGCCTCGTGCTGCTCGGCATGGCAACGACCTACTACCTGCTGCAGGAGATCTCCGGCCGGCCGGTGTGGTCGAAACGGCTGATCAACCATACCTTCTGGTGGACCGCGATCGGTGTCAGCCTGTTCTACAGCACACTGATCAGCTTCGGCATCCTCGAGGGCTGGGCGCTGCTCAATGCCCCGGAGGCCTTTGCCGGTATCCATCGCATCTACACGCCGGCGATCAGCATCGTGGCCACGGTCATGGGCATGGGGTTCTGGATCTTCTTCTTCAATGTGCTGATGACCTGGCGCAGTCATTCCCGGGACGATGGCCGCTGACTGCGGTTGCCCCGACGCCTACCCTGACTGGGATGACCGGGATGTCGATCTCGGCGGCACGCCGGTGCTGGCGATGCCGATGCCGATGCTGTTCCACATGCCGCTCGCCTTCGACCTCTACGCCGGCAAGCAGCAGCAGCTCATCGACAGGATCGGACTCGGGGAGCCCTGGCCGAGGCTCCTGCTGACACGCACCGGGATGTTTCGCGGGCGGCTGTTGCGCCTGCTGAAGCCGGGCAGCACCTCGATGTCACGCCACTTCCAGGTGCTGCCGTTTCCGTTCATCGTGCGGGGCAAGCTGCACCAAGGCAACCTCAGCACCGGCCACAAGGTCATCCGCGAGATGCAGATGCGACTGGTCGACGAGGGTTGTCGGCCGCGCGAGCTGTATATTGCCTACCTGAGCTGCCCGGCCTGCTGCCAGCGCCGGGGCGAGAAGATCCTGTTCCTGCGACGCTGGACGGAAAGCCGGATGCTGAACGAGCGCCGCCGGGGTGGACGCGCTGCGGCGCCGGTGACCCCCGAAGACAGCACGACGGTGCGCTCGCCGGCAGGCGCCGACTGAGCGGGGCGCGGGCGCGCAATCAGAGCGTGGTCTGGGCGAGGGGGAAGTGCAGCGTCCGTTCGCGGTCGTCGTAGCGGATGCGGACGTTGAGGACGTTGTTGACCGGGTCGGTGACCGCGAGCGCCCGCCGGTAGACGCCCATGTGGCCGTCCTGTATCGCCTGTTGCCAGACGCCGGTATCGTCGATGCTGATGTGGATCAGCAGATTGTGTGCCGGGCGCCGCGGCTGGCGGGTGGCGATGACCAGGAACTCGATCATCCCTTCCTCGACCCGGGCCGGCCGGGTCTCGACCTCGATGATGACATCCTCGAATACCTGCGGCGGGTAGGGCGCGAAACTGCTGCCGCTGCAAGCAACCAGCAGCAGGGCCGCGAGCAGGGCCGCGAGGATCCGGCTGCAGTCCGGCGCCATGGCCTTCATCGCGGGCAGACGGCTCAATGGCCGTCCTTGTCGGACCGGTCCTCGCTCCGGCGCTGCTGCGCCTCGAGCCGGCGCTGCTTGAGGACATGGCGATAGTCGACCATGTAATAGATCACCGCACTCATCGTGACCACCCAGCCGATGCCCGCCGGGATCCCCCAGTCGAACCATGAGCGCTCGAAGCCCGGGCGCACGCCCCAGAACGGGAAGGTCAGCCCGGTCGCGACGACGATCAGCACGAAGAACAGTCCGAAGAACCAGTACGGGATGCTGCGATCCGAGGACTCCGGCGCCTTCTCGACCATCTCCCAGTCCTCGAGTCCGCGCTTGGTGATGCGGTCACGCTCGTTCTTGTAGCCGAGGTGATCGCCGGGGGACTCGCCCCAGCCGGGCTCGTCGAGCGGAGCAACCGGCTTGCGGTCCTTGTCCTGCGCGGATTTGTCGTCAGGGTTCCGGTTCATGGCTTTCAGTTGTGGACGAAATGCTGCAGGCGGTAGCTGCCTTGCCAGCCGCTGGCCGATTCCGCGGTCACGAGGATGGAGTAGAGGCCGGGGCCGAGGGTGTCGCTGATACGCAGGTTGATATTCTCCCGTGTCGCGCTGGTGAAGGCAAGCTCCGTGCGCTCGAGTTCATACAGTTCCGGGGGCAGCCCGCTGACCGCGACGCTGACCTCTTCAGGGCCGAATTTCTTGTGCGCGACATGGATGCGGTAATCCCGGATACGGTCGCCGTGGTGGACGTCGGCGCGATAGACCGACATGTGGACGGTATCGTAGCTGACGATGCCCCAGGTAAACAGGCCGATACCGAGCAGGAACACCGGGAAGACCCAGCTGGCGCGCCGGAACAGGCCGGTCAGCGCGACGCGATTGTCGATCTTTTCCTTGTCCTCGCGGGCGCCGAAACGGAAGCTCAGCAGGCCGCCGGTGTCCTTGTGTTTCGGCAGGTTGTCGCAGGCGGTGATGCATTCGCCGCAATTGATGCAGCTGTCGTAGGTCAGCGTGTCGCGCGGATTGATGTCGACCGGGCAGACGGTCTCGCAGTAGCTGCACTTGACGCAGTCCTCGCTGCGGCTGCGGTCATAGCTGATATGCAGCGTGTCCCGGGTCTTGAACAGATACTGCCAGATCCGGTAGATGCACATATAACGGCAGACGTAGTGGCGCATCACCGAGATATTGACGAAGGCGAGGAAGCTGAAGACGAAGTAGATCCAGTACAGGGACGCGGCGAAGCGCGGGTCCGGCTGCAGGGTGACGAAGGACCACATTGCGCCCGGCGGCAGGAAGTACAGCAGCGGTATCAGCGCCACCAGCATCGACATGCCTACCAGCTTGATGATCAGCAGGATCCAGTTGCCAATCTTGTTCTTGCCGCTGGAGACACGGGCGCCGCCGCTCTCGTCGCCCCAGTTGAGGATCGCGCGCTTGCCCAGCAACTTCGCCGTGACCTTGTTGGCCCAGGTCGACGAGGTATTCTGCGGGCAGGCCCAGCCGCAGAATACCGTGCCGAGCGAGGAATAGGCGATGATCAGCAGGCAGGCGATGGTCAGCCAGAAGCCGAATACGATGAAGAAGTCGCCGAACCAGACCTGGTAGTTCAGGATCACGAATCCCGACGACAGGTCGATTCTGAAGATGCCGAGCAACGGGATCAGGATCAGCACCGCGATCATTCCGCTGCGGGTGGCATAGCGCAGGCGCTCGAGCTTCGGCGGCGGGCGGCTGCCGGCGACGATCGGGATGCCCTTGAATGTGCTGTCTTTGCTGCTCATCGGGTGGCCAGGCGGGTATCAGGGGATTATACTGCATGAAGCGGGGTTATGGCACCAATCACATCCCGGCCGCCCGCGACCGGAATTTCCCGATTATCAGATAGATGAGACCAGTCAGCCGCACATCCTCCGTCCACTTGCCGGTCATCGCGCTGTGCCTCGCCCTCGCCGCCTGTAATCCGGCGCCGCCCGGCCCGGGGCCGCAGGCGATCGGCGATCTCTACTATCAGGCGATCCAGGCCGGTGACTTCGCCGCCGCGGCCGAGCTGTACGCCAGCGGTGTGTCCCGCGCGATGGTCGTCGACGAGCTCGCCTCCACCCGCGAACGGCTCGGCGCGCTCGAGAGTTATCGCATGACCGACCTGGTCAGCTACACGGCGAGCGGCGGCATGCGCTATACGCTGCGCTACATGACCCGTTACGCCAACGGACACGCCACCGAAGGGCTGATGCTGTTCCAGTCCGCGACCGACAACCTCGTCCGTATCGAACAGCACACCGTCCAGTAAGCCAGTCCCTAATGGAAGTCCATGTGCATCATCTTCCCGCCGGTCTTCTCTGACAGGGTGCGGTATTCGACCAGCGTATTCGGGTCCGAGCGCCCGAGCGGCAGGGTGAACACCGGACTCGGGATCTCGCTGTAGCTGATCGTGTCGTCGGAGGGCTCGTCGCCGATCAGCAGATAGGCGCCCGGCGGGGGCGCAGTGCGGGCGGCATGGCGCAGGGCATGGCCGATCGTCTCGAGATGCCCGGCGAACGGCGCCTCCGACATCAGAAAGTCGAACATGTCTCCCATGTGGCCTTCGTAGGTCACCGCGCGACTATTGGCGAACCAGGTCAAGGAGTTCAGTTCCTTGCCCGAGCGGGCGACGATCAGCCTGAGCACCGGGACGATGAAGGTCGAGGCGCCGTGCATCGAGCCGGTCGCATCGACGATCATATGCAGGTCCCGGCCGGGCAAGTCCTGCAGGCCTTTGACGAACAGGTCAAAGTCGCGGCGCCCGGTGTTGGCCATCTTGAGCACCGAGTTCAGCATCTCCTCGCTGTCGGTGACCAGCGCCCGGGTCATTTGTTCCTTGATCCGGTCCTCGGTCTCCTGCGCGGCCTCGAGTTCCTTCTGCAGCTGCTCGATCTGCTCGCGCAGTTTCGGCAACTCGTTCTGCTCGGCGAAGCGGGACGAGATCAGCACGATCACCAGCAGGAATATGAAGGTCGCCAGCATCAGGAAGGCGACGTCGGAGAATATCTCGTGGATATTCAGCGGCGCTGATCGGCGTTTGGACATTTCGTCAGTGCATCAGCGGCCGGCGCCGAGCCTGCGCATCGCCTTTCGCAACCGGGTCCACCAGGAGCGGTTGATCCGGTTCATCATCCGGACTTCCTGCTTGAGCAGGTCGGTGTAGTACATCTGCAGGACGACCGCGTCGCGCAGCGTCTGTTCCTTGTCCTCACCGTTGCTGGCCTGGTTCAGCTCCTTCGCTGCGGTGTGGAAGTCGCTCATCGCGCTGCGGGTGTCCGAAAACGCCGCCTGCAGGGCCTTGACGTTGTCGCCGAGGACCTGGATCTCCTCGTTCAGGGCGCGCACGTCGCGCTGGATGGTCGGCTTGGTGTCGGCGGCGCAGTAGACCATGCAGATCTTCTTGAGCGTGTCCGACAGGCTGTTGATGCCGTGGCCGGTGATCAGCGCGAACACGCGCAGCAGCACGCCGCCGAGCACCGATCCGAGCAGGGTCGTATAGAACGCGGTGCCCATGCCGCCCATCGCGCTCTCGAGGCCGCGCATCAGGCGGTCATGATCGACGCCGAGGGCGTCCAGCGAGGTCGTCAGCCCGGCCAGCGTCAGGGTCAGACCGATGACCGTGCCGATCAGTCCGAGCGTGATCAGCAGGTTGCCCATGACCTCGACGGCGTGGCTGCGGCGCTGGTAGCTGGCCAGTTCGACGTCGATCAACGCCTCGATGTCGGGCACGGAGTTGTGCTCGATGATCTGTTTCAGGGCCAGGAAGAAGCGCTGGACCGCGTGAGCGCTCCCGTCGGGATTGACCCCGGGCAGACTCTTCTGGCGCGCGATATTGCCCAGCTCGACGGCCTGCAGGGCCTCATGGGTGATCGACACCGCCAGCGTGAAGCTCATCGCGAGGCCGACCAGAAACAGCAGGATGATGACCCAAGTGATCTTGCTCTGGTCCTGCTGGATATAGACCCAGACCTCGGTGTCGAGGTAGAGCAGGAAATAGACCACGATCGCCGCTGCTGCCCACAGCAGCCAGAGCAGGATCGTTCGGAAGGCGTGTTCGCCGATGAGTTCTTTGCGTGTGGACATCAGGAGCACTTGCGGCTTCGTCTTGCGTCTGCCCTGGGTCGCGGCAGACGCTTGAGGATCATAAGGTTACGGCGACGCCAGTGCCCGGGCGCTCCAGGGGGGGTGGTCAGAAAGGCCCCCTGAACCGGGCAGTTACAGTATTTTGACTATGCCTTGCTTTATCCGCAATGTAAATCGCGACAGGGTCCGCGTGATCCGGACAAGGCACTTGATCTCCGTGTGGAAGTTGTGTAAAAGTCTGGCAATACCAACGAAAGTTCTGCTGTCAGGGGAGGCTGCAATGAACGACAAAAAGCAATGGGACGACGTCAACAGGACCGATACCACCATCGTCGTGTCTTTGGGTGCTATCTGGTTTTTCCTGCTCTGGCTCGCCTCGAATCACCTGGCGCTCGTCGCCTGATCCACTGAAACGCGAAAACCCGCCCCTCGCGGCTGCGAGGGGCGGGTCTTCGCGTTTGCGTTTGTGCCCGGCGGGGGCGCCGCCAGGGCGCCTGACCGGCCTGTCAGGCCGCGTCCCTTTCCGGTGGCGTCGAGTTCGCGAGGGTGTCGCGCAGGGACTGGAGCGAACCCGACTGGCGCCGGAGCCCCTCCCGCTCGTCGGCGAGATCCTTCAGCTCTGATTCGAGATTGTTTCTGGATTCCCGGATCTTGCTCAGCGTCTTCATGTGCTGCTCGATGCTGTTGCGCTTGTCCTGGATCTGTCCGACCAGCGGATTCACGATCTCCTTCAGCCACCCGTCGGCCTCCTTGCTTGCCTGCATGAAGACGTTGCGGGCATGGCTGACCAGCGAGATGAAGAACTTCTTCACCACGAAGCTCTGTTCGGTCATCGTCGTCATCGAGCTGTTGCGGAACTCCTCGGCCTTCAGATAGAGCTGATCCAGCTCGTCGATGTACTTCTTGATCGGGAACGGCCGCGGCGGCGTCATGCGCAGGCCGTAGTCGTCGTGGAACTTCTTGTAGATCGCCTGTACCAGCTTGAAGGTCTCGTCCGACTGGCGGTTCGCGATCTGCATCGCGTCGCGCATATTATCGAAGAAGACCGACATGCCGCCCTTCATGCCGGCGGTGGTCCAGCTCCCCGACATGTCCTTGCGGGTCTTGTCGATGATCTTGTCGATTGCATTGATGTCCAGTGTGTTGAACATGATCCTGGCCTGCAAGGCCAGCTTCTTGCGGCTCAGCTGGAAGGTCTTGACGCTCTCGTAATAGGCATTCTTCTTTTCCTTCGCCTTCTGCAGCAATTGCTGGACGATGTCCTCGTTGTTGCCGCGCATCGCCTCGAGCTCGTTGATGCGCGCGTTGAGGTCCTCGATGCGGACGGAGATCGGCGTGTGCAGCTCCTCCATCGAGCGGTTCATCGAGGCGACGATGTTGTCCCAGATCACCCGCTGGCGGTCGGGCAGGATCTCGTTGGCGAGCAGCGATTCCAGCGCCGGCAGGTTGCTCTGGTCGAGCAGCGGCTGGTTGTCGCGGATCTTCGCGACCAGGGCCTTCTGTGCCGAGACCGGGAAGACGCTGGCGACGTCGATACCGAGCAGGCGCGCACTGCTGCGGCACTGCTCGGTGATCGTTGCCCGCACTTCCTCTGGCTTCTTCATCTCGTCCCACAGGGTGTCGATCTTGTTCAGCACCGCGGCCAGCCCCTTCTGCTTCTTGTTGCGGAAGGCGGTGATGTAGTTCTGCCACATGTCGAGGTCGCTCTTCGTGACCCCGGTGTCGGCCGACAGCACGAACAGCACGGCCTGGGCGTTCGGCAGCATGTTGATCGTCAGTTCGGGTTCGCTGCCGAGCGCATTCAGGCCCGGGGTATCGAGGATGACCAGGCCCTGTTTCAGCAACGGGTGGGGGAAGCTGATCAGCGCATGACGCCACACCGGGACCTCGACGGTCTCGGGACGGGCGCGCTTGTCGTCGCCGGTCTCCTCGTCGCCGATCAGGCCCAGATTCTCGGCCTCCTCATACGGCACCTGCTTGGTGCGCACGACCTGGTTGAAGGCCTCGGCGATCTGCTCCGGCGACGCGATGTCGAGCGGCAGGGTGGTCCAGTAGCCGGTTTCGTTCTTGAGATCGGACAGGCTCATGTCGCTGAGCCGGGTCTCGATCGGCAGCAGGCGGATGTAGGCCTCGTCGGCCTCGCGGTCGTAGAACAGCTCGGTCGGACACATCGTCGTGCGCCCGGCCTCCGACGGCAGCAGCCGCCGGCCGTAATCGGCAAAGAAGATCGCATTGATCAGCTCGGTCTTGCCGCGGGAGAATTCGGCGACGAAGGCGATGTTGAGCTGGTCGGAATCGAGCATCTTCAGCGCATCGTAGATGCGCAGCTCGATCTCGGGGCTGGCCAGCTGATGCTCGTTCAGCCAGTGCTCGAAGTCACGGAGGGTCTGGATCAGCTCCGCCTTCCAGTCGGCGAAGGCCTGCATCCGGTGCCTGAAGCGATCCTGCTCCGACGGGGCTTCAGTGAGCTCCATTGCGTTGGTCGACATGGGTTTTCTTTCCGCCTGGCCTGCTGGTGGTGTGTCGGCTTCCCCTGTGTATCGGAATCTCGCCGTTTTATATGAATTTTTTTGTGAACCATGCCCGTTATTCGGGGCCCTTGGGCGGTGATTTCCCGACATCCTCTGGATATCGTCAGCGCGGCGCAAAAATCGAGCCGGCCGACAGGGCGGAGGTCAGGGGCGAGACGGGGCGGTCCTGCCGGTCAGCGCACGGAGGAGCACGCCGGTCAGCGCGAGCAGGAGCAGGCCCAGCGGGCCGAGGGCGCCGCTGCTGCCGAAATCGACATCGGGCGACGGCAGACCGGGCGGCGGTTGCGGGCCGATGAGGGTGGTGACAGTGAGGGTATTATTGGCGGGCTGCGCATCGGCCGGATCGGTGCTCACTGCCACCTCGTGGTCGATGGTGATATTGCTCTGTGCCGGCAGCGTCATCGTGATGCCGATGACAACCGCATCATCGGCGCCGGCAACCAGACGCCCACTGGTGCATGTCAGCCCCGTGCGATCGTCGGGGGCCGTGCAGGGCCAGTTCGCGGGCGCATTCGCTGCCAGGTCACTGATGCCCGGCGGTGGGGTATACGTGAACGTGACGCCGGTCGCATCGAGATGGCCGATGTTGCTGACCGTGAAGCGATAGGTCTTGTCGATGCCGGCGCGGCCGAAGAACGGGGTATCGTCCGGGTCGATCGAGACGTCGGTATCAATATCGACGGCGAGATCGACGTCGCCGCTGCCGGCGATGCGTCCCCCGGCGCCCGCGGCGAGAAAGCGGTCACCGGTCCAGGCGAGGGCGTCGATCCGCGGGATGACCTCGGCCGCGGTGTTGCCGATCGTGGTCCAGCCCTGTCCGGAGGTGCTGCGCAGGAAGAGGTCGCCGTCGCTGGCGGCGATGAACTGACGGCCGTTCCAGGCGACGGCGCGCAGGGGCGGGGCGGGCGAGGGCGTCGGGATGCCGGCCACGATCCAGTCGGCGCCATCGGGGCTGTAGAACGCGGCCGCGGTCGGCGTGGCGGCCGCGGTCTCGCCGACCGCGACGAAGCGCGGGGCCGGATCGTCGCCCTTCCAGATCACCGCGCGCAGCGTGCCGGTCAGGTCCGCGTCCTCGACGGCGTTCCAGTTGGCGCCGTCATCGACGCTGGTGACCACCGTGCCGTCACTGCCGACCGCGACGAAGCCTGCTGTGCCACCGATCTCGCCGAAGGCGACGCCGTGAAAATCGGCAGCGAAACTGCCGGTGGCGGGCGCAGACCAGTTTGCACCGTCGGCGCTGGTCAGGATCGTGCCGTCCAGGCCGACGGCGACGAAGACAGCGTCGCCGAAGGCGATGTCCGTCAGGTCCGCTTCGGTGCCGCTGTCGACGACGCGCGTCCACACCGCGCCATCGCTACTGTGCACGATCTCGCCGTTGTCGCCGACCGCGACGACGAGATCGGCGATGCCATCTCCGTCCCGGCGCGCGGCAATGCCATTCAGCGGCTCATCTGTACCGCTGTCCTCGCTGCTCCATGTCAGCCCGTCGGGACTCGACAGCACGGCCCCGTCGGCGCCGACGGCGAGGTGCGCGCGGTCTGGCGGGAAGGCGGCGGTGACGAGATCGCGCAGATCCGGGGTGAGGTCGGGGGCGGGCGCGATGGTCTGCCAGTCCGGGGTGGTGCTGGCGCTGTGGAGCAGGCTGCGGTTGCCGGCTGTGACCAGGCCCGTGCCGTCGGAGGCGATCGTCCTCAGCGTGGTCGGGGTCGTGTCACCCGGGAGTGATGAGGAGATGTTTGACCAGTTGCGTCCGTTGTCGGTCGACTGCAGGAGCAGCGGGGTCCCGGCATCGCCGTCGTTGCCCACGGCCAGGAAAAAGTCCTGGCCAACGCCGTCGATGCGGATGACCCGGCGCAGGAGCGCCTTCGGATCAATCGCGAGGGGCGGTGCCTGTTCTTCCCAGTCGATGCCATTGTTGCTCGTATGGATGGCGCCGTCATGGCCGACCGCGACGTAGATCCCGCCGGGACTGACCGCGACATCGCGCAGGATCACCGGCTGCGGCTGACCGGGCGGCGCCAGCGGGACATAGCTGTGTACCCTCCACTCGATGCCATCGGTGCTGCTGATGATCGCGGTCGAGCTGCCGACGGCGACGAAGCGTTCGCCGCGTGCGACGACTGCATACATCGCAGGCCGGCGCGCCGGGCTGAGGACCGTGGTGCCGATCCAGGTCGTCGCATTGACGCTGGTCAGCACGGTGCCTTCCTCGCCGACGACGACATAGCGTCCTGCCGAGTTGACGGCGACATCGAGCAGGCGTGCCCGGGTGTTGGTGTCCTGTCCCGTCCAGACCTCGCCGTCCGGGCTGGTCATCACCAGCCCGCCGTCACCGACGACGACATAGCGTTGCCCGATCCCGTCCCACGCTCCGCCGAACAGCCGCTGGGTCGTGCCGCTGTCGCGGGGGGTCCAGTCGAGGCCGTCGGGGCTCGCGAGGATCGCGCCGCCGGCGCCGACGGCGAGGTATTCGCCTTCGCCGAGGTCGGGGTTCCAGATCACATGCTCGATGTCGTGGGCGGCGGGGACCGGATTGGCTGGATTCCAGCACAGCGTCGTGCGCGCCTGAGCGGGGTCATCGGGGTTGCCCTCCGAGAAACTGCCGGAGACGAAGCACATCGCCTGCGCGTTCGCGCCGGTGACGAGGAGGGTCAGGAACAGCAGCAGGGCGGCGGGCCGACGGACCCGTGCGGGCCTCATCTTGGCACGGAGCTCTGGCAGGGTATGAGCGGTCATGCACGATACCTGGCAAGCAGTTGCGCATCCCCCGGGGCAGGCCGTTCCCCGTCGAGTGGATGCGGCAGGAATGATCCTGAAAACGACTCCCTGGCTCGGACCCGGTCCAGCGGTCAATTATACGCCAGTCTCATGCCGACGTCGCGGATCGGGGCGACCATCAGGATCTTCATCAGCTGGATGCCGACCAGCACCAGCAGCGGTGAGAAATCGATGCCGGAGACCGCCGGCAGGACCCGCCGGGCCGGACGCAGCAGGGGTTCGTTGAGGCTGTGCAGCAGCGACAGGACCGGGTTACGGGCGCCCGGGTTGACCCAGCTCAGGATGATCTGGATCAGGAGCGTGATCAGGAACAGGTTCAGCACCAGCGACAGCAGGTCGGCGACCGACAGCACGAACAGGCCGCCCGGCGTCACCGCGCGCCCGGCCGACAGGTGCATCAGGTACAGGGCCGCGACCTGGATCACGACCAGCAGCACGACCGAAGCGAGGTCGATGCCCTTGAGGCCGGGGATGATGCGGCGCAGCGGCACCAGCGGCGGGTTCGTCGCCTTGACGATGAACTGGGAGACCGGGTTGTAGAAGTCGGCGCGCGTCAGCTGCAGCAGCAAGCGCAGCAGGACCAGGATCAGGTAGATCGTGAAGACCGTATCGATCAGGTAGACCGTCGCGTTCGACAGGTACGGATTATTCATTCTTTCCCCCAAGGTACTTCGACAGTTCAATCGAGCGGTCACGGGCGGCCTCGAGCGCCTGCTCGAGCAGGCGCTCGAGGCCGCCGTCGCGCAGTGACCCGACCGCGCGTTCGGTGGTGCCGCCCGGCGAGGTGACGCGCGCGCGCAGCTCGGCGGGGCCACTGTCGGTGCTCTCGAGCGCCATCTTCGCCGCGCCGAACGCGGTCTGGATGGTCAGCACGCGCGCGGTCTCTGCCGGTAGCCCGAGTCGCCGGCCGGCCGCCTCCATGGCCTCCATGACCAGGAAGAAATAGGCCGGACCACTGCCCGACAACGCGGTGACCGCGTCCATCTGCGCCTCGTCGTCGAGCCACAGCGTCAGCCCGACCGCGCGCAGGATCGTTTCGGCGGCCTCGCGCCAGTCCTTGCCGGCATGGGCGTTCGCGCACAGCGCGGTCGCACCGCTCTGCACCAGCGCCGGGGTGTTCGGCATCGCGCGCACCAGCGGGACCCCGCCGCCGAGCCAGCCCTCGAGATCGGCGAGGCGAATCCCGGCCGCGATCGAGATCACAAGACGTTTGCTGTCCTTCAGGTCGCCGGCCAGCGCGCGGGCGACCTCGGCGACGACCTGGGGCTTGACCGCAAGGACGATGATATCGGCGGCGCGCGTGGCGTCCGCGTTCGCTGCATGGACCGCGATACCGAAGTCGCGTTCCAGCGCCGCGCGGGTCCCGGCATCGCTGTCGGCGGCGACGAGGCGCGCCGGTTCATAGCCATCGGCGAGCAGGCCGCCGATCAGGCTGCGCGCCATGTTGCCGGCGCCGATGAAGGCAATCGTATACGGAGTCATGGACGCCCGTAGTCTAACCCAAATCTGCGGCGGAATCCGCGCGCGGCGGCGGGCGCGCGCCGAACAGCGCGCTGCCGACCCGGACCAGGGTTGCGCCCTCCGCGATCGCTTCCTCGAAGTCGTCGCTCATGCCGATCGACAGCGTATCGAGCGCGAGCCCTTCCGCCGCCGCGATCGTATCGCGCAGTTCGCGCAGACGGCCGAAGGCCGCGCGCCGGCGCGCGGGATCGGGGTCCGGCGCAGGGATCGCCATCAGACCGCGTACACGCAGACGCGGCAGCCGGCTGGCGAACCGGACAAGCTCCCGGGCCTCGTCGGGGGCAACGCCCGATTTGCCAGCCTCGGCATCGAGGTTAACCTGGACGCAGATGTTGAGGGGGGCGGATGTCTCCGGACGCTGGTCGCTGAGGCGCTGCGCAATGCGGGCGCGATCGACGCCATGCGCCCAGTCGAAGCGGGCGGCGATGCCGCGGGTCTTGTTCGACTGGATCGGGCCGATGTAGTGCCATTCGAGCCCGAGGCCGGCGAGCGCGTCGATCTTCGGCAGGGCCTCGCCGAGATAGCTCTCGCCGAATCGTTGCTGGCCCGCCGCGGCCAGCGCCCGGAGGTCGCTCGCCGGGAAGCCCTTGCCGACCGCGATCAGCGCGACCGTGCCGGGCGTCCGGCCGGCGCGCCGCTCGGCGGCGGCGATGCGGGTTTGCAGCGCGCGCAGGGTGTCGGCAGGGGTCGCATCCAGGGACAAGGGGCACCTCAAGATCCGGGTCGGCCGGCCGCTAGTTAAGCGGGAAATACGGCATTCCCCGCAGGTGTGCCTGCCCGCAGTGTGCCACAGATTTCAGGAGTGTAACCAGATGGATATCGCCGAACTACTGGCCTTCAGCGTCAAGAACAACGCCTCGGACCTGCACCTGTCCGCGGAGCTGCCGCCGATGATCCGCGTCGACGGCGATGTCCGTCGCATCAATGTCCCTCCGCTCGACAACAAGACCGTGCAGACGATGCTGTACGACATCATGAGCGACAAGCAGCGCAAGGACTTCGAAGAGTTTCTCGAGACCGACTTCTCGTTCGAGATCCCCGGGCTCGCCCGTTTTCGTGTCAACGTCTTCAATCACAATCGCGGCGCCGGCGGCGTGTTCCGCACGATTCCGTCGACAATCCTCTCGCTCGAGGACCTCGGCGCTCCGGATGTGTTCAAGCAGATCTCTGAATATCCGCGCGGCATCGTGCTGGTCACCGGACCTACCGGCTCGGGTAAGTCGACGACGCTGGCAGCGATGCTCGATTACAAGAACAACAACGAATTCGGCCATATCCTCACCATCGAGGACCCGATCGAGTTCGTGCACCAGAGCAAGAAATGCCTGGTCAATCAGCGTGAGATCCATCGCGACTCGCTCGGCTTCGCCGAGGCACTGCGCTCGGCGTTGCGTGAGGACCCTGACATCATCCTCGTCGGTGAAATGCGTGATCCGGAGACGATCGGTCTGGCATTGACCGCGGCCGAGACCGGCCACATGGTATTCGGCACGTTGCACACGAGCTCTGCCGCGAAGACCATCGACCGTATCATCGACGTGTTCCCGGCCGCCGAGAAGGAGATGGTGCGCTCGATGCTGTCGGAGTCTCTGCGCGCGGTGATCTCGCAGACACTGCTGAAGAAGGTCGGCGGCGGCCGCGTCGCGGCGCACGAGATCATGATCGGCACGCCGGCGATCCGCAACCTGATCCGCGAG
>CAYLKC010000009.1:0-34700 GCA_964384095.1 uncultured Chromatiales bacterium
CTCGCGGACGTCGGCCTGGTCGGGCTGCCGAACGCCGGCAAGTCGACCTTCATCCGCGCGGTCTCGTCGGCGCGGCCGAAGGTCGCCGACTATCCGTTCACGACGCTGCATCCGCAGCTCGGCGTCGTCCGCGTCGGCATGGACAGGAGTTTCGTCGTCGCCGACATCCCTGGTCTGATCGAGGGCGCCGCCGAAGGCGCCGGGCTCGGCATCCAGTTCCTGCGTCATCTGTCGCGCACGCGCCTGCTGCTGCATCTGGTCGACATCCGGCCTGCCGATCCGGCCGACGAGCCGGTGCATGCGGTGCGCGTCATCGAGGACGAACTGCGCAAGTTCAGCGACGAACTCGCCGGCGCCGAGCGCTGGCTGGTCATCAACAAGATCGACCTGCTGCCCGAGGACGAACGCGAGGCCGGCTGCCGCGCGCTGGTCGATGCGCTCGGCTGGCAGGGGCCGCATTTCGCGGTGTCGGCACTCGCCGGCATCGGCACAGATGCCTTGTGCGAACGCATCATGACGCGACTCGAACGCCTCCGCACCGGCGATGCCTGACGCCGCTTGCATGTTCACTGCGCGCACCTGAAACTGTGCCGATGAAGACGCGCGCGCAACTCGGGCAGTCCCGCCGCTGGGTCGTCAAGGTCGGCAGTTCACTGCTGACCAACGACGGCCGCGGTCTCGATCGCGCCTTGATGGGGCAGTGGGTCGAGGAGATCGCCGCGCTGTGTTGCGCAGGTATCGAAGTCGTGCTGGTGTCGTCGGGCGCGGTGTCCGAGGGCGTCAAGCGTCTCGGCTGGGCAAAGCGGCCGCAGGCACTGCACGAACTCCAGGCCGCCGCTGCGGTCGGCCAGATGGGCCTGGTAGAGGCCTATGAGTCCGGCTTCTCTCGTTTCGGCCTGCACACCGCGCAGATCCTGCTGACCCATGATGACCTCTCCGATCGCAAGCGTTATCTGAACGCGCGCAGCACCTTGCGCACGCTGCTGACCCTCGGCGTCGTGCCGGTCGTCAACGAGAACGATACCGTCGCCGTCGAGGAGATCCGTTTCGGTGACAATGACACGCTCGCCGCGCTGGTCGCCAATCTGGTCGAGGCCGAGCTGCTCGTGATCCTGACCGACCAGGACGGGATGTACGACAGGGATCCGCGCGCAAACGCGGACGCGACGATCATCCGCGAGGCGCGCGCTGCCGACCCGGAGCTCGAGCGCATGGCCGCCGGCGGCGGCGTAGGGCAGTGGGGGCGCGGCGGCATGCTGACCAAGGTCCGCGCCGCGGCGCGCGCGGCGCGTTCCGGCACCGCGACGCTGATCGCGGCGGGACGCCAGGCGGGCGTCCTGCAGGCGATTCACCGTGGCGATGAGGTCGGGACGCTGATCCAGCCGGCGCAGGAACCGCTGGTCGCGCGCAAGCAGTGGCTGGCGGGACAGTTACAGCTGCGTGGTCAGCTGGTCATCGACGCCGGCGCGGCGCGGGTGTTGCGCGAAGCGGGCCGCAGCCTGCTGCCGGTCGGCGTCGTCGAGGTGCGGGGCAGCTTCGCCCGCGGCGAGGTCGTCGCCTGCATCGACGGCGAAGGTCGCGAGATTGCCCGTGGCCTCGTCAATTACAGCGCCGACGAGGCCCGGCGCCTCGCGCGGCAGCCGAGCGAACGGATCCGCGAGATCCTCGGCTATGTCGATGAGCCGGAACTCATCCACCGGGACAATCTGGTGCTGATATGAGGGCAGGCAACACGCGCGCAGTCAGGCCCGGTTGGACCTGACTGCGCAGGGCAGACGGGATCAGGCGGCCTGGAGCGCGCGGACCTGGCGGCTCAGACGACTCTTTTGGCGGGCGGCCTTGTTCTTGTGGATAATGCCCTTGCGCGCCATCCGGTCGATCTCGGGGATCGCGGCGGCAATGGCGCCCTCGGCCTGCGCGCGGTCACCGGAGGCGACGGCCTTCAGGACCTTCTTGCTGGCGGTGCGCATCGCCGAGCGCATCGAACCGTTCTGGATGCGGCGCTTCTCGGTCTGCCGGATACGCTTTCTGGCTTGTATGGTGTTGGCCAATGCGGTACTCCCATGCACTTCTGGTGGGTCAAAGGGGCCTAATCATCCGGGTTTGGGGCCACTTTGTCAATCGTGATGCTGGCCGATAATAATATCAATTACATACAGATAATCAGCATCGGGCGGACATTGGCGGGATTTCAGCACAGGGCCTCGCGACGGGCGGGTCGCGGACGGGTGGACGGGTGAGCCGCGGCCTGCTGCGCTCGGCGGTGACGGTCGCGGGCATGACCACGATCTCGCGCGTGCTGGGACTGGTCCGCGATATCGTCATCGCCCGCGCCTTCGGTGCCGGGCTCGGCGCCGATGCCTTCTTCGTCGCCTTCAGGATCCCGAACCTGTTCCGCCGGCTGTTCGCGGAAGGGGCCTTCTCGCTGGCCTTTGTGCCGGTCCTGTCCGAATACAAGGCGAAACGTGGCGAGCAGGAGGCCCGTGAGCTGATCGACGCAGTGACCGGCGCGCTCGGCGCGGTCCTGTTCGTCGTCACGCTGATCGGCGTCATCGCAGCGCCGCTGCTGGTGATGGCCTTTGCGCCCGGCTTCCTCGGCGACAGCGACAAGTACGCGCTGACCGTCGACATGGTCCGCCTGACCTTCCCGTACCTGCTGTTCATCTCGCTGACCGCGCTTGCCGGCGGCATCCTCAACACCTGGGGGCGCTTCGGCGTGCCCGCGTTCACGCCGGTGTTCCTGAACCTGTGCATGATCGGCGCCGCGCTGTGGCTGGCGCCGCGTATGGAAGAACCGGTGATGGCGCTGGCCTGGGGTGTGTTGCTCGCCGGCATCGTCCAGCTCGCGTTCCAGGTGCCGTTTCTGCTGCGCCTGCGTTTGCTGCCGCGGCCGCGCTGGCGGCGTTCGCATGAGGGCGTGCGTCGCATCGGCAGGCTGATGCTGCCGGCGATCTTCGGCTCCTCGGTCGCGCAGATCAACCTGCTGATCGACACGCTGATCGCGTCGTTTCTCGTCACCGGCAGCGTCAGCTGGCTGTACTATTCCGACCGCCTCGTCGAGTTTCCGCTCGGGGTGTTCGGTATCGCGCTGGCGACGGTGATCCTGCCGCGGCTGTCGCAACAGCATGCGCAGGCCTCGGCCGTGGCGCACTCGCAGACCGTCGACTGGGCGTTGCGCATGGTCGTGCTGATCGGAACGCCGGCGGCGGCCGGCCTGCTGGTGCTTGCCGGCCCGATGCTGGCGACGCTGTTCCAGTATGGCGAGTTCGGCGCGCATGACGTCGACATGGCGCGACTGAGCCTGATGGCGTACTCGCTCGGCCTGCTCGGCTTCATCATGGTCAAGGTGCTCGCTGCGGCGTTCTACTCCCGCCAGGACATGCGCACGCCGGTGCGCATCGCGGTCGTCGCGATGCTTGCGAACATCGTCATGAACGTCGCCTTCGTCGTGCCGATGGTGATGCTCGACATCCCCGGCCCGCATGCCGGGCTGGCGCTCGCCACCGCGCTGGCCTCTTTCCTGAACGCCGGATTGCTCTATCGCGCCCTGCGTCGCCGGGGCTTGCTGACGCTGGCGCCGGGCTGGACACGGATGCTGCTGCAGGTCCTGTTTGCGACGGTGGCGATGGCCGTGGTGCTGTGGCTGGTCGCGGGCGATCTGCCGAGCTGGCTCGACCAGGGCTGGCGCGGGCGCGCGGTGGATCTTGCGCTGTGCATCCTCGCCGGCGCGGCCGTCTATTTCGCCGCGCTGTGGGCGGTGGGGGTGCGCCAGCGCCATTTCGCGCCGCCGGGCGGGGAGGCCGGCTGATCCATCAGGACAATCTCCAGGCCGTTGTCTATAATGGCTGACTCCTGATGCGACTCCCATGGAACTGATACGCGGGCATTACAACCTGCGGCCCCGGCATCGGGGCTGCGTAGCGACGATCGGCAACTTCGACGGCCTGCACCGCGGGCATCGCGCCGTGATCGGCCGCCTGCTCGACAAGGCCCGCGAATTCGGCCTGCCGTCGCTGGTGATCACCTTCGAGCCGCACCCGCAGGAGTTCTTCCGCCCGGGCCGCGGGCCGGCGCGGCTGACCTCGTTTCGCGAGAAACTCGAGATCCTGCAGGAGACCGGCATCGACCGCGTGCTGTGCCTGCGTTTCAATGCCGCACTGGCGCGGGTGCCGGCGCGCGAGTTCATCGACACGATCCTGGTCGCTGCGCTCGGCGTGCGCTCGCTGTCCGTCGGCGAGGATTTCCGCTTCGGTCACCGCCGTGCCGGTGACATCGCGTTGTTGCGCGAAGCGGGTGCGCGTCATGGCTTCGAGGTGCGGGTCATGGAGGCATTGATCGGGGAGGGCGCGCGGGTCAGCAGCACGCGCATACGCGAGCAGCTTGCGCGCGGCGAGCTCGAGGGCGCGGAGCGCCTGCTTGGCCGCCGCTATACATTGTCCGGCCGTGTCGTGCGCGGCGATGGCCGCGGCCGCCAGATCGGTTTTCCGACCGCGAATGTCGATCTGCACCGGCGCGCGGGCGCGGAAGACCCGGACGGCGCCCATTGCGCGCCGTTGTCCGGGGTGTTCGCGGTCGAAATCGCCGGCATCGGCGCGGTTGCGCTGCCCGGCGTCGCCAACGTCGGCATGCGGCCGACCGTGGGCGGGCGGCGCTGCCTGCTCGAGACCCATGTGTTCGACTTCGACGGCGACCTCTATGGCCGGCATGTCCGGGTGGACTTCCGGCGGCGTTTGCGCGAGGAGCGCCGTTTCGAGTCGATCGATGCGCTGCGCGCGCAGATCGCGGATGATGCGCGGCGCGCGCGTGAATTCTTCGGATTGACGACTGACGGCGACGGCGGCAGGAGCAGAAATGTCGGACTATAAGAATACGCTGAACCTCCCGAAGACCGCCTTCGCGATGAAGGCGAATCTGTCGCAGCGCGAAACGGAATTCCTGAAGCGCTGGGACGAGATCGATCTCTACGGGCGCCTGCGCCGCGAGCGCCTGGGCCGCAAGACCTTCGTGCTGCACGATGGCCCGCCCTATGCGAACGGCGAGATCCATATCGGTCACGCCGTCAACAAGGTGCTGAAGGACATCATCATCAAGGCACGCACGATGGAGGGCCTCGATGCGCCCTATGTGCCGGGTTGGGACTGTCACGGCCTGCCGATCGAGCTCAATGTCGAGAAGAAGGTCGGCAAGCCCGGCCACAAGATCGATGCGCGCGAGTTCCGCAAGGCCTGCCGCGACTATGCGCGGTCGCAGATCGTGCGCCAGCGCGCCGATTTCATTCGCCTGGGCGTGCTCGGCGACTGGAACCATCCCTACCTGACGATGGACCCTCGCTTCGAGGCCGATATCGTGCGCGCGCTCGGGCGCATCATCGCGGCGGGTCATGTCTACCAGGGCTTCAAGCCGGTGCACTGGTGCGCGGACTGCGGTTCGGCGCTGGCCGAGGCCGAGGTCGAATACGAGGAGCGCACATCACCGGCGATCGATGTGCGCTTCGGGGTCCTCGATGACGAGGCGGTGATGGCGCGCTGCCGTCATGTCCCGGGTCACGAGGGCCGTGGACCGCTGTCGGTGCTGATCTGGACGACGACCCCGTGGACGCTGCCGGCAAACCAGGCGGTGGCGCTGAATCCCGCGCTCGACTATGCCGTCGTGCAGTGCGAGTCGGCGCGCGGCCATGAGCGCCTGCTGGTCGCCGAGGCGCTGCTCAAGGATGCGATGGGGCGCTACGGCATCGATGACTATCGCGTCATCGCCTATTGCAGCGGCAGCGATCTCGAGGGCATCAAGCTCGCGCATCCGTTCTATCCGCGCGAGGTGCCGGTGATCCTCGGCGACCATGTGACGACCGAGGCCGGCACCGGCGCCGTGCACACCGCGCCGGGCCACGGTCAGGACGATTACGTCGCCGGCCTGCGCTACCACCTGCCCGTCGATAATCCGGTCGACGACCGCGGCTGTTTTCTCGCCGACACGCCGCTGTTCGGCGGCATGCATGTGTTCGAGGCCAACGGCCACGTCATCGAGACGCTGAACAGCCGCGGCGCGCTGATGCACGCCGAGGCGCTGCGTCACAGTTATCCGCATTGCTGGCGCCACAAGACCCCGATCATCTTTCGCGCGACGCCGCAGTGGTTCATCGCGATGGACCGCCACGGCCTGCGCGAGCAGGCGCTGGCTGCGATCCGTGCCGTCGACTGGCTTCCGTCATGGGGTCAGGCCCGCATCGAGGGCATGGTCGAGAAGCGGCCGGACTGGTGCATCTCGCGGCAGCGCACCTGGGGCGTGCCGATCGCGGTGTTCGTCCACAGAAAGTCCGGCGAGCTGCATCCGGACACCGCTGACCTGATCGAACGGGTCGCGCGCCGGATCGAGCTCGACGGCGTCGATGCCTGGTATGACCTCGATCCCGCCGAGCTGATCGGAAAGGATGCCGCCGAATACGAGCGGGTCACGCATATCCTCGATGTCTGGTTCGATTCCGGTGTTACCCATGACTGCGTGCTCGGCGAGGGCCGCCGCCGCGACGGCGCCGACCTGCCGTTCCCGGCCGATCTCTATCTGGAAGGCTCGGACCAGCATCGCGGCTGGTTCCAGTCGTCGCTTTTGACCTCGGTGGCGATGCACGGCGCCGCCCCGTATCGTTCCGTGCTGACGCACGGCTTCACCGTCGATGGCCAGGGCCGCAAGATGTCGAAGTCGCTCGGCAATGTCGTCGCGCCACAGAAGGTCGTCAACAGCCTCGGCGCGGACATCCTGCGCCTGTGGGTCGCGGCGACCGACTATCGCGGCGAGATGAACGTCTCCGACGAGATCCTCAAGCGCATGACCGATGCCTACCGGCGTATCCGCAACACCGCGCGCTTCCTGCTCGCGAACCTCGACGGCTTCGACCCGGCGCGCGACGCGCTGGCGCCGGACGCGCTGCTCGGCCTCGATCGCTGGATCGTCGCGCGCGCTGCGGCCTTGCAGCAGGACATCCGCCGCGCCTACGAGCGCTGCGAGTTCCATCACGTCTACCAGAAGGTGCACAACTTCTGCGCGGTCGATCTCGGCGCGTTCTACCTCGACATCGTCAAGGATCGCCAGTACACGACAAAAGCGGACAGCGTCGCGCGACGCTCCGCGCAGACGGCGATGCATCATCTCGTCGAGGCGCTGGCACGCTGGGTCGCGCCGGTGCTGTGTTTCACCGCCGAAGACATCTGGCAGCATATGCCGGGTGAGCGCGGCGAATCGGTACACCTGGCAGAGTGGTATCACTTCCCGGACCTGCCGGCATCCGCCGCCGAAGCCGCACGTTGGTCGCGCGTGATGGCAGTGCGCGAGGCGGTCAGCCGTGAACTCGAGAAGCTGCGCGTCACCGGTGCGATCGGCGCCTCGCTCGATGCCGAGGTCGATCTCTACTGCATGCCGGAACTGTGCGAGACACTGGCCGGTCTCGACGACGAGCTGCGCTTCGTGCTGATCACCTCAGCTGCACGGGTACATCCGCTCGCAACGCATCCCGCGGAAGCGCTGGAGCTCGATCTGGACGAGGGCGGCCGCCTCGCGATCGTCGCGCGGCCGTCCACGCATGCGAAGTGCGGCCGCTGCTGGCACCGCCGCGAGGATGTCGGCGAGAATATCGATCATCCGCAACTGTGCGGCCGCTGCGTCGACAACGTCGCCGGCGACGGCGAGACCCGTCGTCATGCCTGAGCGGGTCGTGCCCCTGTCAGGCAGCGGCTTGCGCTGGCTGTGGCTGACCGTGCTGGTCATCGCCCTCGATCAGCTCACCAAGTCCTGGATCAGCGCGCGATTCGACCTGTTCGAGCGGGTCGAGGTGCTGCCGTTCCTGAATCTCGTGCTGGTCTACAATCCCGGCGCGGCGTTCAGCTTCCTGAGCGACGCATCGGGCTGGCAGCGCTGGTTCTTCACCGCGCTGGCGCTGGTCGTCAGCGTCGTGATCCTCGTCTGGCTGAGTCGGCTGCGCACCGGCGAGCGCATTCCGGCGCTCGGCTTGTCCCTCGTGCTCGGCGGCGCGCTCGGCAATGTCTGGGACCGGCTCCAGCACGGCCACGTCATCGATTTCATCGACGTCCATGTCCGCGGCTGGCACTGGCCGGCGTTCAATGTCGCCGACTCGGCGATCACGGTCGGGGTCGTGTTCCTGGTCTGGGACGCCCTGTTCGCGCATCGCCGGTCACCGCCCGCGTGACCGCGGGCAATCCGCCTGCCGGCATTGTATAATCGCGCCATGGAAGTCCTGCTCGCCAATCCCCGCGGATTCTGCGCCGGCGTCGAGCGCGCGATCGAGATCGTCGAGCGCGTGCTCGAGGTCCACGGCAGCCCGGTCTACGTCCGCCACGAGGTCGTCCACAACAAGTTCGTGGTCCAGGGGCTGCGCGACAAGGGCGCAATCTTCGTCGACGAGCTCGACGAGGTGCCGGACGGCGCGATCGTGATCTTCTCGGCGCACGGCGTGTCGCAGGCCGTGCGCATGGATGCCGGGCAGCGCCATCTGAAGGTATTCGATGCGACCTGTCCGCTGGTCACCAAGGTGCACATCGAGGCAATGCGCCACGCCCGCGAGGGCCGCGAGTGCGTGCTGATCGGTCATGCGGGGCATCCCGAGGTCGAGGGCACGCTGGGCCAGTACCGCGACGCTGAGCACGGACGGATGTACCTGGTCGAGACCCCGGACGATGTCCGCCGCCTCGAGGTCAGTCATCCGGATAACATCGCCTTCGTCACCCAGACCACGCTGTCGGTAGACGACACCGCGGCGATCATCGCCGCGCTGCGCGAGCGTTTCCCGGCTATCATCGGCCCGCGCAAGGACGATATCTGCTATGCGACCCAGAATCGCCAGGACGCGGTCAAGGCCCTGACCGCCAGCTGCGACCTGATCCTGGTCGTGGGTTCCCGTAACAGCTCGAATTCAAATCGTCTGCGCGAGATCGCGCGCAAGGCGAACATCGATTCCTGGCTGATCGATAATGCCGGCGAGATCCGGCCGGAATGGTTGCAGGGCAAGCACTCGATCGGCGTCACCGCCGGCGCCTCGGTGCCCGAAGTGCTGGTTCAGGAGGTCATCGGCAGGCTGCGCGAACTTGGCGCGACTTCGGTGCGGAATCTCGAGGGCCGCGAGGAATCCGTCGTCTTCGCGCTGCCGCGCGAACTGCAGACGATCAGGACTGCCTGAAACAACTGGTGCGGATTTATTCCATGCTGCCCGGGTAGTCCAGCGGCAGCACCCATAGCCGGCTGACCGGATCCGAGGCCGAGCGGCCGCCGTCGAAACCCGCCTTCATCCCCGTCCTGAGATCGGTCACGTCATCGAAACGTGAGCGCGGCGTGAACACGCGCAGGTTCGGGCGGATCGGCACGCGTATCCCTTCGATGACCAGTACGCGTTCGTTGGCAAGGATCTCGTTGATGATGCCGACGCGCTCGAAGGACTGCGGATAATGGTCTGGCAGGCCGCCGGCGGCAAGGACGCTGGCGGCCGGTGTGACCAGCGCCAGTAGCAGGAGAGTGGTCAGGCGTAGCTTCATTGCAGGCTATCCGTCGCGGTGGTGTCGCAGCGGACAGTCTACGATAAGCCGGGGATACCTACCACTTCTCGGCCGGGGTGCGCTGTCCGCGCGAATTCAGGGTCAGCGCGCCGTCATGGGCCTGGGCCGTGGTCGGGGTCGCGGTGATGTTCACGCAGCTCTGGATGCCGGCGCCGCAGGCCGCGGCGGCCAGCGTGTAATAGCCTTCCTGCGAGTTCGCCGAGATCGACGCCTGCGCGAGATTCGTCGTGTAGGTGTTGTTCTCGGTGAAGAAGCGCTCCTGGCGGGCGATCGCGTCCATCAGCGCGGACATGCCGTCGGCCCGCCGCGCCTTGGTGACGCTGTCGTTATAGGCGGGCACCGCGATGATCGCGAGGATAGAGACGATCGCGATCACGATCATCAGTTCGATCAGCGTGAAGCCCGAAGCGACTATTTTATTCATGGGGATGCCTCCTCCAGCTGATAACCATCCGGTAACACCCAGATGTCGGTAACCGGCGAGTGCCTGTCTTCCCTGCTGATGCCGACCAGCATGCCGGGACGCAGATAAGCTGTCGTTTCGAAACGCGTCGCCGGCGTGTTGACCCGGGTGGCGGAGTTGTATGGATACTGGAAATCCAGGATGACGACGTATCCATCCTGGCTATTGATGCCGACCAACGGACCGATGGCCTCGTAATGATCCGGGTAGTACTCCGGTAGATTGTTCGCTGCCACAGTAGTCGCGCCCAGCAGGGTAATGAGGCCTGCTGCGACGATAGTCCTGATACATACGCTCATCATGGATGTCTCCTGTGTCACTGCCGCACCTCGCGCCAGGACAGACGTCCTGATTCGAAGGATATGCCGGCGTCGATGCGACGGATGTCGATATTGCCCTCGTCGTCGGGGGTGTACATCATGTCGTCGAGGAAATTTGATCCGGCCGGAATGCCGTCCAGACGGACCCCGCTGGGGACATTGGTTCCGTCGATCATGTCGCCCTCATTGATCTCGCCATCGTTGTTGACATCATAGACCGGCTTGTCAGGATTGCCGCCATTGGCATACTTCAGCGCCATCAGCCAGCCCAGCCCTTTGGTGTTGCAGGTATTCGGGTCCGGGATCAGAGTGTTGAAGAAGACATATTCCCCACGAATCTTCGGATCGACGACGACCCGTTCGCCGACCTCAGGCAGATCGATGTACCAGCCGGCCTCCGAGTCATAATTGACTACATGATCGGTCGTCGTGCGAAGGTCGGCGGTGCTGTTCGCAAAGTCAACCGACTGCTGCACCAGGTCTGCACGTGTGTAGGTGGGAGAGGTTCCCTTTAGGCGGTCCCAGATGCCATAGAAGCTCTGTGTACCAGTACTGTTCTTGTCACCATTGACCAGGTACTGGCCGGTGCCAAACATCACGAGGATATTGGGCCGGTTCTGGTTGTTGGTGTCCATCATCGGGTTGCGCGCCACGACCGGTTTGGCGGTGATCGGCTGCGCAGACCCAGCGGTAGCGTTGAATAGAGCCCGCGGCGAACTGCCCTGCTTGTAGGCGACACCCCAGTTGCCCTCGTTGTCCTGCGAGATATCGAAGGCCCAGAGATTGCCCATCAGATCGCCGGCGTAGACGCGGTCTGCCTTGCCGTTGTTATTACTATCGACGAGCACAGGCGTAGAAAGGCCGTTGCGGTTGGTGGTATTGCCGGACTGGGTGGATATCACCAGGTAATCACCAGCGCTCCAGCTGCCATCCATGCCAGACTCGAGGAAGAGGATGTACAGCTTGGCCTGACCGTCGCCAAGGTCGTTGTAGCCATTGCCGAAAATCGCTGCCCACTTGTCGTTCTCAAGAAGTGCAATTGTCGGTTTGCTGAAGGAGTGACCGAGGCCGTTGTGATCGTCGCTGGTGAATTCCCACAGCACGATATCGTCGGCATTGGCCTCGGAGAAGGTCGCCGGATTTGTCACGTCGAGCGCGAACAGGCCGCGTTCGCCGGCGCGGAAGCCGCCGATCAGGATCGTGCGCCAGGCGCCGCCGGTATAGACATCGGAGACCGTCGGGCTGAGATCGACATAGTAACGATGTTCGTAAGCTGGGTCGGTGAGGTAGTGCAGGCCCTGATGCTGTTGGCTGGAGAACAGCTTGTTGGGGACATAGGCCAGCACTTCCTCGCCGGTGCCTGCATTGAAGCCATGCAGCATGCCGTCATTGGCACCGACGTAAACGACAGGCGTACGGCTGATATTGCCATGGCTGAAGCTGGAGTATTCGCCGTCTCCGAATGACGGATCATCCTCGTAGCCCAGCTCCGGACGACCGACGTATACCGGGTTGGAGTAAACGATGTCACCAAGCACGTGGCTGCGCTCACGGAACTCAAGGCCCTGGCCAGGGCCTTCATTGCTGCGGTCACCGCGCAGATAGTCGAGCCGCTCCTGGCCCAGGTTGTCCAGCGAGCCGGACGGGCCAGTATCAAGGTCATTTTGTTGCCGCTGTGACAAATCGCTCATGGTGCGAAATGGGATGCCAGTTCCGGTGCTTTCATTGAAGGTCAGAATGGTGCGGCTAGACGGCACTGCCTGGTTTAGTATCGTTGCGGCGTTCCATGCCTCGCCCCCCAGCTGGCCATCCAGGGTGAGTTCGGTGGCGACGAGCGCGCCTGACCAGTTGTCCGAGGGATTGAACGAGGCCTGATAGACCATGCTGTCGGTGCCGAGCTTGGTGGTGTTGAAGGCGACAGAAGCTGAGGAGCTTTTACCGCGGGCAACACTCGCGAAGGCGGCTTTCAGGCCGGATTCGAGGGTCTCAGGATTCTGCGCGTTATAGAATTCACCCCGACCGTTATAGGCCGCGTGCCACAGGTCGTCTATCTTCTCCGGCGCGTCACCACTGACGTTCGGGTTAGGCCAGGAGAAGCCCGCCGCCGTCGGATCGTCCTTTTCGGGATCCAGGGATCCGCTGACGCCAAAGGCCACGGTGAAAGTCGTCATGTGTTGGTGTGGCGCATTGTCCTTTGCGCCGGTCGTTGAGGGTACTTCATTGGCAAGGCTGGACGAGAGGTCGCGTTCGTAGTAATGCATGGCGACGTCGGCTAGTGTAAAGGAATAGTTGTCACCATACGGGGGGCCATCCCATGCGGTATTGTTGTTGCCGTCCGCATTTCCCGGACTGATGCCAGGATTGCTGGTGTCATTCCAGAAGCCATCAGTCATCAGGATAGTGTAGTTCTTCTGGCACATGCCTCCCTGGGATGCCGGAAGAATCGGGCAGTTGGAACCGCTGGCGCCCATGATGTTGCCGGACTTGCACTCGTAGTACAGGCCGGTCTCGTGCAATGCGGTTCTCAGCGGCGTACCGACGCCGGCACCCGGCATCGCGTTGAAGATCCGGTTGAACAGGTTGCGTTTGTTGCCGGCGCTCGCATCTGCATTCATCGATGCCACCCGGTAACGCGCGCTGGTATTGCTATTGATGGTGGCGTAGCCGACGCGGATGCCAGTCACTTCGGAAATTGCCGTGGTGGCGGCATTCTTTGCCGTGTAGTCGCGGTTGCGATGGTAGCTGAACCAGTTGGCGAAATTCTGAATCTCTTCCTCGTAGCTGCAGACCGGCGCGGCGGCGCAATCGGTGCGTCCTGGGCCGCCGTCATACGTCGTCCCCGGCTTGATCTCGATCAGGGTGTTGTCATCGAGGGGATCGACCTCGCCATTGCCGTTGGAGTCGGTCCATGCGTAATAGCGGGCCGGAAAAAACGCCGGATAGTTGGAGCTATTGACACGTATCGTCCAGTCTGAATGCGCACTGGCGCAATGAGTCTTGTTGGAACCCCTCGGATAGCGGGTCGTATACTCCCGGTTCGCTGTCAGGTTTTCGCTGCCGCCAGCCGGATTGTACGGATTGACCAGCGCCGCGGACGGATTTGCATCTCCATAGGCGGCGCCGTTGATATTGACCCCGACCCAGGGCCGGTAGGTGATTTCAGGATTGTAATAGAGGGCATTGTAATTGTGGTTCCACGCCCGCCATGCGCCACGTTCCTCGGTGCTCAGGGAGTTGCTGAAGCAATAGTCCAGGGCCTCCTGTGTCGGCACCACGCGCGCCTGTCCGCTGAATATCTGCAGCGTACCGCTGCCGGTATAGCTGTAGCTTTGTCCGCGCCATGCAGAGTTTCCGCCTCCGCTGACTCTCAATGGGTGTGTGTACAGGTATTCCTCGCCATTGAGCCACAGATTGCCGCCATCCTCGGGCGTCATGACCGAGAACTCCATGCTGCCCGAATCGTCGTTCAGGAACACAACATTCGGCTCGACATTGGGTCCGACATACAGCGGGATCTGAGAGAGATCACCCGGCGCGGCCATGACCTGGCCGACGGACGGCAGGAATGTGGATGCCGCAAGGCCCATGACCGCGGCGCGGCGGCAGAGCGATGACAGTTTCGAGTGATTCATGACGCGACTCCTTGGCCGGTGTCAGATTCGGATTATCGGGATCAATTTCTGCTCGCGTAATAGCTTTGCAGTACTACGGATGTATCGGCGGTTCGTCCTGTGCCACGCGCGGTTACCCGCACGGCAACAAGATCTCCGAGACCTGACGATTCGCCATAACCACCGATATTGAGGTCTTCGGTTCCCTGGTTTATCGGACCTATCAGTTCGAGAATGTAGCGCGGCTGGTTAGCCACGCCATCAATGGATCCCCTGTAGATGCGCGAATTGGCCCAGGTGCCGCTGGAGAAAAGATCGGGCGCGGAGCCCTGTGGGTAGAGTCCCTGTACGCTTCCGTTGAAACCGGAGCCCAGAGAAACTGCGGTGGTCTCGTAGTAGTCTTCTGCGTCACGCAGCGCAGCCTCGGCAGCCTGGAACGCCAGCGCGGTGTCCCGGGTATTGCCGGCCATCCTTTCCTGCAGGCCGGAGGTCCCCATTGCAGTGAGGCCGAGGAGTGTCATTACGATAAGGATCATAAGGCTGATGATCAGCGCAGAACCTTTCTGTTTCGTGGCTATTCTGTACATGAATCCTGCTCCCGTTTACATCGCGCCACGGTTGCGCAGTTTGGTTGTGGCCGTGAATACACGCCGCATCCTGAGGTCGTCGGCGGTGATCGTTGCGCCATTGAACAAATAGGTCTGGTTCGAGCTTGCGATATTATCTTCTGTGCGCAGCAGCAGGCT
Organism: uncultured Chromatiales bacterium; assembly: GCA_964384095.1. Classification (GTDB taxonomy): domain Bacteria; phylum Pseudomonadota; class Gammaproteobacteria; order SZUA-140; family SZUA-140; genus JAITWN01. The sequence goes on from CAYLKC010000009.1 coordinate 14,698, forward strand.
GACCCGCGTACTGACGACGTTGTCTATGCTGGCAACCCCGCTGGCAGCGACATAGCGATTGGCAAAGCCGTCATCGCTGATGTCTTCCCCGTAGAGTATCTGCATGTCTTCGATTCCATCGACGAGCTCCTGCGCTGCCATCACGCCGCCGGTGCCCAGGGTGCGCCGGTAAAGCGCAGGCTCTCCAGAATCGTTGGTGCCGATGTAGTAGACCGTTACCTGGATGCGCGCCGCTTCGGAGCCCGGGCCGAAGGAGTTCGACAGCTGGGGCGGCGAGCTGTTGCCGGGGCTGCCGCCGCCTGCGGAATGCACGAGGAGGATACGAGTGCCGCCCGCAGTGATCTGCTTGTTTGTGACCTGAAATACCGACGCATTGTTGCAGTCCGTCACCATGACGATATCACCGATGACGAAAATGTCGTCGGCAGGGTCAAGGTTGATGTTGGCGCCGGGGACGTCCCGGTTGACCGGTACACCATCGTTGGCAAGGCCGCGGATGATGACGACATCAGTCCCCTCGCGTACTTCGCCAGCGATGTCCGCGGGCAGAGGCGGTGTCCAGCCTGAACCATTCCATTCGTGTCCATCCAGTGGCGTGTTCAGATTCCAGTTGAATGCATCCGGGTCATTCAGGATGTTGTCGATCGATGCGGTGTTTCCCCGGTAGCATCCGGTAAACCCCGCCATGCGCAGATCCTCGGCGATGAAGTCGACCGCGAAACGCCCGGCCTCCTGCACACGCGCGGTCGCCTCGAGTACGCGGTAGGACTGCTTGCTGCTGACCAGGATCTGCAGCACGCCGGTCAACAGGATCGCGCTGATGCCGATCGCGACCATGATTTCGACCAACGTCAGGCCGCGCTGGCGGTGTTCGAGTGTTCCGTTGCGCATGTTCACAGCGTGGTCTCCACGGTCAGGGATTTCGGGTCCTGCTCGCCGCGCGAGTCGTCCCACTGAATCGTGATGATGAACAGGTCGCCATTGCGGGTGACCTCACCATCACCTGCGGGCAGCACCGCGGCCAGCGATTGCTTCCATTCGAAGAGGTCGGCGCTGGCCATGTCCGTGCTTGAGCAGTTTGCGCCGCTGCCGGTGCAGCTGGACGCGCCCGGTTGTGCACCGATGGCGATGTCATAAGCGCCGGTCCGCGCGGCGCCGGCATTCGCCCGCATGCGGTCGAGGATGTCGTAGGTCAACACCGTCACCTGTGAGGTCTGATAGGCGCTGTAGGTGAAGCGCAGGCTGTTCAGTTGCAGGCCGGCGAGGCCGAGCAGGCCGATCGCGAGCACGATCACCGTGACCAGCACCTCGATCATGGAGACGCCGCGCTGCAGTCGGCGGCGGACGGACGGATGGACGGGTGAGTGGCGCATGCGTCGAATCCTCAGCAGACCGGATGGGGGTTCACGGTGGCCGGGCGGCCGGTGCCGGTGATGTTGATCTGGCGTCCCGCCTCGCCGGACCCGGCGCACAGCGTCATCGTCACCGGAGTGCCATTGGCGAGAAATCCGCGTTGTGAGTAGCGCACGGTAGTGGTCGTCGCATTGACCGTCGTCGAGCCCTTCATCGCCGGGAAGGCCATGATGACGTCGCCGCTGGCGTCGGCGCGGACGATCCAGCCGTTCTGCCAGGCCGAGGCGGCGCAGGTCGACTGGTTCGTGCTCGGGCAGATCGTGACGTCGGCGCGGCGCTTGACCGCCTCGGCGCGGGCGAGGTTGATCGCCGTGACCAGGTCGTTCGACTGGGCCGTCAGGCGGTTGTTGCGGATCGTGTCGGTGAAGGCCGGCACCGCCAGCGTCAGTACGATACTGGCGATGACCACCGCCATCAGCAGTTCGATCAGCGTGAAGCCTGTGTTCTGTTTTCTCATGTCCACAGTGATAACATTCACTCAGCAGCGGGTGATAAGGGTTTCCGACGGGCGGTCGGATTCTCCGGACAGGCGGTCGTATCACGCGGATTTCACGAGCTTTAATGCCCCCGACCCGCTTTACCGCACACCCTCATATCGGCCGTTCCGGTGAAAGGTTCACCCCCGGCCGCCGGGGTCTCCTGGAGGCGATGCACGGAATGGATTGTCTGGTAGTCGGCGGCGGTCTGATCGGCCTGCTGACCGCGCGCGAACTGGCGCGCGGCGGCCTGCGCGTGGGCCTGGTCGAGCGCGGCGAGACCGGGCGTGAGTCGTCGTGGGCCGGGGGCGGGATCCTCTCGCCGTTGTGGCCGTGGGCGGCGCCCGAGTCCGTGACCAGGCTCGCGGCCTGGGGGCAGCGCGAATACCCGGCGCTGGCCGCTGCACTGACGGACGAGACCGGCATCGATCCGGAATGGACCCGCAGCGGGATGTTATTCCTCGACGAGCCCGATGCCGTGACCGCAACCCAATGGGCCGACGCGCACGGCGTCCGCTGCGAGCGGCTGACAGGGCGCGCGGCGATTGCTGCGGTCGAGCCGGGGTGTCGCCCGGCAGAGGCCGCGCTGTGGCTGCCAGGGGTTGCGCAGATCCGCAATCCGCGGCTGGCGCGCGCGCTGGCTTGCAGCCTGGAACGCGAGGGGGTCGAGGTGCGCGCCCGTGTCGAGGCGCGGTCGATTGTGTGCGCGGGCGGCCGGGTGCGCGGCGTCGATACCGCCGCCGGCCTGATCGAGGCCGACCGCGTCGTCATCGCCTGCGGCGCGTGGAGCGCGCGCCTGCTCGCGCCGCTCGGGATCGATCTCCCGATCCGTCCGGTGCGCGGCCAGATGCTGCTCTACCGGGCCGCGCCGGGGCTGCTGACGCGCATCGTCCTCGGCGACGGCTATTACCTGATCCCCCGCCGGGACGGTCATGTGCTGGCCGGCAGCACGCTCGAAGAGACCGGCTTCGACGCCTCGACGACCGCCGCGGCGCGCGCCGGGATCGCGCGGGCCGCGACCGCGCTCGCGCCGGCGCTCGCCGGCGTTGACATCGTCGCCCACTGGGCCGGGCTGCGGCCCGGTTCGCCGACCGGCATACCTTATATAGGCGAGGTCGCCGCCATCGACGGCCTGTATGTCAACGCCGGGCATTTCCGCAACGGCGTGCTGCTCGCGCCGGCGAGCGCGCGGCTGCTTTCGGACATCCTCCTAGGGCGATCCCGGATCGTCGATCCTTCCCCATACGCGACCGCCCCGTTATCGTCCGTGACATGAGTTGCGGGCGGCGCCGCCGCCCGCGTCCCAGGGAGGGGAATCATGTCACGCTGCCTCGTTGCCGCGCTGCTCGCGGTCTTCTGGAGTCTCTACGTATTTGCTGACATCCATCCGGTCGCGGAGGCTGGCGATTCGCCGGTAGAGTCGACCCTCGACAGCGAGGGACGGCACCCGCGCGGCGTCGCGATCCACGCCGGGCGCGGGCTCGCGGTGATCGTGAACGAGCAGTCTGCCGAGGTCGCGGTGATGTCGTTGCCGTCCGGGCAAATCATTGCGCGAATCCCGGTCGGCAAGGGTCCCTGGGACGTCGCGATCGACCCCGGCAGGGACCTCGCGGTGGTCACGCTGGCGAAGGACGACCGTATCGCGCTGATCGACCTGTCGGGGACGCCGCGTCTGATCGCGACCGTCCCCGCCGGGCGTGCCCCGCATGGCGTCGCGATCGATGCCGCCAGCGGCATCGCGGCGATCGCGAACCGCAAGGACAACGCGCTCGTGCTGTTCGAACTCGACACGCGCACCATCACCGATGAGATCGCCGCCGGTCGTCAACCCCGGATCGTTGCGATGCAGGGGGAAGAGCGCCGCTTGTGGGTCGCCATCGAGCAGGAAAACGCGGTCAGGATCCTTGATCTCGAGGCTCGCGCGTGGCTGGCGACGATCCCGGCGGGCAAGTCGCCGTCCGGGATCGCGATCAGCACGCAGCGGCGGCTCGCGGTGATCGCCAGCGAGATCGACAACGAACTGCGCCTGATCGACATCGACAGCCTGGTCGAGGTCGGCCGGGTCGCTACCGGTCATCACCCGAGGGCCGTGGCGATCGATGAGGCGTCGGGCAGGATCTACGCGGTCAACCATCAGGGCAACAGCGTATCGGTGATCGCTCTCGAATCGCTGGCGACAATCGGGACGCTGGCCACCGGCAGGCACCCCGAGGTCATTGCGATCGATGCCGTGGCGAGGATCGCAGTCGTCACCAATCGCACGGACAACAGCGTCACCTTGCTGCCCTTACCGGACACGGTCGCGCCGGTGATCACCGTCGATTTTCCCCACGACCACCTGCTGACAAATCAGCCGGAATTGTGGCTGACCGGCAGCGTCAGTGAACCGGCCGGCCTCGACATCGGCGGCGAGCCGGTCGTGACCGATCAGGCGCTGCGCTTCGAGCATGCGTACACGCTGGCCGAGGGCGTCAATGCTATTCGCCTCGTGGCCGTGGACCGGGCAGGCAACAGCGGCGTGATCGAACTGACCGTGACCCTGGATACGCAGACGCCCGGATTGCCGGACACCGGCAGGATGGATATCGGTATGCCGCTCGAGGGTCAGGTGACCGTGACCGGCGAGGGGGGCAGCGTCGAGCCCGACAGCCTGGTCAGGATCACGAACCAGCGCAGCGGCGACAGCGTGACCGTGATTGCCGATGTCGGCGGCGCATTCATTGCCGTGCTGGCCGGTCAGGCCGGCGATGCCTATGTGATCGCGCAGACCGATGCCGCGGGCAACGCCGGCGACACGGTCGTCGTCACGACCGATGTGCCGCCGGACGCATTGCCCCCCGATCCTCAGACCATCGCGCCGGCGTATCTCCCCTCCGCCACGGCGCTGCTTGGCGAAGCGATCGCGTTCCTGTACCAGGGTGCGAATCCGGTCCAGCGTGGCGTCGATGCCGGCGCGATCGATCCGGTGCGTGTCGCGGTGTTGCGTGGCCGTGTGCTCGACCGCGACGGCGCGCCATTGCCGGGCGTGACCGTCACCATTCACGATCAGCCGCAGTTTGGTCATACCCTGAGCCGCGCCGATGGCCTTTTCGATCTCGCAGTCAACGGCGGCGGCCGGGTCATCGTCAATTTCGACAAGCCCGGCTACCTGCCGGCACAGCGCGTGGTCGAGACGCCGTGGCAGGACTTTGCGCCGGCGCCCGATGTCGTCCTGCTCGAGCCCGATGGCGAGGTCACGACGGTGGACCTGTCGGGTGCGACGGCCTTGCTGCAGGTCGCCCGCGGCAGCGTCGTCAGCGATGCCGATGGCAGTCGCCGTGCAACGTTGATGTTCCCGGCCGGCACGCGCGCCGAGCTCGTCCTGCCCGACGGCGATGTGCAGACGCTGGCGACACTCCATGTCCGCGCGACGGAATACACTGTCGGCGGGCAAGGCCCGGCGGCGATGCCGGGCACGTTGCCGCCGGGCTCGGCGTATACCTACGCGGTCGAGTATTCCGTCGACGAGGCGATCGCCGCCGGCGCGCGCGAGGTCCGCTTCGATCGCCCGGTAACCGCCTACGTCGAGAACTTCATGGATTTCCCGGTCGGCGGCGCGGTGCCGGCGGGATGGTACGATCGCGCCCGCGCGGCGTGGATCCCGGCCCCGAACGGCCGCGTGATCCGCGTGCTGTCGGTGAATGCGGGCCTGGCCATGCTCGATATCGACGGCAGCGGAGCACCCGCCGGCATCGAGGCACTGGCCGTGCTCGGGATCGATGACGACGAACGCCGCGCGCTCGCTGAACTCTATCCCGCCGGACAGGGCCTGTGGCGCGTGGCGGTCGACCATTTCACGCCGTGGGACTTCAACTGGCCCTACGGACCGCCGGCGGACGCGCGCCCGCCGGCGATGCAGGCGCCGGTGGCGGACGAGGGCGTGGACGATCCCGACTGCCGGCGCGGATCGGTCATCGAATGCGAAAACCAGATCCTGCGCATGAGTCTGCCGGTCGCCGGCACGTCCTATCGACTGGTCTATGCGAGCGATCGCGTGGCCGGCAGGCGGTCGGCCTATACGCTCGATATCGCTCTGAGCGGACCTGTAGTCCCGGCCAGCCTTCGTCGCATCGAGCTCGAGGTCAGCGTCGCGGGCCGCCGTTTTACCGAACGCTTCCCGCCCGCGACCGGTCTCCAGCACCGCTTTTCGTGGGACGGCCGCGATGTCTACGGCCGCGCCTGGCCGGGCAGCGCGGTTGCGACGATCCGCATCGGTTATGTCTACCGGCCGGTCTATTACGAACCGGCCGAGCTCGAGCGCAGCTTCGCCGCGCTGTCCGGCGTGCCGATGAGCGCTGTCGCGCGCGATGAGCTGATCCTGTGGCAGGAGGCGACGGCGGTGATCGGCGTCCCCGATGCCCGTGTCCACGGGCTCGGCGGCTGGACCTTCGATATCCATCACGCCTACGATCCCGTCGCGGCCAGGCTCCATTACGGTGACGGCAGTCGCAGCGGCATTTCGGGTGTGCGCGACGTCATCACGACTGTCGCGGGCAATGGCGATGCCGATTTCAGCGGCGATGGTGGTCCGGCGCGACTGGCCGCGATCAACGAGCCGACCGGGATCGCCGTCGGCCCGGACGGCAGCGTCTATATATCGGACCGGAACAACTGCCGGATCCGCCGCGTCGGACCCGATGGCATCATCACGACGATGGCAGGCACCGGCGAGTGCGGTTTCAGCGGTGATGGCGGTCTGGCCGTCGAGGCCGGACTCAGAGACCCCTTCGATGTCGCGCTGGGGCCGGACGGTAGCGTCTACTTCGCCGATGCCGGCAATAATCGAGTGCGCAGGATCCGCCCTGACGGCATCATCGAGACCGTCGCCGGCAACGGCAGCTTCGAGTTCAGCAGCGATGGTGGTCCGGCGACGGAGGCGGGCGTGGTGCCGGAAGGCATCGCGGTGGCCGCGGACGGCAGCATCTATATCGCAGATGTCGGCAACGCACGAATCCGTCGGGTCGACCCGGATGGCATCATCACGACCATCGCCGGCACCGGCGTCAACGGGCTGTCCGGCGACGGCGGCCCGGCCACGCTTGCGCGCATGACGTCGCCGGCACATGTCGAGATTGCACCCGATGGCAGTCTCTATATCACCGACATGGCCAACCACCGGATACGCCGGATCAGCCTCGACGGGATCATCCGGACCGTTGCCGGTTCCGGTCCGGGCGGTATTGGCCTCGGCGGTTTCTCGGGCGATGGCCGACTCGCGACCCAGGCGCGTCTGCGCCAGCCGAGCGGCGTTGCGTTCGGCCGCGACGGCAGCCTCTATATCGCCGATACCCAAAATTTCCGCATCCGTCGCGTCGGCATGGATGGTGTCATCGAGACGTTTGCCGGTGGCGGGATGCTGTTTGACGACGGCACGCCGGTATCGATAGTCGGGCTGATGCCATTCCGGGTCGCGACCGGTCCCGACGGCAGCCTGTATTATATCGAGTCGGGTGGCGCTAACCGGATACGACGCATCGGTCCGGCGCTGCCGCGTCTCGGTCATCACGACCACGCGCTGGCCTCGGCAGACGCGCGCGAGGTCCATGTCTTCAGCCCGGCCGGCCGCCATCTCGAGACGCGTGACGCACTGACCGGCGCGTTGCGACTTGCCTTCACCCATGATGACGTCGGTCGGCTCATCGCCATCGACGATGGCGATGGCAACCGTACCCTGATCGAACGCGACGCGGCCGGCGATCCGGTCGCGATCGTTGCGCCCGCGGGACAGCGCACTGCATTATCGATCGACGGCGGCGGCTACCTGGCGATGGCGGTTGCACCGGACGGCGCGACCCATCGCCTGACCCATGATGCGCAAGGCCTGCTGGAAGCGGTCTTCGATCCCCGCGGCCATGCCGCGACCTATGCCTATACCCCGGACGGGCGCCTGACCATGACAGCCGATGCGGCGGATGGCGGCTGGCAACTCCTGCGCGCGGACCGGGAGGCCGGCCACGAGGTCGAGATGACTTCTGCGGCGGGCAGGGTGAGCCGTTATTTCGTCGATCAGCTGCCAGACGGCGTACAGCGTCGCGAGCGCAGGCTTGCCGATGGCGCGACGGACATCCTGATGATCGATCGCCATGGCGGTCGCGTGCATACCCTGGCCAACGGTGTCGCCGTGACTACGGTCATCGCCCCTGATCCGCGCTTCTCGGTGAACGCGCCGGTGCCTGCAAGCACGACCGTCGCGACGCCCGCTGGACGTGTCAATGTCACCCGCGTCGAACGCAGGGTCGATGACAGCAGTTTCGAAGAGGTCGTGATTCACAATGGCCGCCGCTACTCGACGCGCCATGACGCCGCGGCGGGCACGCTGACCGGCGTCACCGCGGAGGGACGCACGCTGGTCACGCATTTTGATGTACAGGGACGCGTCGCGGCGCAGGCGTTGCCAGGGCTCGCCGCGATTGCGTATCACTATGATGATCATGGCCGTCTCGTCGCACTTGCCAACGGCACGGATGCGGACGACGCGCGCGTGTACGGATTCGGCTATGACGACAACGGTCATCTGGCCTCGATGTCGGATCCGGCCGGTCGCGTCAGTCGCTACGAATACGATACTTCCGGGCGATTGACACGCCGGCATCTGCCCGATGACCGCGTGATCGACTATATGTATGATCCGAACGGCAACACCATTGCGATCCTGCCGCCTGGTCGTGACGCGCATGTCTTCACCTATAACGCGGTCGATCTGGAGCAAGGCTACACCGCGCCCGGACTACCGGGTATCGCGACCGATAGCCGCCATGACTACAACGAGGACCGGCAGCTCACGCAGGTCGAACGCCCCGATGGCGGGATCCTTGCGCTCGCTTATGACGACGGCGGCCGCCTCGAGTCGCTCAGCTCAGCGCATGGCCAGTACCGTTACAGTTACCTGCCCGCCACCGGTCAATTGAGCAGGATCACGGCGCCGGACGGCGGGACCCTCGATTATGACTGGGACGGTCACCTGCCGCTGGCGGAAATGACGAACGGCGAGGTCAGCGGCATGGTGAGCTACGACTACGACGACAATTTCTGGCCGGTCCGGATCGCGGTCGACGATGAATCGATCGAACTGGGTCACGACGACGACGGATTACCGGTGAGTGCCGGCGCGCTCGAACTCATCCGCGACGGGGACAGCGGTTTGCCCGCAGGCACGCGTCTCGGCCGCATCACGACCAGTATCAGCTATAACGCATTCGCCGAGCCGGTCGCGCACACTGTCCATCACGATGACGCCCCGATTGCCGGGTTTTCCTACGTGCGTGATGACCTCGGCCGCATCACCGTCAGGAGCGAGACGATCGACGGGGTCAGCGTCGTGGACAGCTATGACTACGACCTTGCCGGCCGCCTGACCGGCATGACCCGTAATGGCGTCACCACCACCTGGGGCTATGACCCGAACGGCAACCGCATCCGCCACAACGGCGCCGTCATCGCAACCCATGACGCGCAGGACCGGCTGTTGACCTATGATGGCGTGGGCTACGGCTATACCGCGAACGGCGAACTCGCGAGCAGGGTCGAAGCGGGCGCGACGACGGCCTATGACTACGATGCATTCGGCAACCTGCGCCGGGTCATGCTGCCCGGGGAGGTCGTGATCGACTATGTGATCGATGGCAGGAATCGCCGCATCGGAAAGAAGATCGACGGCGTGCTCGTACAGGCCTTCCTCTATCAGGATCAGTTGAATCCCGTCGTCGAACTCGACGGCGCCGGCAATGTCGTCAGTCGCTTCGTCTATGCCGACCAGCCGAACGTGCCGGCATACATGATCCGGGAGGGCGCGACCTTCCGCATCCTCTCCGATCACCTTGGCAGTCCGCGGCTGGTCATCAACGCCGATGACGGCACGATCACCCAGCGCATCGACTACGACGTCTGGGGCAACATCATCAGCGACACGAACCCCGGCTTCCAGCCCTTCGGCTTCGCCGGCGGCCTTCACGACCCGCACACGGGCCTCGTCCGCTTTGGCGCCCGCGACTACGATCCCCGCACCGCCCGCTGGACCACCCGAGACCCGATCGGATTCTCGGGCGGAGATACGAACCTCTTTGCCTATGTATCGAACGACCCGGTTAATTTCATCGACCCGGACGGAGAGCTGCTGGTTAATGTCATCGGTGGCATTCTGGGGGGAATGGCAGGCGGCTCCCTTGCGGTATCGACAGGCCAATCATTTACTGCCGGCATAGTTTCCGGGGCAATTTCGGGATTTTTTGTCGGCGGGGGAGTGTTGTTTAACGCGATTACAGGAGCTGTTTCAGGAGTGACGGGCTATTACCTCGATCGAAGGCAATGTGATGCTTCGCTGCTTGATGCCGCTATTGCTGGTGCTGTTGGTGTTACATCAGGCGTGATCGGTCGACAGATCGGACTGGTGAATGCGCTCTCCGTGGCAAGAAGTGGTCAGGGAGGCGGGCGCATGCTTGGCACGAATGCAGCATTGATGTCCGGTTACTACGCCCAGGCCGTGGGGGGTAGTTTCGTAAGTGGGGGACTCTCGGCAACAATGCGTTAGTAGATGCTGACATGATCTGGAACGGGTTGTATGCAAGTTTGTTGCTGTGCGGTATGTCCGGCGCGGCACTCTGGTTCGTTTTGCCTAAAAAGTGGCTCGTCCGTTCGGCTATAGCTACTGAAATCTTGCCCAGGGAACTACCACCACCCTGGAGCGCACTGAACGGATTTGGAAAGCTCCTGCATGTGACTTTCATCTGCAGTGGGGGGGTGCTGCTGGTCCTGCTTGCTGTGGGCGCGCTACTTGAAATTACGGGCAGTTAGCGGCATCTGCTGAATTCCGTAGCGCACCCCCCCTTCGCTCGCGAAGGGGGGCAGGGGGGATGCGGGCACAACGACTGTAGCCCCGCCGCACCATTTCTGACACACCCGCCCCGCCAGTGTCCCCGTTTCGAGTCAGCGGCCGGCAAAACGCCGGCGCCCCCTCACAACGATAAATAGCAGCAACTTATTGTTATATTTAGTTATTCATGGTTGATCGAGTGGGTTGGCATGAGGCATGCAGGATTTCCGGCAAGACCTGCTAACCGAATTGGAGGTGACTGATGAAAACCGGCCAGCAACACGCCAGGACCCCTGCGGGGGACAAGATGGCCACCGCGACGGCCACCGGGCCGACCCGGGATAAAGTTCGTAAGCCATTGACGAATATCAATATACCCGCGCTCTATCGCGGCCCGGTCGGCGATCGTGACCTGCAGGGCTGCATGAAGGCGAGGGCCTGATTTATCGCAGTCTGGTCTCTCCTGGTATTACCCGCACCACCCCTCCTTGCCCCGCTCCCCTCGCGGGGTTTTTTTTGCCCGCGGGGCGGATTTCCGGGAACCAATCCGGAGGTCCCCGGTCCTATCCTGTAACACCGCTTCACTCTCTCCAGATAGTCTCTCCAGTGTCGCCCCCGGCCTGCCCTCCGCCGGGGGTTTTTTTTTGCCTGTCAGCTGCGCCCGTCAGGGATTGCCGGTGACCTGGCGCTCGCCGGCGGCGGACCCCTGCAGTTGATCATGCAGTTCCTGCATGACGCGGCTGGCGGCTGCGCGGTCCGCGAACGGGCCCTGGGGGCGTTCGCCGTAGCCAGTGAAATACCAGCCCTGCTCGAGTCCATCCTCGAGCGAGGACTGGAAGAAGATCCGGTCTTCATCGAAGCGAGACGGGCGCGGGCGTCCGTCCTTCAGCCCATGGGGATCCTCGACATCGAGGTCGCTGATATTGATCTCCTCGACAGCGATCCCCTCCAGCCAGATGCCGGAGGCGGGTTCGGCGGTCGTGGCCGGAGGCACAGGCGTCTGCGCGACCTTGGTGTCGACCGGTGATGGTGGTGGCGACCGGGTGCCTGCCGGTGCGTTTGCGGGCGGGGGCTGCACGCGCTCATGGGCGACGGTCGGTGGCCGCGTGGCGGCGACCTGTCCCGGGGTGTGCAAGTTGCCGGACAGATCGCCCAGCTGCCTGCGCAGGTCGTTGACGACCTGGAAGATCCGGTCGAGGTCCCTGCGCGAGTAGTGGACCTCGTTGTTGCCTTCCTCGACGAGCTTGCGGAACTGTCCGGCGAGGAGGGTGTGTTCGTGCCGGAACTGGTCGAGCCGGCTGTCCAGGTGCTCCATCGCTGCGCGGATCTCGGATAGCGCCGCGTCGATATGGCCCTCCAATTCCACATCGTTGACTTCGCCTGCGCGCGACGTTGCCGGCGGGATCTCCGCGTCCGGCGCCGGTACGGCGGTGTCGGTGACCGCCTGCGATGCAACGTCGGCGATGCGGGGCGTCGGCACGGGGGTGGGCGGACTATCCTGCAGTTTGCCCGCGACGCCGGCCAGGCCCATCAGCGTGTCGAGTTCGGTCTCGTGCAGCCGGCGCTGGAGATGCAGGCGGAACACCAGAAACCCGACCAGGATCAGCAGTACCAGCGCGATCTCGGTCATGACTATCGCCAGCGTCGGCAGGAAGTTTTCCATTGGGTGATGCCGTTATCCGGTCAGGGTCGGGCACTCGGGCACGGCAGGGCCGGGCCTGTTCCGATTAACGGCGAGCAGGCCGGAAAGTTGAGGAATGTGGGTGGGGGTCAGCGACCCCCGGTATCGCCGGCGCGCTTGAAGGCCTCGATCAGCCCCGAGAGGATATGCTCGGCGATCCTGCGCGACGGGAACGGCCCGTAGACCTTGCCGCCGCGAACGGTGAAGCACCAGCCAGCGTTGCCGCCGTCGAGCGCCGCGTGATAGAAGACCCGGTCGCTGCGGAAGACCGCGCGGTTGTTCCAGGTGTCGCCGTGGGTCGCCGGTGCAGCCGGGGCGACCTGTCTGACTGCGTTTGCCGTGCCTTGCATCTTGCCTCCTTCTCCCGACGGTGATCCGTCTGTTGTCAGCAGGGTTAGCGGCAAACTTCCGGCGGGGTTGAGCATGAGGCATGCCCGGCGAATCAGGCACTTATATATAGCTGCCCGCCTCGGGGCGCAAGGACTGGATGAAATCTGCCTGTAATCAGTCTAAAATACGAACTTCGGATCCGATGTATGCCCCGCAACGGTCAGCCGGCGCGGGACGGGAAGAGGTGTGCAGTCATGCCATTCAGCCAGGCCAATCCGGAAATCGTCGCGATGCTCCACGAGCATGGCATCAAGCCGACGCACCAGCGCATCCAGATCGCGGGTGTGCTGTTCGCGCAGCCGCAGCACCTGTCCGCTGACCAGATCCTCGAGCAGGTCAACGCGCGTCACGGTTACGTCTCCAAGGCGACGGTCTATAACACGCTCGGCCTGTTCAGTCGCAAGGGGCTGATCCGTGAGGTCATCATCGACCCGTCGAAGGTGTTCTACGATTCGACGACCCATCCGCATCACCATATCTATAATGTCGATACCGGGAAGCTGATGGATCTCGACCAGGATGCAATCAACATCCTCGGCCTGCCGGTGCCCCCGGAGGGGACGGTCATCGACGGCATCGATGTGGTCGTGCGGGTGCGCCCTCGTCAGGCGGCTGCCGGCGGGGCCTGAGCGAGCGCCACGTTCCCGGCTTGTCGCACCGGGGGCGATCTTTTATACTGCCCCGGCCTTTCGTTTTCCCTTACCGTCCAGACAGCTGGACCACGCCTTCGCCGGTGTAGCTCAGTCGGTAGAGCAACTGATTCGTAATCAGTAGGTCGGAGGTTCGATTCCTCTCGCCGGCACCATCGCCCTCGCCGGCGGACCCGTCACTCCTGGATGCAGAGATTCCTCGACCGCGACTTGGCCTCCGCGCAGGCCGATGAATCCGCGCCTTCGCCGGCGCAATGCTCGCTGACTGCGGCGATCGCCGCCCGGCACTGGGCCTCCGGGTCGCCGGCAACGGCCGACCGCTGATTGCCGCCCGAGGTGCCGGCGCAGCCCGCGACCATGAAGACCATTGCGAGCACAAAGGCCGTCGCGACGGCGCTGAAACCCCGATTCCCGAACCGGTGATGCGGATTCATCGGACACTCCTCTCGTATTGTTTTGTTTGATGTTTTTAGCAAGATTTGCGGGCGCATGCAAATGAGGGGGTGGTGTCGCCGCGCTGCCGCGGGGCGCGAGACCGGCGGGCAGGGCGCAAGTTCTGGCATCAATCTTGCCTTATCCAATGGCCATGTTGATGCCAAAACTGACAAGGGGGTTCTTCGGTCGCACGCGTGCGGCCGCGGCGGCGATGCCGCGGGACGAGGCGCCGGAGTTCATCGACCCGCAGCGCCTGGCCGAGGTCATGCGCTGCTTCCCGATCAGCGGCAAGATCCGTTACTACCCCGAGCACCGCAAGGACATCGTTCTCGAGTCGATCGTCATTGCCTACGGTATCGACAACCGTCTGGTCTATACCCGGCACGATATCCGGATCGACGAGGCCAGCGGCGAGCCGGTGTTCACCGTCGACGAGGACTGGAAGGATCGCCGGCTGTCCGGCGTGCGCAACTTCTGCCTGCTGATCCCCTATGTAGGCGGCATGGAGGGCGACCTTGACTACGACCGCCGCGTCGCGCTCGAGACCGGCGGTTTTCTGCAGCGCGGCGAGACGCTGACCCTGATGTCGCTGTCGAACGCGCGCGGCGTGCCGCATGTGAACTGCGTCGTGCGCAAGCGCACGCTGTTGCGCGAGGGCTATTACGCGAATCATGCCGTCGTCGTGCTCGAGGTCCAGACCGACACGCTGAACCATATCGATCAGCGCCAGCAGGTGCGCGTGCGCACCGCGATCCCGGTGAGCCTGCAAACCAGCGACGATGCGCCGCCATGCCCCGCGATGATGGTCGATTTCACCGAATCGTCGATGAAGTTCAGACTCGACCGCGCGGCCGGCGAGGTCGCCGAGCGCCGGAACCTGATCGTCACGATCGATCTGCCGGCCCATGGCCGCAAGTTCATCCTCGGCGGGCGTACGCTGCGCCGGGACGGTGACTACCTGGTCATCACGCTGGTCAGCCGCTTCCGCGATGCGCGCTTCCGCGACATCGAGCTGATGGACGCCCTCGACCTCAAGGCGACCCTGCTGCAACACCCCTCGACCCGTCCCTGAACGCCTCGACGCCTGCGGACAAGGGCCGGCGTTTGCGCTATCTTCTGCGCCATGGATTTCATACTCGATGACGACTGGCTGTCCCCGGCGCGGCGCCTCCCGTCGCCGAACCGCGATGCGCGTCCGGATGGTTGCGCGATCGAGCTGCTCGTCGTCCACGGCATCAGCCTGCCGCCGCGCAAATTCGGCGGTGGCTTCATCGACGCGCTGTTCACGAACTCGCTGGACCCCGATGCCCATCCGTATTTCCGCGCGATCCACGACCGCCCGGTGTCGGCGCATGTCCTGATCGATCGCGCCGGCGAGGTGACGCAATATGTCCCGTTCGGGGCGCGGGCCTGGCATGCCGGCGCATCGAGCTTCCTTGGCCGTCCGGCCTGCAACGACTTTTCAATCGGCATCGAGCTCGAGGGTTGCGATGACCTGCCCTACGAGGCCGTGCAGTACGAGCGGCTCGCCGCGATCGCACGCGTGCTGATGCGGGCATGGCCCGCCATCACGCCCGACCGCATCGTCGGTCACTGTGACATCGCTCCCGGCCGCAAGACCGATCCGGGGCGCGAATTCGACTGGAATCGGTTGTATACTCTGCTCGATGCCCCGTCACCCGCATTCAACGACAAGGTAACGTGACCATGAGTCTGATCGCCATCCTGATCGCGATCGCAACGGAGCGCTACTGGAAGTCGTTCGGCGCGACGCAGCCGTTCCAGTGGCTGATCTCGTTCGCCGGCTGGCTGCACCAGCGCCAGGGCGCTACGGCATGGTTCAACGGCCCGCGCGGCGTATTGCTTGCAATCGCACCGGGCGTCGTCGCGGTCGGGTTGCTGCAGTCTGCGCTGGCGTCCGGCTCCGGCTTCATCGTCTGGCTGGTGACGCTGGTGTTCTCGGTGCTGGTGCTGATCCTGTGCATCGGCAACCGCGGCGCCGACGAGCAGGTCGATGAGTACCTGGGCGCGCTCGAGCGCGAGGATGCCGAAGGTGCCTATCTGCGCGTGCGTGAACTATTGCAGGGCCGCGAGGCGGAGCACGCGGCCGGGATGAACCGCCTCGTCATCGAGACGCTGCTGGTCCGCAATCATGAACGTCTGCTCGCGATCCTGTTCTGGTTCGTGGTCCTCGGCCCGGTCGGTGCGATGCTCTATCGCTCGACTGCCCAACTGAAGGGTGTGCTGCACAGCGGCCGCGCGTTCGAACCCGATTTCATCGAGGCCGTGCTGCGCCTGCAGGCGCTGCTCGACTGGATCCCTGCGCGCATCACTGCGTTGTGCTACGGCATCATCGGCAGCTTCGTCGATGCGATCCACCGCTGGCGTACCGCCGGTCCCGAGTGGCGCGTCGATCTCGCAAGCGGCAATCGCGGCGTGCTCATCAACAGCGGGCTCGGTTCTCTGCGCATCGATGAGATCCCTGACGGGGAGATACCGGATACCGATTCCGGCGCCTTGCGCGCAGCAATCGCGGATGCGCAGGCGCTGATCCGGCGTACCGTGATTGCATGGATCACGGTGTTCGCGGTCCTTACCATCATCGGCTGGATGAGCTGACTCTCCGGGGCGCCGTGGCGACGACCGTGGATCTGATCCGGCACGGCGAGCCGGAAGGCGGGCGCCGTTATCGCGGCAGCGTCGATGACCCGCTGACAGACAAGGGCTGGCAACAGATGCAGGCCGCGGTCGGTGACGGCTGTCCGTGGAATGTCATCTATACCTCGCCGCTGCGCCGCTGCCGCGCCTTTGCCGATGCCCTCGGCGAGCGTCATGGCGTCCCGGTGATCGTCGATCCGCGCCTGCAGGAACAGGGCTTCGGCGCCTGGGAAGGGCGCAGCCCGGACGAACTGCGCCGGATCGATCCCGATCAGTTGCGGCGATTCCATGCCGATCCCGTCCATGCCCGCCCGGAAGGCGCCGAGGATCCGGAGGACTTCCGCGCCCGCGTCGTCGACTGCTGGCGTGAGATCCTGCAACGCCACCCGGACGGGCAGGTGCTGATCGTCGGCCACGCCGGCACCCTCCGCGCGATCGTCAGTCATGTGCTCGATACGCCGCTGCACGCGATGTTCCGTTACAGCATTGCCTATGCAGCGCGCGTGCGGATACGCGGTGGCGGCGAACGGCCGCCGGCGCTGGCGTTCGAGGCCGTGCCGCCGCCGGGAGAATGAGCGCCGCCCGTGCAGTCTTCCTGTTCATGCTGGCGTCCCTCGCTGTGTCACCGGCCGTTGCGCTGGAACTCGTCGACGATCGTGGACAGACGCTGACGCTCGATCGCCCGGCATCGCGCATTGTCAGTCTTGCGCCGCATGTCACCGAACTGTTGTTTGCGGTCGGCGCCGGCGATCGCGTCATCGCGGTCGTCGAGTTCAGCGACTGGCCGGCAGCGGCCCGCGCCTTGCCGAGCGTCGGCAACGCGGGGCGTATCGATATCGAACGGGTGATCGCGCTCGGACCGGATCTGGTGATCGGCTGGCAGACCGGCAATGACAGCGGAGATCTCGCCAGACTGGCGCGCCTCGGCTTGCCGGTCTATGTCTCGGAGATCGGCGCGATACGGGAAATCCCGCGGGCATTGGAAGCGTTCGGTCTACTGGCCGGCACCGGGACGGCAGCCGCGATCGCCGCAGAATCGTTTCGGCGTGATTTCGGGGCGCTGTCGCAACGCTACGCCGGCCGCGCGCCGGTGACGGTGTTCTACCAGATCTGGGAACGGCCGCTGATGACGATCAATGACCGTCACTTCATCGCCGATTCGATCCGCCTCTGCGGCGGCATCAATATCTTCGGGGGAATCGAACCGATTGCGCCGGCGGTCTCGATCGAGGCGGTGATCGCGGCGAACCCCGAGGTCATCGTCAACAGCGCGTCCGACGAGCGCAATGCCGAACAACTCGATGCCTGGCGGCGCTGGCCCGCGATCGCCGCCGTGCGCGACGGTCACTTGTATGGCATCCCGTCTGACCTGATCTCGCGGCCGACACCGCGCATCCTCGATGGCCTGGAACGGCTCTGCGAAGCGATCGATCGCGCGCGGAAATAATAATTCCCCCCTTCGCAAGCGAAGGGGGGATTACTGTGTGCATGCTCGCAAGCGAAGGGGGGAATATTACTTGCCGCGCAGGCGGGGGGAGCGCCAGTAGATCTCCTGGCCGCCGCCGAGGTGGGTCAGCACGCGGGAGATCACGAACAGCAGGTCCGAGAGTCTGTTGACGTAGGCCAGGATGGATTCGTTGACGGGTTCGGCGCGCGACAGCGTCACGATGTGACGCTCCGCGCGACGGCAGACCGCGCGCGCAAGGTGACAGCGGGCCGAGGCCTCGGTACTGCCCGGCAGGATGAATTCCCTGAGCGGCGTCAGCGTCGCGTTGTACATCTCGAGCTGCTTTTCCAGATGAGTGACCGCTTGCGCGTCGAACGCCTGCGTGCCCGGCATGCTGAGTTCGCCGCCGATATCGAACAGCGACTGCTGGATCTCGCTCAGCGAGTGATGGATGTCCTTCGGCAACTCGTGGCTCAGCAGCAGACCGAGTACGCTGTTCAGCTCGTCGATGTCGCCGATCGCCTCGATACGCGGATGGTCTTTCTCGACCCGGCTGCCGTCACCGAGGCCGGTGCCGCCCTTGTCGCCGGTGCGGGTGAAGATCCTGGTCAGTCGATTGCCCATCGCTGCATTCTACCTGTGAGACCTCGTATCGGGAGTGATACAGGGCGCAACGGACGGAAAATTTTCATTCCGATGACGTTGATTCATTAAAAAACCAGTAAATACATATAGATAATTCTTGTTCAAGTTTTATGAGGAACGTTGACAACTTCTTATCATGGGCGTATAGTTCACACCATAAAGCATTACTTCCTACCTGAGATGGTAGGCGATGGAGGGAACCATGATGAAGAAATTGCTTCGCAAGTTTTTCCCGCCCAGGACGGGCGGGGGCAGGAACCAGGTCCGGAAAGGGAAGCACGGGCACCTGCCGATGATCCTGTCGTTCGACGGACGCGTCGTTCGCCTTCGTCTCCCGGACTGATTTACCGAACAGGGAGCGTGCCAACGCACAGGGATGTGCCCCTTTCATATAGCATGAAAGTAGTACCAGCAGTCCTCTCGATCTACTCTCCTGACGATTGGCCCGGTTTCAGCGATGAAACCGGGCTTTTTTTTTGGCAACGCAGATACTTGCCGATCGTACCGCTGTCCCCTGGCGTAAATCCGGCGACAGGCCCAGCGCCGGTCTTGCCGTCACTGCCTGTAACAAATCTGTCATATACCCGCCCTAGAATCGTCACAATGACCATGCAGACTGTTGCTCGTTGACCCAAGCAACTGTCAGGAGACATTGATATGAAGTTCAAGATCGCCCTTGCCCTTGCCGCGTGCACCGGCCTCGCGCTGTCCGCGAACGCGCTGGCCCGCGACACCATCCAGGTGGCCGGATCGTCCACCGTCCTGCCGTTCTCGTCGATCGTCGCCGAGGAATTCGGCAACAGCTTCGCCCAGTTCCGGACTCCGGTCGTCGCTTCCGGCGGTACCGGCGGCGGCATGCGCCAGTTCTGCTCCGGCGTCGGGCTCGATACCATTGATGTCGGCAATGCCTCGCGCGCGATCACCGATGCGGAAAAGACCGCGTGCCAGAACAACGGTGTCAAGCAGGCCATTGAGGTCAAGTTCGGCTACGACGGCATCGTCTTTGCTTCGCGCTCCGATTCCGGCACCTTCGCGCTGGAACCGCGTCACGTGTTCCTGGCCCAGGCGGCCCAGGTTCCGCGTGACGGCCGCATCGTCGCGAACCCGTATACCCGCTGGAACCAGATCGATGCATCGCTCCCGAACCAGGAGATCGTGCTGGCGATTCCGGGCAACAACCATGGAACCCGCGAGGTCTATGACCTGAACGTCGTCACCGCCGGCTGCAATACCTTTGACGAGGTGAAGGCGATGGACGGCGATGCCCGCAAGAAATTCTGCGGCGCACTGCGCACCGACGGTCGTATCATCGAGATCGCCGGCGACTACACCGAGACCCTCGCCCGCCTGCAGGCACAGC
>CAYLKC010000010.1:0-34332 GCA_964384095.1 uncultured Chromatiales bacterium
ACCTCGGAGCCTTCCTCGGCCACGATCAGCGTGCGCTCGAACTGGCCGGTGTTCGCGGCATTGATGCGGAAATAGGTCGACAGCTCCATCGGACAGCGCACGCCGGGCGGGATATACACGAAGGATCCGTCGCTGAATACCGCGGAGTTCAGCGTCGCGTAGAAATCGTCGGTACAGGGCACGACCGTGCCGAGATATTTACGGACCAGCTCGGGATGCTCCTGCACAGCCTCGGAGAATGAGCAGAATATGATGCCCAGTTCAGCGAGCTTGGCCTTGTAGGTCGTCCCGATCGACACACTGTCGAATACCGCGTCGACGGCGACGCCGGCGAGCATCTCCTGTTCATGCAGAGGGATCCCAAGCTTTGCATAGGTCTCGAGCAGCTTCGGATCGACCTCGTCGAGGCTCTTGGGTCGGTCCTTGTCACTCTTCGGCTTCGAGAAATAGCTGAGGGCCTGGAAGTCGACCGGCGGGTAATGGACATGAGCCCAGGACGGCTCCTTCATCGTCAGCCAGTGACGATACGCCTGCAGGCGCCATTCGAGCATGAACGCCGGCTCATCTTTCAGCCGGGAGATCTCGCGGATGATGTCCTCGTTGAGGCCGGGCGGCAGGCTGTCCTGCTCGACATCGGTGATGAATCCGGCCTTGTACTCCCGGTCGATCAGGTGTTCGAGTTTTCGACTTGCGTCAACCATGGACCTCGTCACTCGCGCGGCAGCTATCCGCAATCAGGAACCAATTATGAATCAGTGGGATACTGGAAAACTTGCGGACAACGATATAATACTTGACTAAAATAGTCAAGTATTACCCATGCGCCGGGTGCGTCTATGATACAGGCGACAGGGGGTGCTGTCGCCCCCCCGGGCTCGCCGGCGCCCGGGAGAGGGGATCCTGGCGATAGAACGCCCGCATCTGGTCATAGACCCCGGGGTAGCTCGTATGCAGCCGCCCCGGCTGCTCGAAGAAGTACTCGCTCATCACCGCGAAGAATTCGGCCGGATCCTCCGCAGCGTAGGGATCGAGCGCGATCGGCTCGCCGGCGTCGAGACGGCGGTTCATATCGTCGAAGGCCGCGGTGAAGGCCGCGCTCCACTGCGCCGGGGGCATGCCGCGATGCAACGGCGGAAAGCCGTCAGGCGGGCCGTTACGCATGTCGAGCTTGTGCGCGAGCTCATGGATGACGACATTGTAGCCGTCGCCGCGGCCTGAGGCGGTGACATCGGCCCAGGACAGGATCACCGGCCCCTGCTCCCAGGCCTCGCCGCTCATGACTTCATCCCATTCGTGCACCAGGCCATCGTCATCGGTCCGGTGACGGCGGTGCCCGAACTTGCCGGGATAGACGATCACGGTCTCCCAGTCGAGATACCAGTCGAGATCGAGGTTCAAAACCGGGATGCAGGCCTGTAGCGCGATCCGCGCCCGCATTGCCTCGGTCAGCACGAGCTCGTGGGTCGCGGCGAAGGATTTCTCGCGCAGGAAGACCGTCACCAGCCTGCGCAGGCGCGCGAGCTCGCTGTCGTCATAGCCGGAGAGGATCGCCAGTCGCGCAGATGCGCGCGACCACACTTCGTCGGACACGGGATGACGGCTGAGCCAGCGCCGGCGGCGCCACTCGCGGATGATAGACATGCAGCAGGTCCTCGCTCTCGCGGGTATTCTGCCAGATCATGCCAGCGGGGTCAGCGAACGGTGGCGGTCCTGCGCACGAGGATGTAGACCGGGACCAGGCCGGCCAGCACCAGCGTCACCGCCGGCAGCGCCGCCCGCTCCCAATGGCCATCAGAGGTCAGCTCGAAGATGCGCACCGCCAGCGTGTCCCAGCCGAACGGGCGCAGCAGGAGCGTTGCCGGCATCTCCTTCATCACATCGACGAGCACAAGCAGCGCGGCGGTCAACAGCCCCGGCCTGAGCAAGGGCAGATAGATCCTGCGCATCACCTCGCCGGGTGCCGCGCCGAGGTTGCGCGCGGCCTCCGGCAGCGCGGGATGCACGCGTGCGAGCCCGCTCTCGATCGGTCCGTAGGCAACCGCCATGAAGCGCACCAGGTAGGCCAGCAGCAACGCGAAGACCGTGCCACCGAGGACCCGGCCCGACCATTCGCTGCCGAGCATCGCTGCGGCGCGGGCGACGAGATTGTCGAAGCCGGTGAACGCGATCATGATCCCGACTGCGAGCACCGAGCCCGGCAACGCATAACCAAGGGTCGCGATGCCGACCGCCGATGCCGTGATGCGGTCATGGCTGCGGCGCCGGGTGTAGGCCAGCAACAGCGCGCACGCCACTGTGATCAGCGCAGCGGTCGCGCCGAGGAACAGCGTGTGCGAGAGCAAGGTGATAAAGCGCGCGTCGATATCCGTGGCCGCCGACGCCCAGGCCCAGACCACGAGCTGCAGCAGCGGCAGGAGGAAGGCCAGCAGGAAGACCAGGGTGGCGGCCGCAGTCGCCAGCCAGGCGCGAACGCCGGTCAGCACGAAGCGCTGCTGGCGCGCGGCCTGCGGCGCGTCGTGGAACCGCGCCCGGCCGCGCATCCGGCGTTCGGCGAGCAGACCGAGGGCAACGAACAACAGTAACAGCGTCGCCAGCTGCGATGCGGCCTGCAGACTGAACAGGCCAAACCACGCCTTGTAAATCGCGGTCGTGAAGGTGTCGTAGTTGAACACGGAGACCGCGCCGAAATCGGCCAGGGTCTCCATCAGCGCCAGCGCGACGCCGGCCGCGATCGCCGGCCGCGCCATCGGCAACACGCCGCGCCAGAATGCTGCCCAGGGCCCGAGCCCGAGGATGCGCGCTGATTCCAGTGTGCTGCGCCCCTGGGTCAGAAAGGCCGCGCGGGTCAGCATGTAAACATAGGGATAGAACACCAGCACCATCACCGTGATGACGCCGCCGGTGGAGCGGATCTCGGGGAACCAGTAAGCGCCGGGGCCGAAGGCCTCGCGCAACAGGCCCTGCACCGGTCCCGAGAAATCGAGCATGCCGACGACGACGAAGGCGAGTACGTAGGCCGGCATTGCCAGCGGCAGCATCAGCGCCCAGTCGAAGAAGCGACGCCCGGGAAAATCACACAGCGCGGTGAGCCACGCGAGCCCAACCCCGAGGACCAGCACGCCGATCGCGACGCCGCCGGCAAGCACCAGGGTATTGACGACCAGGTCGCCGAGGACGGTATTGACGAGATGACGCCACACCTCGCCCTCGGGCTGGAACCAGGCGGACAACAGCACCAGCAATGGCCACGCCACGACCAGCGCCAGCACGAAGGCCAGCAGATGCCAGGGACCCGGGCGTCGCAGCAAGCGGCGGTGGGATGGCGGACGTCCGGCCGGCGCGGCGGGCGCTACGGTGACGATGCCCGGTGCGCCGGCCTTCATGTCAACGGTAGCCGGCGCGATCCATCAGCATGACGGCCTCCGCCTGCAACCGGCCCGCCTCGGCGATGTTGCGCTCGTCCTGGCGGAACTCACCCCAGGCCTGGACCTGGGGATCGGCGGGGACCGCCGGATTGACCGGATATTCATGGTTCAGGTCGGCGAACAGGCGCTGCGCCTCCGGCGTCGAGAACCATTCGAGCAGACGCACCGCCTGCTCCGGGTTGCGGGCGTGACGGGTGACGCCCGCGCCGGATACATTGACGTGCACTCCGCTGCCGTCCTGGTTGGGCCAGAACAGCGCCAGCGGGATCTCCGGCTCCTGCGCTTCGAGCCGGCCGAAGTAATAGCTGTTGACGATACCGACGTCGCACTGACCGGCCTCGATCGCGCGCAGCACTGCAGTGTCATTCGCAAACGGCGGCGCCGCGAGGTTCGCGACCCAGCCACGTACGACCTTCTCGGTCTCCACCGCGCCCAACCTCGCGATCATCATCGCGATCATCGACTGGTTGTAGACCTGCCGCGAGGTGCGCAGACACAAACGCCCCTTCCAGCGCGGGTCGGTCAGCGCCTCGTAAGTAGACAGGTCGGCGGGATCGACACGCGCGGTACTGTAGACGATCGTACGGGCGCGGGCGGACAAACCGAACCAGCGATGATCGGCGTCACGCAGATGCGCGGGGATATTCTCGATCAGCGTCGAAGACGCGACCGCGGCAAGCAGGCCTTCATTGGCCGCCTGCCACAGGTTGCCGGCATCGACCGTGATCAGCATGTCGGCACGGGTATTCGCGCCCTCGGCCTTCAGGCGGGCGATCAGCGGCCCACCCTGGTCGGTCACGTAACGAATACGCACCCCGGTCTTTTCGGTATAGAGATCGAACAGAGGCTTGATCAGTTGTTCGTTACGGGAGGAGTAGACGATGAGCTCATCGTCGGCAGGCGCCGGTGGTATGAACGCCACAAAGGCGATCAGCAGGACGAGAGCGTGCAGAGATCCGCGCAGGACGGATGAGGACATGGCGAAGTCTCCTGTGCTCAGCCGCAGGCCGTCGCAACGGGCATCTGGTCGGACAGCGCCTGATGCAACACCTCGCGGGCACAGTCCCGGCAATTGCCGCAGCAGGTCGCGACATTGAGACTGGCGCCGAGGGCCTCCATCGAGTTGACCCCGCTGCGCGCGGCGTCGCGGATATCGCGGTCGGTAATGGCGTTGCAGATGCAGACGTACATCCGGTAATCTCCGATGCAAATGAGAACGACTCTCACTTTAATTTAACTTCGCACTCGTGTCAATCACCGGATAATGAGAATATTTTCTATTAAATTCATTAAGTTGATATCACAGGCCGGTTCCGGGATAATGCAGGATGCGGGTATTAGCCGTCCGTGACCGACCCCGCCAGCGCCCTTTCCGGAGATCCGCCCATGCGTGGCAACAACGACGTCAGAAAGCACCTCAATACCGTTCTGAAGTTCCAGCTGACCGCAATCAACCAGTGCTTCCTGCACGCCCGCATGCTGCGTCACCGCGGCTATGGCGCGCTGAACGAGCGAGAGTACAAGCACTCGATCCAGGCGATGAAGCTGGCTGATGCGCTGATCGAACGCGTGCTCTTTCTCGAGGGACTGCCCAATCTGCAGGACCTCGGCAAGCTGCTGATCGGGGAAGACGTGCCCGAGATCCTTGCCCAGGACCTCGTCCTGCTGACGGCGACGCGCGCCGCCCTGGTCGAGGCGATTGCCGTCTGCGAGCAGGCGCAGGACTACGTCAGTCGCGACCTGCTCGAACACCAGCTCGACGAGGTCGAGGAACAGATCGACTGGAGCGAGACCCAGCAGAGCCTGATCAGCGACATCGGGCTTGAAAACTATCTTCAGTCGATGATGTAAACCTGCAAAACAGACAGGAACGGACGATCATGAAAGGCAACGACAAAGTCATCGCCCAGATGCAGAAGCTGCTGCGCAGCGAACTCGCCGCGCGCGACCAATACTTCATCCATGCGCGGATCTGCCGCGACAGAGGCTACGAAAAACTCTACGAGCGACTCAACCACGAGTCGGAGGAGGAGACGCAGCACGCCGATGCGCTGATCAACCGCCTGCTGTTCCTCGAGACGACGCCCGAAATGAAGCGGCCCGATTCATTGAACATCGGCGCCACAATCCCCGATATCTTCCGCAACGATCTCGCGCTGGAGTACGCGGTCATCGAGGAACTGCGCAAGGCGATCAAGGTCTGCGAGGAAAAGCAGGACTACCAAACCCGCGAGATCCTGCGCGCCATGCTCGCCGACACCGAAGAAGACCATACCTGGTGGCTCGAGCGACAGCTCGGCCTCATCGAGACGATCGGCCTCGAGAACTACCTGCAGTCGATGTCATAGCGACTCCGGCCTTATTGCAGCATGCTGCGCAACATCCACGCGGTCTTCTCGTGGATCTGCATGCGTTGCGTCAGCAGGTCCGCGGTCGGCTCGTCATTGGCCTTGTCGACGGCCGGGAAGATGCCGCGGGCCGTGCGCACTACGGTCTCGTGGTCCTCGACCAGCTGGCGCAACATCTCCATCGCATCGGGATTGCCGGTCTCCTCGGGCACGCTGGTCAGTTTAGAAAACTGGGCATAGCTACCGGGGGCATGGACGCCGAGGGCGCGTATGCGTTCGGCGATCTCGTCGACTGCGGTCGCCAGTTCGGTGTACTGCGTCTCGAACATCAGGTGCAGCGTGTTGAACATCGGACCGGTGACGTTCCAGTGGAAGTTGTGTGTCTTGAGGTACAGGGTGTAACTGTCCGCTAACAGTCGTGAAAGCCCCTCGGCGATCTTCTTGCGATCCTGCTCGTTGATCCCGGTATTGATTTTTACGGACTTCTTGTTCATCTGGCCTCCATTTGCGTTTCTGCCTGTCACAGCATCCCGTCACGTTCCAAATCGTCTTCATGATATGGGGGCGCACTCCGTCAAGACAACCCTGCGGATGTCGCCTGTACCCGTCACCTGAGCCGTTGGCCGGAACGACGCGAACACGCTGCGGTCAAACCTCTGCGAGGGCGGAATCCACCCCGCTACATCCTTGCATACTTTCAGTGCATACATAACAAGATGACCAGACCCCCTCCCCTCCTGCCCGCGTGGCTGAAACGATTTCCCGCGCTCGCGCGGATCAGCGACCCCGGCTGGATCGCGATCCTCACGCATGCACGAGTGCTGCGCCTGGAGGAAGGCGAGTTCGCCTATCGAGAACAGGACGACTGCGATCACTTCCTGCTCGTCACCTCCGGTTCTATCCGCGTACAGAAATCCTCCGACAATGGCAACATCATCACGCTGTATCACCTGACGCCCGGAGAGTCCTGCGAACTGACGACCTCGTGCCTGCTCGCCGGTGAACCCTGTGCCGCCGAAGCGATCGCCGAAGAGCCGTCGACGCTGGCGATGATCCCGGAGGCGCGATTCCAGGAGGCACTGATCCGCTCCCCCGCGTTTCGTGAATACGTCTTCTCGCGCATCGGCAAAGGCATGAGCGAACTCGTCACGCTGGTTGAGGAAGTCGCATTCGGACAGATGGACTGCCGACTCGCACGCTGCCTGATCGATCTGTCCGGAAACGGCGACAGAATCTGCTCGACACACCAGCAACTGGCCGAGGAGCTCGGGTCGGCACGCGAGGTCATCAGCCGCCTGCTCAAGAAATTTGAACGCCGCCAGTGGGTACGCCTGCATCGCGGCATGATCGAGATCATCGACCGCAGCATCCTGGAAGACATGTCACATCACATCGACCGGTGACCTTGTCACTGAGGCCGGCCTCCACGGGTGATTGAATACGGGTGTCAACACGATGCGCGGCAAGGGCTGCGGATCGTGGAACCACAACCGAAGGAGGTGATTCGCATGATTACCCGATCAGAGCAAGTCAATGCGAGCCAGAACATCGGCCTCATCGATCGCGTGCTGAGGTTTGGTATTGGTGTGGCGATGCTTGCAGGAGGCGCCTACTATGTTGCGCAGGCCGGCGCGCTGCACCTGTACACGACGATGGAGGCGGCGATGCTGGTCTCGATGCTGGTCTCGATCTATCCGCTGATGACCGCGGTGCTTGGCGTCGATCCATTCTACTTCGCGATTGGTATTCGCAGCGGCAACAGCAACGGCAGAGACCAGTGCGGCACCTTCCCTTACCAGGTCAGGGCCGCCTTCGGCAAGGCGCCGCGCTATTGTGAGAGCGCCGATGAACGCAGCCTCGGCAGTTGTCATGACGACCCGCAGGAACGTCCGCATCATCTGCACTGGCAGGTCGACAGGGAGCCGATGCTCTACCCCGATGACGCCACGATCGAGAAGTTTGCGGCCAGGGAACGCAGGATGAAACTGGCGGGCAAATAGCTTGCCTCAGGCAGGTACGCGGCCGCCCGGGATCAGGATCCCGGGCGGCCATTTTCCGTTTATGGGAAACTCGGACTGTTATATCCTGACAGGGACGGTTCATGCACCCGAGAGGATCGAAGATGAAAGTACCAAAGGTGACGGGCATCGCAGGGCTCCTCATGTTGTGCGCCCTGTCGACGCCGGCGATGTCGACCGAACTCATCCGCATCAGCGACGACCTGCATGTCGCCGATGGTCAGCCGAATGAGCAACAGATCGGCGACTTCGCCCGCAGCGGCGGGAAACATGTCATCGACCTGCGCCAGCCCACGGAAGACCGCGGCTTTGACGAGGCCGCCGCCGTCAGTCGCGCAGGCATGATCTACCACTCGCTGCCGATTACCGGCGCGGCGGGCTTGACGCGCGAGAATGTCCGCCAACTCGACCTGCTGCTGAATCAGCTCTCCGGCGACTCGACCTTGCTCCACTGCGCCTCCGGCAATCGCGTCGGCGCGCTGATGGCGCTGCGCGCGGGCTGGTTACACGAGGCGAGTGTCGACGAGGCGCTGGATATCGGGAGAAAACACGGGCTGGCCGGGTTGCAGCCACAGGTAGAAAGGCTCCTGCATTCCGGCGGCAACTGAAAGCTACGTTATCCAGTCCCTCCGGGTGCCGATGCCGGTCTCGTCATAACCCCCGGCATTCCAATGAAATCCGTCACACCATAGTCTCTGCCGCACTGCGCAAGCAGCGCTGTCAGCTGACCGCGGTGATGGGTCTGGTGATTGAAACAGTGGGTTACGGCAATCCACAGAGGACAGCTACGCGGCGCGGGATCGACCATGCTGACGTAATGCAGCGTCGACTCCAGTCTTGTCTGGTCGAGACCTGATGCCCAGTCCAGGATGTTACGGTCAGTCTCGGCGCGCGCGGCGGTGAGCGCATCGAATTCAGCATGAACCTCCTGGTCGAGACTGCGCGCAGGGTAAGGCCTGTCCTCGAAGCGGCCCAGCCAGATCCTGTCCGCAAGCAGAAGATGATTCAGCACACCATGAATCGAACCAAAAAACACACGACGATCCCGCTTGCGCTCCTGATCCGTCAGTTCGGCGCAAACCGCGTAGAGCCGCTCGTTCATCCAGCGGTTGTACGCTGCCATCGCGCGGGCAACCTCGGCGTTCATCACGAATTCATCCGGGCGAGTTCCACCACCACGCCTGCCGGTAACAGGCGGGCGGGCATACCCCGGTATCATCGCAACGGCACATATCGACAGCCTGCCCCGGTTCGCCCGCCGGCGCAATCGCCGCCAGCAGCACGAACAGGCCCGCAAGCACCAGCCCCGCACCTACCCAAAGCCAGCCTGGATCCCAGGATTGTCGTCCCATGGCCCGTCCTCTTCTGTGTGGAACGAGTCTGGGGGACATGAGGAAGCCAGTACAGATACAAAATTTAATAATTGATTCGGTACAGTTATGGTCATTAGAATACTGTACATATCAGGGATCCCGGTACAGCCGTGGAGGACGCCATGGAACACCTCTATGAAGCGGTCGCCGTGGAAGTGATCGACCAGATCCGGGATGGTCGCTACCGCCCCGGCGATCGTCTGCCCGGCGTACGCGCGCTGAGCGACCGGCGCCAGGTCAGCGTTGCCACGGCGATTGCCGCCTACCGGCGACTCGAGGACGACGGCTATATCGAGGCACGGCCGCGCTCCGGCTTCTACGTGCGGACACCGAAGTCGACAGTGGCCGCGCCCGGCATCTCGACGCCCGCCTCGCGCCCTGCGCCTGTCACCGGTCAGGCGATGGCGCTCGATCTCGTCAAGGCCGCGAATGATCCGGCGATGATCCACCTCGGCGCCGCGGTGCCGGATCCGGCCTATCTGCCGACCGCACTCGTCGAAAAGGCGCTCGCCCGCGTCGCGCGTCGCGAACGCGTGCGCAGCGCCCGATATGCGTTTCCACCCGGGGCGCCCGAGCTGCGCCGGCAGATCTCACGGCGCATGGCCACGGCCGGCGCGAACGTCCATCCCGACGAGATCGTCATCACCAACGGCTGCCAGGAGGCCCTGACCCTTGCGTTGCGAGCGACGACGAAGCCCGGCGATATCGTCGCGGTCGAGTCGCCAACCTTCTACGGGTTGCTGCAGGCGATCGAGGCGCAGGGCCTGAAGGCACTGGAAATCCCGACGCACCCGCGCGACGGCATCTCCGTCGATGCGCTGCAACTCGCGCTCGAGCAATGGCCGGTCAGGGCCTGCATCGTGACCCCGAATTACAGCAACCCGCTCGGCGCCTGCCTGCCCGATCCGTCGCGAAGGAGACTCGTCGACCTGCTGGCCCGACACCGCATCCCGATCATCGAGGACGACGTCTACGGCGATCTCGGCTTCGACACCGAGCGCCCGTCGGTGCTTAAGGCGCTCGACGGTGACGGCGTGCTGCACTGCGCGTCATTCTCGAAGACCGTTTCGCCCGGTCTGCGCATCGGCTGGATCGCGCCGGGCAGATACCTCGCCGACGTCGAATACCAGAAGTTCGTGCTCAATCTCGCGACCCCGACCGTGCCGCAGCTCGCAATGGCGGAGATCCTCGACGGCGGCCGCCTCGATCGCCATTTGCGCAAGACGCGCGGCGAATACGCGCGCGCCGTCGAGCGCATGACCGACGCGGTCACGCGTCACTTCCCCGCCGGCACGCGCGTCACCCGACCGGCCGGCGGCTTCGTGCTGTGGATCGAGCTGCCGGACGACCAGGACACCTTCGACCTCGCCCGCCGCGCGCTTGCCGAAGGCATCAGCATCGCGCCGGGACCGATCTTCTCGGCGACGCAGAAATATCGCCACTTCATGCGCCTGTCATGCGCGTGCCCGTGGGACGGACGCATCGATCGGGCACTGGCACAACTCGCACGGATGATGTAAGCGGTCAGCACGACGAGCCTGTATCATTGATCGCATTCACGGGAGCAGGAGAACGCCGATGCCCTACCTGAAGATCCAGACCAACGTCGAACGCGAACCCGGCGACAGCCAGCCGGCGGCGCTGCGCGCCTCGAGGCTCGTCGCTGAACTGCTCGGCAAGCCGGAGAAATATGTCATGGTTGCGCTCGAGGCCGGCGTGCCGATGGCCTTCGCCGGTACCGAGGCGCCGACCGCCTGTCTCGAACTGAAGAGCATCGGACTGCCGCAAGTACGCACCGCCGAGTTCTCGCGTGCGCTGTGCGCCTTCGTCAGCGACGAATTCGGGATCAAACAGGAACGGATCTATATAGAATTTACCGACGCGCCGCGGACGATGTGGGGCTGGAACGGCGGCACGTTTTGAGCCGCGCCCCGTCTTGACAGTCCATCCGCGATTACGCATTGTAGCTTCTCCCCCCATTGATCCCCGACGCCGACCCGCGCGGGTAACGATCAATCACCACGCTCCACCAGAAACCAACGACACACCAACCAGGGAGGTTTTCGACATGACAGGCAGACCCATTGGTATAGCCACAACCGCCCTGGCGCTTGCCGTCGCCACGGCCGGCCTCATGGTTCCGGCACAGGCCGGGGCAGATGGGCAGTGGTACATCGCGCCGGCGATCAACTTCGTTGTCGCCGACGACGACCGCAACGCGGATGACGGCCCCGGCATCCAGGTCGGCATCGGCCGCGAACTCGGCGCGCGCTGGAATCTCGAACTCAACTTCGAGGCGAACAACCTCGACTTCGAGAACGGCGGCGGCGCGTGGAAGCAGCGCGGCGCGGCGGTCGACGGCCTGTTCTTCTTCGACCGGGAGGGGACTTACCATCCTTATGCCCTGCTCGGTATCGGTGCGCTGCACAACCGCGTACCAGGAGACAAATCGACCGATCCGATGGCGAATGCCGGTCTCGGCGTCCTGGTAGGCACGGCCTGGGCCGCGAGCCTGCGCGCAGAGGCCCGCTATCGCTGGGACCATGACGACAAGGACCTGTCCACCGAGAGCAGCTTCGGAGACTGGGTGTTCAGCCTCGGCCTGCACATCCCGCTGGGCCGCGCGGTCGCCGCGCCTGCGGCGATCGCGGCGGCTCCTCCGCCGCCGGCACCCGCGCCGGCACCCGTTGCAGTCGTCGCCGACAGTGACGGCGACGGTGTCGCCGATGGGGACGACGCCTGCCCGGACACCCCGGACGGAGCCAGGGTCGATGCACGCGGCTGCGAGATCGACAGCGACGGCGATGGTGTGCCCGACAGCCGTGACCGCTGCCCCGGCACGCCAACCGGCGCCACCGTCGACAATGACGGATGCGAAAGGGACAGCGATGGTGACGGCGTTCCGGACAGCCGCGACCGTTGCCCGGAGACATCGGCCGGCGCCCGCGTCGATGTCCGCGGCTGCGAGATCAAGGAAGTCATCTCCCTGTCCGGCGTGAACTTTGAGACCGGCTCCGCGCGACTGTTGCCGGAATCAACCTCGGTGCTCGACGAAACCGCCGAGACGCTGCTGAAGCATCCGGAAATCCGCGCCGAGGTCGGCGGGCACTCCGACAGCACCGGGCCGCGCACGCTGAACCTGACCCTGTCGCGTCAGCGCGCCGAAGCAGTGATGGAGTATCTGGTCTCGCAGGGCGTCGCGGCTGAGCGGTTGAGCGCCGCCGGCTATGGCCCGGACCGTCCGGTCGCCGACAACGCAAGCCCGGAAGGACGTGCAGCGAACCGTCGCGTCGAGCTGAAGATCTCCGAGTAGTCCGTGAATGCCGTCCCCGGCGGCCTGCGCCGCCGGGGACGATTTTTAAAAGACGCTGGCGCTGAAATGGAGACGGGACAAGCTGACGCATTTCCTGGCCTGATGCAGGGCGCTCATGCCTGACAGCGTCACTACCGGTTCAACTACCCGCCCGGCGTTATTGCGCGCGGGTTTTCGTATCTTTTTCCCTGCCGCGGCGCTGTGGGCGAGCCTCACGATGCTGCTCTGGGCGCTGATGCTGCGTGGCGTCCTCCAGCTCCCGACCGTATTTCACCCCGTCGTCTGGCACCTGCATGAACTGCTGTTCGGCTTCGTCGCGGCGGCGATCGCCGGCTTCCTGCTGACCGCGATCCCCAACTGGACCGGACGTCCCGCGCTCACCGGCGCGCCGCTCGCGGCCCTTGCGCTGCTGTGGCTGCTCGGACGATTCGCCGTCGCCACCTCCGCCTGGACCGGACCGGCCCTCGCGATGACGGCCGACCTCGCCTTTCTCATCGTACTCGCCGCCATCGTCGCCAACGAACTGATCGCCGCGCGCAGCTGGCGTAACCTGCCCGTGCTCGCTGCCCTCGCGCTCCTGATCGCTTCTAATGCGATGATCCATGCCGGCCAGTTCGCGGGTCCGGCATGGACCGCGGCCGGCCAGCGCCTGGCGATCGCGGTCATCGTCGCGCTGATCACGCTGATCGGCGGCAGGATCATCCCGCTCTTCACCCGCAACTGGCTGCGCGGGCACAACGCGCGCGGCCTGCCGGCGCCCGCCGACCGCCATGATGTCGTCGTGATGGTCGCCGGTGTGATCGCGCTGGCCGCGTGGGTCGTCGCCGGATTAAATCCGCTCACCGGGAGCGCCCTGCTCATTGCAGGTGGCCTGCATGCCGTTCGCCTCGCCCGCTGGCGCGGTTACGATACGCTCGCCGAACCCCTGCTCTGGATCCTGCACATCGGCTACGCCTGGCTCGTCCTCGGGCTGCTCCTGCTGGGGATCGCAGGCTGGTTACCGCATCTGGCCTCGACCGCGATCCACGCACTCACCGCCGGCGCCATGGGCACGATGATCGCTGCCGTCATGAGTCGCGCGAGCCTCGGTCACAGCGGCCAGCCGCTCAAGGCAGGCCGCGGCACGGTGCTGGTCTATCTGCTCCTCCTGGTCGCCGCGCTCGCGAGGGTCTTCGCGTCGTTGCCCGGCATCGGCCGCGTACCCGCGCTGGATCTTGCCGCCACGGCCTGGATCGCGGGATTCGCGCTGTTCGTGGCCCTGTACGCGCCACTGTACCTGCGCAGGTCGGATTGATTTGATTGGCGTCCCCAAGGGGATTCGAACCCCTGTTGCCGCCGTGAAAGGGCGGTGTCCTAGGCCGGCTAGACGATGGGGACCTGAGGAAATGATTTGTATTCACGGGGTTGGTGGAGCTAGGCGGGATCGAACCGCCGACCTCTTGCATGCCATGCAAGCGCTCTCCCAGCTGAGCTATAGCCCCGCCGCAAAACGAAACGCGAACATTAAGGCAAGGCCCCTGTACTGTCAAGATTTCCGGGCGGGAAAGTTGCCCGGCGGGCGCAAAAATCAGTCACTTAGCCTTGCCCGGCGATCTTCGCCCAGGTGTCGCGCAGGGTCACGGTACGGTTGAATACCGGCCGCTCGAGGCCGGCGAGCGCCGCGTCACGGACGAAGTAGCCCTCGCGCTCGAACTGGAAGGTCTCGCCCCCGCGGGCCCCGGCCAGCGACGGCTCGACGATCGCGCGGGTCAGCGTGCGCAGCGAATCCGGATTCAGATAATCCGTGAAGTCGCGGCCCTCCTCCTTCGCGGCATCGGGCAGCGGGTGATTGAACAGCCGGTCGTAGAGCCGAAGTTCGGCCTCGACGCCATGACGCGCCGAGACCCAGTGGATCACGCCCCTGACCTTGCGCCCGACCGGGTCGGCGTTCAGCGTCGCCGGGTCGTGACTGCAGCGCAGCTCGACGATCTCGTCACCCTGCTTGATGACCTCGTCGCAGCGGATCACATAGCCGTAGCGCAGCCGCACCTCGCCGCCTGTAACGAGGCGCTTGAACTTGTTCGGCGCCTGTTCCATGAAGTCGTTGCGATCGATCCAGAATTCGCCGCAGAACGGCAACTGGCGCGCCCCCTGCGCGGGATCCTGCGGATGATTCTGCGCCTCCAGCATCTCGACGCGATCCTCGGGCCAGTCGGTCAGCACCACGCGCAGCGGGTGCAGCACCGCCATGCGCCGCGGCGCGGTGGCGTTGAGCTCCTCGCGGATGCAGCTCTCGAGCATGCCCATCTCGACGACGTTGTCCGATTTGGTCACACCGATGCGCGTGCAGAACTCCCGGATCGAGCCCGGCGTGTAGCCGCGCCGGCGCAGGCCGGCGATCGTCGGCATGCGCGGATCATCCCAGCCCTCGACATGACCTTCTTCGACGAGCCGCGTCAGCCTGCGCTTGCTCATGACCGTGTACTGGAGATTGAGCCGCGAAAATTCGTACTGACGCGGATGGCACGGCACGGACACGTGGTCGAGCACCCAGTCGTACAGCGGACGATGGTCCTCGAACTCCAGCGTGCACAGCGAATGGGTCACGCCCTCGAGCGCGTCCGAGATCGGGTGCGTGTAGTCGTAGGTCGGATAGATGCGCCAGGCCTCGCCGGTCTGGTGATGGACGACGCCGTGACGGATCCGGTACAGCGTCGGGTCGCGCAGATTGATGTTCGGAGACGCCATGTCGATCTTCGCGCGCAGCACACGCGCGCCGTCGGCAAACTCGCCGGCGCGCATGCGTGCAAACAGGTCCAGGTTCTCGGCGACCGGGCGATCACGATACGGGCTGTCACGGCCGGGCTCGGTCAGCGTGCCGCGGTAGTCTCGGATCTCGTCGGCGCTGAGGTCACAGACATAGGCCAGGCCCTGCTCGATCAGCTCGACCGCATAGCCGTAGATCTGCTCGAAATAGCCGGAAGCGAAATAAGTCCGGTCGCCCCAGTCGAAGCCGAGCCAGCGCACGTCCTGCTGGATCGCATCGACAAACTCGACGCTCTCCTTGTGCGGATTGGTGTCGTCGAAGCGCAGGTTGCACTTCCCGTGGTAATCCTCGGCCAGACCGAAGTTCAGGCAGATCGACTTGGCGTGACCGACGTGCAGATAGCCGTTCGGTTCGGGCGGAAAGCGCGTGACGATGCGATCATGCTTGCCCGATGCCAGGTCCGCCTCGACGATCTGGCGAATGAAATGCGGCGGGCGCACCGGCGTGTCGTTGCCGTCACTCATGCGTCCGCACTCCCGGTTCCTTGTTCGATCCACGCGAGCGCGCGGTCGATGCGTCGCAGTGTCGCGTCGCGACCGAGCAGGTGCAACGTCACGTCGATGCCCGGCGACGCCGCGCGCCCGCACAGCGCGACGCGCAGCGGCTGCGCGACCTTGCCGAGCTTGAGTCCGAGCGATTCGGCGCAGTCGATGACCGTCTGGTGCAGCGGCTCGGGACGCCAGTCACGAAGTTCCGCCAGCGCCGTTCGCAGGCGTGCCAGCGGCGCTGCAGCCTCGGGCTTCAGGTGCTTGTTCGCCGCCTGTTCATCATAGGCGTCGAAGTCGCGATAGAAGAATGCGCTGATCTCGGCCATCTCCTTCAGCGTCTTCGCGCGCTCGCGCTGCACACCGACGACGTCGAGCACCTCCGGTCCCTCTACCGGATCGATGCCGAGCCGGCCGAGGTGGCCACGCAGGTGATGCGCGATGCGTTCGGCGCTGCTCTCCTTGATGTAGTGCTGGTTCAGCCACAGCAGCTTGTCATAGTCGAACACCGCGGCGGAATTGTTGACGTTTTTGATGTCGAACAGCTCGATCATGCGATCGACGCTGAAGATCTCCTCGTCGCCGTGCGACCAGCCGAGCCGCACCAGGTAGTTCAGCAGCGCCTCGGGCAGGATGCCCTCGTCGCGGAAGGCCATGACGCTGACCGCGCCGTGGCGCTTCGACAGCCGCTTGCCGTCGGTGCCGAGGATCATCGGCACATGGGCATACAGCGGCGGTTCGGCGCCGAGCGCCCGCAGGATGTTGATCTGGCGCGGCGTGTTGTTCAGATGGTCGTCACCGCGGATGACGTGGGTGATGCCCATGTCATGGTCGTCGACGCAGACCACGAAGTTGTAGGTCGGGCTGCCGTCGGAGCGCGCGATGATCAGGTCATCGAGCTCGCCGTTCGAAATCACGATGCGGCCGCGGATCATGTCGTCGATGACGACGCCGCCTTCGCGGGGATTGATGAAGCGGATGACCGGATCGACCCCGGCCGGCGGCGGCTCGCTGCGATGACGACAGTAACCGTCGTAGCGCGGCTTCTCCTTGCGCGCCATCTGTTCCTCGCGCAAGGCATCGAGGCGTTCGCGCGAACACCAGCAGCGATAGGCCTTGCCTTCGATCAACAGACGATCGATGACCTCGCGATAGCGGTCCATGCGCGCGCTCTGCGCGAACGGACCCTCGTCGTACTCGAGCCCGAGCCAGGTCATGCCCTCGAGGATCGCGTTGACCGACTCGACCGTCGAACGCTCCTGGTCGGTGTCCTCGATGCGCAGCACGAAGGCGCCGCCATGGCGGCGGGCATGCAGCCAGCTGAACAGCGCGGTGCGCGCGCCGCCGATGTGCAGATAACCGGTCGGGCTCGGGGCGAAACGTGTGCGAACGGTCATGCGGCTCCCGGTCTGGTTCGGATCGATGCTGAAAACGGGGTATTCTAGCAGGACTCGGGCACGGCCCGCTTCAATTGACGCATCCCGGCCGACTCCGTAGAATCCACGATTCCCCGCGGGCGATTAGCTCAGTGGTAGAGCACTGCCTTCACACGGCAGGGGTCGCTGGTTCGAACCCAGCATCGCCCACCAGTCCATCCATTTCAACTGCTCGCCCCGCCCTCCGGCGGATCCTCTACCAGTTCCCGGTGCACGGTCACCGCGGTATTGCGCGGCCGTATCGGCAGACCACGCGCCTCGAGCCGGGCGCGGGTGACGGCGGCGCCGTAGAGCATGATCAGCGACGAGTAATAGACCCACAGCAGCAGCAGCACCAGCGATCCGGCCGCGCCGTAGGTCGACGCGGTCGCAGTGTTGGCGAGATAGAACGCAATCAGAAAACGGCCGGCCGAGAATAGCAGCGCGGTGACGAAGGCCCCGAACATGACGTCGCGCCATGACAGCACGACATCGGGCAGGATCTTGAAGATCGCCGCAAACAGCAGCGTGATGACCGTCAGCGAGATACACACCTCGAACACCACCAGCAATGCGCCCGGCACCGGCAACCACTGGCTCGCGAAGGTGACGACGACCTGCATCGCAACGCTCAGCAGCAGAGACACCATCAATACAAAGCCGATCGCCAGCACGATCGTCAGCGACAACACGCGCGCCTTGATCAACAGCCACAGGTTATTACTGGTCGGCCTCGGCGCGACATGCCAGATCGTGTTCAGCGACTGCTGCATCTGTCCGAACACAGTGGTGGCGCCGATGATGATTGCGGTGATGCCGATCACGGTCGGCCACAGACCGCTTTGGTCGATCTGGGAATTGATCACCGCGGTCTCGATGACGCCGGCGGCCTCGGGACCGAGGACCTCCTGCAACTGCTCCATCAGTTCACCGCGGGCGGCCTGTTCGCCGAGGACGAGCCCGATCATCGTGACGACGACGATGACGATCGGCGCCAGCGAGAACAGCGTGTAGAAGCCGAGCGCGGCGGCATAGGAAAAGGCCTGGCTCTCCGACCAGTTCCTGGAGGCCGAGCCGAGGATGCCGAGCCAGTAGCGGAGCGGCGCCGGCAGGGACTGATAGTATCGCGCAAACATTGGATCAGTATACTGAAGCGGGCGCGACCAGGTGCCCTGCGAAAATGGATGTTCGGGGTGAGACCGGTGCTGCTGTTCTAGCGCCCGTGATCAGGGCCGCCGCCATGCCCCTGTTCGCCGTGCTGCCCGCCTTGCGGGCCATGACCACCATGCCCTTCGCGCTCGCGCTGCACGCGACGGATGTTCTCCATGCAGCGGTCGATCCATTCCGGCATGCGCTCGCTGCCGATGCCGTGCTGCTCTCCGACCTGGCGGCATTCATTCTTGAGCTCTTCGGTGTCGTCAGCCGACGCCGTCGACAGCGCCGCGAACGGCAGAACCAACACAAACGACACTGCGGCGAACTTCTTCATTTTCATCTCCTGTTCGTGGCAAACTGTACGCAACGGTGGCGGGAAACCGCCGAGAATGAACACTCTATCAGCGCCACGACCATGCTGTCGACTTCACCCGCACCGGACCGATGACTCCCTGCTACGTCAGCGGCAAGGGCATGCACGCGACGTCGACGACCTGGACCTTCAAGACCCTGGTCATCGACGCGCTCGAGTCGTCGGGGCTCGGCTACGACACCCGCTACCGCTACTACCGGCGGCAGTTTCCCGATATGCCGGCCGACGAACTGGCCCGACTGATCTGCGACCCGATCGAGTACTACGACCGCGACTGGCCGGCCTGGCGCGCCGCGCGCGGCGATGACGTCGACGAGTGCGTTGCGGTCACCGAATTCATGCTGGAGCGCGACCACGGATTCCGTGACGAAGCGGCCGTCGCGATCTACTGCTACGACGAAGCCGGCTTCGGCTCCGGCGTCAACAGCATGCGCTTTCTGACCGCCGGCAAACCGGTGCTCGGTTTCCACGACGGCGCGCGTGTCGCCGCCAACCTGAATTTCTCCAACGTGCTGCAACTCGGCATCGACTACCCGAAGCTGTTCACGCTCGTACCCTATCGGGATCCCGGCGAGATCCCGGCGCGGGTCTGCGCATGGCTCCGCGCGCGCGCCGGACAGTAGCGCCCGTCAGCAGCCGTAGACTGCGCGCGCGCCCAGCAGCGCAAAATTGAGTTCGGTGACTGGCCGCGAACTGAGCTCGACCGTCTCGAGCACCCGGTCGTCGGCGCCATCGCAGATCGTCAGGGTACCGTCGCTCGGGTTCGGGATGAAGACCCGGTGCGTTACGCCGCCATCGGCCAGGAACGCAATCGGGCGTCGCCCGCAATCCGCCTTGCCGACACGGATCTCGCGCAGCAGTTCGAGTCGCGGCAGCGCGCTGGCGTCATACACCAGCACGCGATCGATGACCAGGTTATCGTGCTGGGCGCCCTTGCCGGTCGCTGCCGTGGTCACATAGAGCCGGCTGCCGTCGGCATTGAAGCGGTAGGTGCTGGGGTAGATGTCCTTCAGATCGAGCGTGGTCGCAATCTTGCCGGCGACGACGTCCATGACCGTGAGCCGGCCGATGACATGCTCGGGATCCTTCTTGCGATCGGCGCCCTTGCCGACCAGGAAGCGGCCGTCCGGCGACAGCAGCAGGTTGCTGCTGCCC
Organism: uncultured Chromatiales bacterium; assembly: GCA_964384095.1. Lineage (GTDB taxonomy): Bacteria > Pseudomonadota > Gammaproteobacteria > SZUA-140 > SZUA-140 > JAITWN01. The sequence continues at coordinate 19,867 of CAYLKC010000010.1, forward strand.
GGGAAATCCACCCGGGCTTCGATTTCCCCGCTGACCGGGTCGATGATCGCGACGTTTGCGTAGCCGTTGTTCAGACCATACACCCGGCCGGTCACCGGCGACCAGGCCTGCCCATGGGGAAATGCATTGTTCGGGGCGCTGTCGCGCCCGTCCTTTTCGCGCCCGGGTTCACACAGGTCGATCATCGCGGTCACCGACAGCCATGCGGACTTGTCGACGGGATCGTTGCCGATGATCGAGATCGTCCCGTCCAGCAGGTTGCTGATGAAGACCTGTTTCGCGACCTCGCGGTTCTGTGCATCGGGTGCGACGAAGGTCGGCACATGGTGACCGCGACCGACGCAGAGGATCCTGACCAGCGCGGGGGCGCCGTCCGGCCCTTCCTCGATGACAGTCATCGAGGCGCCCTTGTCGCCGCAATGGAGCACGTCGTTGCCGGTCTCCCCGTCGCCGTCGTTGGTATACCACCAGCGGTGAGTGCCGTATTCCGGATAGGCGTACAGGGCCTGCGCATCGTCCGGCAATGCGCCGGCCGCCTCGATCGCACGTGATTCCGGATCGAGCAACCAGGCGCCGCGGTCGGGGGTGACGCCGAGGAAGACCGGCTGGCGCCCGGCGGGACGGCCGCTGGGACCAGCGGAGGGCACGGGATGCACCGTGGTCCTGCCGCCTGCATGCTCGATGATCGAGACGGCGCCGGACTTGCCGTAATCGAGATGGCAGGCAATCGACCAATTACCGGGCTGGTTATTCATTGTCTTTACCCCTGTCTTTTGCGTATGGGATTACGGGATGCGGTACTGGCGGCGAATCGCCAGCTCCTCGGCCTCGACCCGGGCGCGGTCGAGCACGATCAGCTGGCTGTTGCCGAGCTCGATGACGTGATAGTTGCCACGGTGGCCCTGCATTGCATCGACGACATCCTGCAGCCGGCGGATCTTGCGATCATTGACGGAGAGGACGCGGACATTCTCATGGGCGCTGTCATAGCCCTTGTTGAGATCGGCCTCGTAGATCGTGCTGATGATCACGAGCTCGTCGATGTCGTCCTCCTCGCCGCGCAATGCGCCGAAATAGCGTCGCAGATTGAAGGGCACATCATTGCCTAGATAACCGGGCTCGACGGTACGGAACAGCATACCGCCGGCGACGAAGTAAGGCGGTTGTTCATCGTATAGCGGCATCGACGGAATGATGCTGTGCTCGATACCGGTCAGCACGACCTCGACCTCGTGTTCCTTGCCGTCACGCAACACGAGGAAGCTGAGGACATCGCCGATCTGCCGCGTCGATATCTCGTAGCCGAGTCCGATGCGACCGAACTCCCGGAATGGAATGCGGCCGTCATTGAAGATCTGTGCGCCGCCGACCTGCATCAGCACATCGCCTTCCCGCAGCGGCTCCGCGCCGCCCTGCGAGACCTTGGCGATCCGCGCCCCGCTCTGCCCCGGCCGCATGCCGAGATATTCGCGCAGCGTCGGGTTCTCGAGCAGCTGGAGGTGGATGCCAATATAGGGCACGCCGCGGATACGGCCATCGTTCTCGAAATCGGTCAGGAACTGGCGGATCACCGGTACCGGAATGAAGTAGCCGATCGATCCGGAGAAGCGTTGCGTGGCGACGCCGAGGCACTCGCCTGTGCGATCGGAGAAGACCGGCCCGCCGGAGTTGCCGCGATTGATCGCGGCATCGGTCTGCACCAGCAGGTTCGGCAGGTTGCTGTGCGCATAGGGCATCACGTCGATGCGCGACACCACGCCCTCGGTATACGAAACCTGGCGCCCGCCGACGGAATAGCCGATCGTCACGACCTTTTCGCGTTGCTCGGGCAGGTCGCCGAAGCGGATCGGCTGGATGTCCGCAGGCAGCATCAACGGCGGCTTGGGTCGCACCAGCGCAAGATCGACCTGGTGATTGATCGCGACGCGCTCGACCTCGATCTTGTCTGCCAGACCCGGCACCTCGATCTGGATGAAGGTGTCATCCATGATGCAATGGGCGTTGGTCAGGATGCCCTGTTCGATGACAAAGCCGGAACAGGTACGGCGCGCGGCCGGCTCCTTGCCCCAGGGCTGCTTTACATTCCACGGCTGGTGGGTCACATAGAGCTTGACCACCGCGCCGGCGACCGGCCCGAGTTCGGCAGCGGAGACGGCATTTGCCGGCAGCGCGCACGCGAGCATGGCCAGCACTATCGCGCGCCAGTCACGGATGAGAGCCGGCGCCCTCACAACGCCTCCTCCACCCTGTGCCGGGCGCGGATGAAGGCCGCATGCGGCACATGAAGCAGGTCCGCAATCTTGCGGACCAGATATTCCTCATGCTTGTCCTTGCAGGCATCCGAATATGCGACGCGCCACAGCATCTCGACGATCGTGACCTTTGTCTCCATTGGAAAAGCCTTGTCGACCAGGTACGTGAACTGGAACAGCGAGGCTGAATCGGCAAGCTCGAGTTCGGCAAGCCGCACCAGTTCGCGCGTTTCCTCATCGGAAAGGTCGAACACCTCGCGCAGCGCCTCGTCGACGGCGCGGCGCTCATCATCAGTCACCTGGTTGTTGGCGCGCGTCATCTCGACCAGCAGCGCGGCGGTCGCCAGTTGCAGGGTGTGAGCGGAATCTCCGCCGGCGGCATCGGCGCGGATCCGGTTATCGAAGAACTCGCGTATCGCGTTGATCATGACCGCTGCGTCAGCAAGGCGTTCAGGCCAGGCCGGCGGATCTCCACACGCAGACACCGCCGCTTGCGCGTTCGATGTCATCGAGCCGCCCTTCGTGCAGCGCGAGTTCAGCGGCGTTCGCGCGGATCACCGGCAACGGCGGGCGGGAGTCGGATAGCCGGCGGATGACACTATGCGCGGGGCCATTGTCATCGCCCTCCTGTTCGAGCAGCAGGGTACTCTGGCCGCCGGTCATCACCAGATAGACGTCGGCAAGGATTTCGGCATCGAGCAAAGCGCCGTGCAGGGCGCGCCCTGAATTGTCTATCTCATAACGGCGGCACAGGGCATCGAGGTTGTTCTTCTGGCCCGGGTGCAGGCCGCGCGCGAGCATCAGCGTGTCGATCACCGCACCGAGCATGGCATCGGCGTCGGCCTCGCGACCGATCAGCGCGAGTTCGCTGCGGAGGAAACCGAGATCGAACGGGGCATTGTGGATGATCAGCTCGGCGCCATCGATGAAGGCCAGAAACTCGTCGACGACATCGGCGAAGCGCGGCTTGTCGCGCAGGAACTCGGCGGTGATGCCATGCACCTCGAGGGCGCCGGCGTCGATCTCGCGATCGGGTTGCAGATACTGGTGGTAATGGCGCCCGGTCAGGCGCCGCCTGTCGATCTCGACGCAGCCGATCTCGATGATCCGGTGTCCCTGGGCGGGATCGAGACCCGTGGTCTCAGTGTCGAGCACAATCTGGCGCATCATCCGAAGATACTAGATACGGCGCGCCCGAGACAAGATTGACAATGGTCGCGCAGGCGTAACGGCGCGCTCAGTGGCGCCTCATTGCCGGTCCCGGGCGGCTGCGAGCATGTCATCGATCGCGCGCACGGCAAGCCGGTCCACGGCCTCGTTCTCCGGGTGGCCGGAGTGGCCGCGCACCCATTGCCATTCGACCTCATGCGCCTGCGCGGCCTCGTCGAGCCGATGCCAGAGGTCGACATTCTTGACCGGTTTGCCGCCGGAAGTCTTCCAGCCCCGCCGTTTCCATGCCGGCAGCCATTCGGCGATGCCTTTCTGCACATACTCGGAATCGGTGCTGAGACGCACCCGGCACCGCCGCTTCAGCGACTCCAGCGCACGGATCGCCGCCATCAGTTCCATGCGATTGTTGGTGGTGTGGGCCTCGCTGCCGGCCAGCGTCTTCTCGCTGCCCCTCCAGCGCAACAGCGCCGCCCAGCCGCCCGGTCCCGGATTGCCGCGGCAGGCGCCGTCGGTGAAGATCTCGACGCGTTCTTTGATGTCCTTGCGATTCATGCGGTCGGTTTCGGAACGTCCGGGGAGAGGAGGCTGCGGCGCGGCCGCCAGCGCGGGCGGATCGGTGTCAGCGTGACGACCTGTTTCTTCGCGACGATGATATACACCCCGCCGAGGTAGGGCCAGCAGCGCTCACCCAGGCGCTCGAACCAGCCGAGCCGCTCCATCAGGCCCTGATGCTGCATGGGCGGGCGGAAAAAGCTGTAGCGCGTCGTCACAACGTCGAAGCCGAGCAGCGCGAGCCAGTCCCTGATGCGCGGCGCGCTGCGGAACGTGCCGCCCCAGGGCCATACCTGCCTGCGCCAGCGACCGGCCAGCCTGCGGCTACCCCACAGGCTCCAGGGATTGAAGCCGAGGATGACGACATGCCCCTCCGACACCAGCACACGCTCGACCTCACGCAGGACCTGGTGCGGCGCCGGCTGGAATTCCAGGGTATGCGGCAGCACGACGACGTCGATCGAGTCACCCTGCAGCGGCAGGCTGCCCGCGTTACCATGCAGGCCGAGGATGCGGGCCTCGTGTTCGTCGGGACAGTTCAGCGGCCAGTCATCATCGATGACGATGTGATTGCGGATCCGGCTGCCGGCGAGCAGGTAATCCTCCATCGTCGCGCCGACCTGCACGAGGTAATAACCGAACAGGTTCGACAGCACTTCGTCGAGCTGCGCGCGCTCGAACTCCAGCAACCACTGTCCGAGCCGCCGGCGGTACCATTCGCGCAATTCGACACGCGCCTGCCGGTCACCCGCAGGATGTCCCGCCTCGCCTGTCATCGGATGCCGCCGTGGCCCCTGTTCTGTATCATGTTCATTGCGTACGACTACCAGCGTTGCCGACATGATAACAGCGATCCCGGTCGCCGCACTGAGTGACAACTATATCTGGCTCGTGCCTGCGCCCGACCCGGCCGCGCCACGGCGGGCGGTCGTCGTCGATCCCGGCGAAGCACGGCCCGTGCTCGAGGCGCTGGACGCGCATGAACTCACGCCGACTGCGATACTGATCACGCATCACCACCCCGATCATGTCGGCGGACTGCGCGAACTGACGCGACGCCACCCCGTCCCGGTCTATGGGCCGGCCGCAAGCCCGGCGCACGGCATCGATCATCCGCTGCGCGACGGCGACGCGGTCGCGATTGACGGCGGGCTGCATTTCTCGGTGATCGCGGTGCCTGGACATACGCTGGATCACATCGCCTATTTTGGCCATGGCCTCCTGCTCTGCGGCGACACGGTCTTCGCCGCCGGCTGCGGCCGCCTGTTTGAGGGGACGCCGGCGCAGATGTATCACTCCCTGCAACGCATCGCCGCGCTGCCGCGCGATACGGTGCTGTGCTGCGCGCATGAGTATACGCTTGCGAACCTCGCCTTCGCGCGCGAGGTCGAACCCGGCAACGCCGCGATCATCGCCCGCAAAGCCGCCGCCGCCCGCTTGCGCGAGTCCGGACAACCGACGCTGCCGATGACGCTCGACGAGGAACTCGCGACCAACCCGTTCCTGCGCTGCGGCGTGCCCGCAGTGATCGACGCAGCCGCGCGTCACGCCGGACGCCGGCCGGCGGGCGAAGCCGACACCTTTGCAATCCTGCGGCGCTGGAAGGACGGTTACCGCCCGCCGCAGTGATCACCGCGCGGCGGCTGTGACGGACTTCCGTCAATCCTGACGCGATGGATTCAAGACAGCTTCATCCGGGCCGATTCATGTTGGTATACTCGCGGCTTCCGCTCAGGGCAGGATCCCCGGCCAGCATGAACAAGAACCGATACAGGCGCCTGACAGGGGTGTTTTCCGCGGCTTTGCTGCTCGGCGGCTGCAGTCTGCTGCCCGCAGGCCCCGATGAACCGGTCCCGGACGCGAGCGACAGCCTGACCTTTGAGGAGGGCGGCACGGCGCTGGCGCCGTCCTGGGCCGGTGCCGGCCTCTATCTGCCCGACCCCGAACACAATATCCTCGAGGCCGCCCCGCTCGACGCGGACCCGCAGGCACTCCTGCCCACGGCGGAGGAGGAGACCGCCACGGGGAGTGTCGACGACACGCGCGACCTCTGGGACCGCCTGCGCGCCGGTTATGCCTTCCCGGTCGTCGAACACCCGCGCATCGACGCCGAACTTGCCTGGTACCTCAAACATCCGGAATATCTCGCCCGCACCGTCGATCGCGCGCGGCCCTACCTGTGGCTGATCGTCGATTCGCTGGAACAGCGCGGCATGCCGCAGGAACTCGCGCTGCTGCCGATTGTCGAGAGCGCCTACCAGCCCTTCGCGTACTCGCACGGGCGCGCCGCCGGGCTGTGGCAGTTCATCCCGTCGACGGCGACCCACTTCGGACTCAAGCAGAACTGGTGGTATGACGGCCGCCGCGATGTGCTGGCCTCGACGCGCGCCGCGCTCGATTATCTCGAACGCCTGAACGCGATGTTCGACGGCGACTGGATGCTCGCGCTGGCCGCCTACAACTCCGGCTCGGGGACGGTCAGCCGCGCGATACGCAACAACCTGAAACGCGGGCGGCCGACCGACTACTGGTCGCTGGACCTGCCGCGCGAAACCCGCGCCTATGTGCCAAAGCTCCTTGCACTGGGCCGCATCTTCGCCGATCCCGCCGCCTGGGAGCTCGAGATCGCGAGCATTCCCGACGAACCGGTGCTCACCCGCGTCCATACCGGCGCGCAGATCGACCTCGCGCGCGCCGCCGAACTCGCCGATCTCAGCCTCGAGGAGCTGTATCGCCTGAATCCGGCCTTCAATCGCTGGGCCACCGACCCTGACGGACCGCACGAGCTGTTGCTGCCGCTGGACAAGGCCGTTGAATTCTCGATCCGCCTCGCCGAGACCGACGGCGAACCGCGCGTCACCTGGCAACGTCACCAGATCCGCAATGGCGAGACTCTCGGACAAATCGCGCAGCGCTATGACACCACGGTCGATGTCCTGCGCCGCGTCAATGGTATCAAGGGGCACATGATCCGCGCCGGCCACAACCTCGTGATCCCGGTCGCAATGAAGGACCTGAACAGCTACACGCTGAGCGCCGAACAGCGTCGCAAGACCACCCAGAGCGTCCAGCGCGGCGAAAACCGCATCGTCCACACCGTCAAAAGCGGCGATACGTTGTGGGATCTCGCGCGCAAGTACCGCGTCAGCGTCAATCAGATCGCGAACTGGAACGCGATGTCGCCACGCGACATGCTGCGGCCCGGCCAGCGTCTCGTGATCTGGCGCCAGGCCGAGGCCAGCGCGTCCACCGATGCCGGCGACCTGCTGAACGGCGCGCACCCGCTGAACAATGTCACCCGACGCATCAGTTACACCGTGCGCCGCGGCGACTCGCTGGCGCGGATCTCGCAACGCTTCAATGTCGGCATCGCCGATCTGCGCAGCTGGAACTCTCTGTCCCCCGATGTCTACCTGCAACCCGGCCAGCGCCTGACCCTCTACGTCGACGTCACCCGCCAGAGCGGCAACATCTGACCCCCTCCCGTCGCCCCCCTGCCCGGCTATCCTTTCGGCGCCACCGGCCGATAACGGTTAGCCGTAGACCGGATTTCGTCGCGGCCCCGGATTGGTCGGACAAATGGTTGAATTTTCTCAGGAAAAAGTCAAGGTTCAGGACCTCGCGCAGGGGATGTTCGTGGCCCGGCTGGACCGCCCCTGGGTCGGCACGCCGTTCCCGATCCAGGGCTTCCATATCCGCACTCACAACGAGATCCGCCAGCTCGCCAGCCTGTGCCGTTACGTCTACGTCGATGTCGTCAAAAGTCGGGTCTCGCCGCGCGAGATTCGCAATCGTGACCTCCCCGCCGGCGGCAAGGCCCGGCCACAACGGCTGACCACGCTGCGCACCGGCGCGCAGGGCTATACCGTCAGGCGCGCGCTGAAGCAGGAGATCCCGGCGGCCGCGAGCCTCCACGACGACGTCGCCGAGGCCGTGGAGCAGGTCATGGAAAAGCTGGCGACCGGCCAGCCGGTCCAGCTCAAGTCGACGCGCAAGCTCGCGTGCAAACTGGTCGACAGCATCCTCCGCAACCCCGACGCCGCGATGTGGATCGCCCGCATCCGCAACCAGGATGCCTGGCGTTACGGGCACAGCGTCCGCGCCTCGATCTGGGCGATCACCTTTGCCCGTCACCTGGCGCTAGACCGGGAGCGCCTCGAATCACTCGCCACCGGGGTCCTGCTGTCCGAGGTCGGCTATACCCGCCTGCCACGCGAGCTGGCCGGCAAGACCCGCGGCCTGACGCCCGACGAACAGGCACTGCTCCAGCAGCATGTCGAGCACGGCGTCGATATCCTCAGGGAACTCAAGGGCAGCAACGATGACATCCTGTCGATCGTCCGCCATCATCACGAGCGCTTCAATGGCTCCGGTTACCCGAAGGGCCTGCGGGGCAGCCAGATCCCGCTGCTGGCGCAGATCGCCGGCATCGTCGATGTCTATGACGAGCTGACGATGCCGCGCGAACCCGCCGGGGCGCTGTCGCCGACCGTGGCCATGGCCCGTCTGCACGGCATGATCGATGAGGCATTCCAGCAAGAGCTGGTCGAGGAGTTCATACGCGCGATCGGCATCTATCCGACCGGCACCCTCGTCGAGCTGACCACCGGTGAGATCGGCATCATCACCGAGCAGAACCTGGAGAGGCGCCTCCGGCCACGAATCCTGCTGCTGCTCGACGCCGCGCACCATCCGCTGAAGACACCACGCGAGATCGACCTGACGACGCTCGTCCGCGACCGCGACGGCCGGCCGGTCGACATCCTGAAGAGCCTCCCCCAGGGTGCCCACGGCATCGACCTCGGGCAGCACCGCAAGGGCGCATTCGCCCGCGCATTGCGGATCGGCAACGAGCTGCTGAGATATTGACCCCGTTCGGGCTGAAAATTCGGCACTCCGCTGCCGATACAGTCCTGTAAGCCGGGACCACCGGCTGTACCCGTCAGGCGACCACAAGGACACACAGAATAATGAGCCCGATCAGCAGGGTCATCGACCTCCCGGTATCACCGCTCCGCTCGACCACCTCCGAAGGTGACCTCCACGAGGCCCCGGTCGTCGCCACGCTGATGGACGGCAAGACCGTCAGCGGGCGCCTGGCCGCGCTGGATGGCCCGCAGTCTGTCGTGACGCTGACCGGCAAGACCGGCAACCGTGTATATATCGAGTTCTCTCGCCTGCGGCACCTGAATTTCATCAACAGGCTCCCGATCAACCGCGAACGTCACCCGCTCGAGGCGCAGGGCGGTGAGGTGCTGATGCCGGGCGAGACCCAGGAATTCCGCATCGTCTTCAGCGATGACCGTGTCTTCTCCGGGCGCACCCGCGGGTCCTTCGTCGACGACATCGGCATCCACCTGTTCCAGGTCGTCGGAGCCGACCATATCTCACGCCTGTTCATACCGGCCACTGTGGTCAGCAAGTACTCGATCGGCCAGAACAGGCCCGAACAGCCGCGTCTGGTCAAGGACCGGCCAGAAACAGCGCCGGCACCAGCGCCGGCACAGAAGCAGCCGACACCGAGACGCCGCAAGTCGGACGCGGCCGGGCAGAAGGTGGTGGTGCAGGATGTGCGCCAGTTGCAGGAGAAACTCGACTCCGGGGCAGGGTCACAGCCAGCGGGCGGTCTGCTGACCAGCAAGCGCATCGGCGAGATGCTGGTGGAAGACGGCATGATCACGCAGGAACAGCTCGAAGCCGCGCTGACCGCGCAGAAACGGGACGGCTCGAAACGCCTCGGCGAGATCCTGGCCGGCATGGGCACGGTATCGTCCGAGTCCATCTTCTCCGCGCTCGCCCACAAGTTCGGCATGCCGTTCGTGCTGCTCAGAAAGTTCTTCATCGACATCGCCTGCCTGAATCTGGTGCCGGCCGACGTCGCCCGCAAGCACATGCTGGTCCCGCTGCTGCTGCACGGAGATCGCCTGGTCATCGCGATGGACGACCCCGCGAATGTTGAGGCAGTCACGCTGCTGCGCTTCATGACCCAGTACAAGATCGAACCGACGATCGCCACCCGCGAGGACATCAGCTGGGCGATCGGCAAGTACTACGGCGGTGCCGGGCCGCGGGACGCGAAGGAGGCCCCGCTCGCCGATGCGATCCGTGAACGTCTGAAACCGGCGGAACAGCGCCACCCGCAAGACCAGCCGTCGATGGCCAAGGCGATCTCCAGCTTCGTCGGCAATACGATCGTCGATGCGATCGAACGCAACGCCAGCGATATCCATATCATCCCGGCCGGCAGCCATGCCAATCTTCTGTTCCGGATCGAAGGTCGCCTGGTGCCTGTGCGGCGCATCAGCTCGATGCTGCTACCGGCAATCCTGAACCGGCTGGCGGTGATGGGCAACATCGATCCGTCACCGACCGGGGGACCACGCCAGGGGCGAACCTGCATGCTGAGCGGCGACAGCGCGATCGCGCTGCGTATCATGCTTTCGCCGGAGCGCGTGCCCGATGGCGCGATCATCCATGTCCTCAATGCGGTCACCCGCCTGATGCCGTTGGCGGGCATCGGCCTGGATCCGCGCGAGCAGCAAACCCTGCTCGAAATGCTGAGCAAGAGCTACAGCCTGGTCATCATCACCGGACCGGAAAAGTCCGGCAAGACACGAACGCTGTACGCGGCCTTGCGTGATCTGCAATCGATGCGACTCGATATCGCCACAGTCGAAACACCGGTGAAGTATTACGTCAACGGGCTGCTGCAGATCCAGGGCAGCCGTGACCTGCCGGTAGCGTTGGCGCAGGTCAAGGCCCACAACCCGCGCATCGTCATGATCGACGACCTGCACAATACGCGGGCACTGCAGACGGCCGCCGAGTGCGCGCTGAACGGCAGCCTCGTGCTCGGCAAGCTGCATGCCGCCGATACCGCCCGCGCAATCACCGCGCTGACCGAAGGCGGGATCGCGCCGCGGCTGCTCAACTCGACGCTGGTCGGGGTATTGGCGCAGCACCTGCTGCGGCTGAATTGCCTGTTCTGCGCCGAAGAGGAACCAGTCTCGTCGGCGGCCCGCGCAGCGCTCGGCGTCGGCGAGGACGAGGTGTTCTTCCATGGCACCGGCTGCTCGCATTGCAACCATACCGGGTATTTCGGCGAACAGGCGGTCTTCGAACTGATGACGGTCAGCCCGGCAATCCAGGCCCTGATCACCGCAAAGGCGTCGGCCGAGGATATTGCCACGGCAGCGACCGGCGAGGGCATGAACTCGCTCGAGGAGAATGCACTCCACCTCGCGCGCACCCGCAGGACCTCGCTCGCGGAGGTCAAACGCCTGAGCGAAGGACTGCGCGACACGCGCGACTGATCCGGCGCGGTTTCCTTCCGCGCCGCGCTCGCCCATAATCCGGTCATCGCATACCGGCGCCGGCGCGCGCCCGATCCGACGGGGACAGGCCGATGACTCCCGACCGGCGGCAGCTGTGGCCGCGACTGCTGTTCGTGACCCTGCTTGCGCTGGCCCTGGCCGGGGCCTTGCTCTACCGCGACCGCATCGACCCGGCCGGCATAGACGCCTGGCTGCGCGATGCCGGGCTATTCGGCCCGCTGCTGTTCATCGCGCTCTATGCGCTGGCGGCGGTGCTGTTCCTGCCCGGCACGGTGATGACGCTGGCCGGTGGCGCATTGTTCGGACCGTGGTGGGGTTTCCTCTTCAACCTGACCGGCGCCACCCTCGGCGCGACGCTCGCGTTCCTCTCCGCGCGCTATGTCAGCGGCGACTGGATCGCGCGCCGCGGCGGGGTCAGGCTGCAGGCGCTGATCCGCGGCGTCGAGGACGAGGGCTGGCGTTTCGTCGTATTCGTGCGCCTCGTCCCGCTGTTTCCATTCAACCTGTCGAATTACGCCCTCGGCCTGACCCGTATCCCGCTGCCGCACTATGTCCTCGCGAGCTTCCTTGCGATGGCGCCCGGCGCGTTCATCTACACCTGGTTCGGCCACGCCGGCCGCGAGGCGCTGACCGATGGCGAGGACCTTGCGCGCACCCTGCTGCTGGCGCTGGGGCTGTTCGCGGTGCTGGTCTTCCTGCCGCGCGTGATCAGACGTCTGCGCCGGGGAACAGGCAGCGCGCCTCGTGCGCCGGACCGATAGTGACCGCTTCGGGATAACGCAGGCCACACTCCGGCCGGGCACGCGGGCAACGCGCATGGAAGTGACAGCCCGGCGGCGGGTTTGACGGCGACGGCGGCTCGCCGGACAGGCGCAGGACGTCACGGCGGCGGGCGGGATCGGCGACCGGCACCGCGGCCAGCAGCGCCTGCGTATAGGGATGGGCCGGTTGGCTCAGCACCGCCTCGACCGGCCCCTGCTCGACGATCCTGCCGAGATACATCACCGCGACCTCGTCAGCGAGCCAGGACACCACCGACAGGTTGTGGGTGATGAAGAGGTAGGCAAGCCCGAACTCGCGCTGCAGCGAGCGCAGCAGATTCAGGATCTGCGCCTGCACGGAGATGTCGAGCGCGCTGGTCGGCTCATCGCAGACCAGCAGGCGCGGCCGCACCGCGAGCGCGCGCGCAATGCAAATTCGCTGGCGCTGGCCGCCGGAGAACTCGTGCGGATAGCGATCGCCGCTCGCCGGATCGAGTCCGACCTGGCGCAGGAGCTCCGCGACCCGCGCCCGCCGCACCGCCGGATCACGCTCGATGCCGAGCGTGATCATCCCCTCCTCGACAATCTCGCGGACGCGCATGCGCGGATTCATCGACGAATAGGGGTCCTGGAAGATGATCTGCAGGTCGGCGCGCCGCGCGCGCATCGCCGCCGCATCGAGACCGACAAGGTCGGTGCCTTCGAACAGCACCTGGCCGGAGGTCGGACGGGTCAGCCGCAGCAGCGCCTTGCCGGTCGTGGTCTTGCCACAGCCCGATTCCCCGACCAGCGCCAGCGTGCGGCCGCGCGGGACCGCGAAGGAGACGCCATCGACGGCGCGCACCTCGCCATCCGCGCGCCGCAGGAGGCCGCGGCGACGGGGGTAATGCACCACCAGCCTGCGCACTTCCAGCAGCGGCTCGGCATCGCGCCCGGGGAATCCGCTCTCCACCGGCTGCGGGGCCGCAGCCGCCACTGGCGTGGCACGCCCCGCCAGCCCGGGATCGTACAGGTGACAACGCGTCTCGTGATCCACCGCCTGCGGCCACCAGCCGGGTTCGCGCTCGCGACAGTCCGCCCATGCAAACTCGCAACGGTTGGCGAAACGACAAGCTGTGACGACTGCGCGCGCAACACCTCCGCCGGGGATCACCGCGAGCGGCCGGCCGCGTTTGCCGGTGTCCGGCTGGGACTCGAACAACTTGCGGCTGTAGGGGTGCGCAGGCGCGGCGAAAAAGCGCGCCGCGCCGGCCCGTTCGATGACGCGCCCGGCATACATCACCGCGACGCGGTCGGCATTGCCGGCGACGACGCCGAGATCATGGGTGATCAGCAGCATCGCCATGCCGCGCTCCCGCTGCAGCGATTTCAGCAGATCCAGCACCTGGGCCTGGATGGTCACGTCGAGGGCCGTGGTCGGTTCATCGGCAATCAGCAGGTCGGGGTCGCCGGCGAGCGCGATCGCGATCATCACCCGCTGCCGCATGCCGCCGGACAGCTGGTGCGGATATTCATCATGACGCTGAACCGGGTCGGGGATACCGACCGCGGCGAGTAACTCCAGCACCACCCGCCTGACGTCACCGCCGTTGCGCAGGCGCACGGCCTCGGCGATCTGTTCGCCGATCGTCAGCACCGGATTGAGCGAGGTCATCGGTTCCTGGAAGATCATCGCGACCCGGCCGCCGCGGTAGCCGCGCATACGCGACTCGGGCAGCGACGTCAGATCTACACCCTCGAGCAGGATGCGTCCGCCGTCCTGCCGCACGGCGGGTTCCGGCAGCAACCCCATGATTGCCAGTGCGGTCATCGATTTTCCGCTGCCCGACTCGCCAAGCAGCGCGACGGTTTCGCCGCGACGTATCGAGAAACTGACGTCATCGACGACGCGGTCATGACCGCCCGCGAGGCGCACGCCCAGGCCGTCGACGACGAGCAGCGCGTCGTCCGCTTGCGGTTCGATATTCATGAAAAACCTGCTATTATCGCGATTGGCCCGCGCACGCTGTGTATATTAGTCAGGAAACGGTCCCGACACCAACCCGGCCTGCGCGCCCGCGCCATTCTCCGGACACGACTCGACAGGGAAACGCTATGGGATTTCTTCAAGGCAAGCGCGCGCTGGTCGTCGGCGTCGCCAGCAATCGTTCCATCGCCTGGGGCATCGCCAGCGCGATGCGCCGCGAAGGCGCGGAAATCGCCCTCACCTTCCAGAACGAGAAGCTCCAGGGTCGGGTCGAGAAATTCGCCGCCGAACTGGACTCCGACATCGCGATCCCGTGTGACGTCTCGGACGACGCCGAAATCGAGGGCGTCTTCGAACAGCTCGACGATTACTGGGACCATCTCGACATCATCGTGCAGGCGGTCGCCTTTGCGCCGCGCGAGGAACTCGAT
>CAYLKC010000011.1:0-2424 GCA_964384095.1 uncultured Chromatiales bacterium
ACCCATCCCTGGGGGCTGCCGGCGAGACATCCTGTCTCGCAGGCTCCTGAAAAGGGCTCGGCCCGCCGGAACCCTGCTGAAAGCGAATCGCCACCTTCATGAATGATGCGTACGGAAAACGAAGTCAGCGCACCAGGGCACCGTCGATGACGATCGTCGGCGTCGACACCGGCGGCACCTTCACCGATTTCGTCTGCCTCGAGGACGGAAACCTGCGGATACACAAGGTGCTGTCGACGCCGGATGCCCCCGAGCGCGCGATCCTGCAGGGTCTCGGGGATCTCGGCCTGGCCGGCCGCGACGACCTTTATGTCGTGCACGGCACGACGGTCGCGACCAATGCCGCTCTGGAAGGCAAGGGCGCGCGCACCGCGTTCATCACCAATCGCGGCCTCGGCGACCTGCTGACCATCGGCCGCCAGGTGCGTGCCGCCCTTTATGACCTGCAACCGCCCGCGCCAACGCCGCCGGTACCGCCCGAACTGTGCCTGGAGACCGGCGGACGCCTCGGCGCCGGCGGCGACGTCGTCGAGACACTGACCGCCGCCGACCTCGAAGAACTGCGCGCGGCGATCACGCGGCTGCGGCCGGAAGCGGTTGCGATCAACCTGCTGTTCTCGTTCATCGATGACCGCTTCGAACGCGAGATAGCGCAGGCCTTGCCGGCGCACCTGTTCGTATCGCGCTCGTCGGAGGTACTGGCAGAGGTCCGCGAATATGAACGCGGGATCGCAACCTGGCTCAACGCCCGGCTCGGCCCGCTCGTCGCCGGCTATCTCGGCCGACTCGGCAGCGGCCTTGGCGCCGCCCGCGTGTCGGTGATGCAGAGTTCCGGCGGCACCATCGCCGCCGCGCAGGCCGGTGAGCACGCGGTGCGCATGCTGCTGTCGGGACCGGCCGGCGGACTTGCTGGGGCCCGTCATGCCGGGCGACTGGCCGCGGAGACCAGGTTGCTGAGTTTCGACATGGGCGGCACATCGACCGACGTCGCGCTGATCGACGGTGAGCCGTCGCTGACGACCGAAGGTCGTATCGGCCCGTGGCCGGTCGCGGTGCCGATGGTCGACATGCACACGATCGGCGCCGGTGGCGGCTCGATCGCGCGCATCGATGCCGGTGGCATGCTGCGGGTCGGTCCGGAATCGGCGGGCGCCGATCCCGGACCCGCCTGCTATGGTCGCGGCGGCCGCGAACCGACCGTGACCGATGCGAACCTGGTACTCGGCAGACTGCCGTCCGGCCATTTCCTCGGCGGTCGCATACGGCTCGATGCCGGGGCCGCCTGCGCCGCGGTGGCGGGACTGGCGAACGAGCTCGGCATCTCCATCGGGGAAGCGGCCGAAGGCATCGTGCGCATCGCCAACGAGCATATGGCGCAAGCGCTGCGCATGATCTCGATCGAGCGTGGCATCGACCCGCGCGATTGCGCGCTGATCAGCTTCGGCGGCGCCGGCGGTCTGCATGTCTGCGCCCTGGCCACGGCGCTCGGGATGACGCGCGCGATCGCGCCGCTCCATGCCGGTGTGCTGTCGGCCTTCGGCATGCTGGTCGCGCCGCGCGAACGCCAGCTGTCGCGTTCGATCGCGCGCCTGCTGACAGACGTGACGGAACGGGAAATCGCGGAAGGACTGGCGGCGTTGATCACGCCGGGGCGCGAGGAACTCGTCGCAGAGGGCGTCGATGCCGGCACGATCACCGAAACACCGTCGCTTGATCTGCGCTACCGCGGCCAGAGCCACGCGCTGAACCTGCCGTGGCATGGCGACGGCGCAGACGCCGCCACCCGCTTTCATCGCCTGCACGAGTCGCGCTACGGTCACCGTCTGGATCTGCCGGTCGAACTGGTGAACCTGCGCGCCGGGCTGCGAGGTCCGCACCCGGAGGTCGCGCCATGCGCGGATATGGGCACGACGGAGGCCGAACCGGTCGAGCATGCCGAACTGTACGGGATTGCCGGGCGCGCGCCGGTCCATGCGCGCCCGCTACTGGCCGCCGACCAGACGATCAGCGGTCCGGCGCTGATCTGCGAGGACACCGCGACGACCTTCATCGCGCCTGGCTGGCACTGCCGCGTGGATCGCTACGGCAACCTGCTGCTCACTGCTGGCGATTGACGTTCTCGAGCGCGGCGCCGATGCGCCCCGCGCTCTCCATACGCAGGATACGACGCGCCTGCGGCTCGATCAGCGACAGGTCGCTGCCGGCGATGACCTGCTTGACCTCGAGCAGCGTCGCCGGATACATGCTGAATTCACGCAGACCCATGCCGAGCAGCAGGCGTGTGTACAGCGGTTCACCCGCCATTTCCCCGCACATGCCCACCGGAATCCCGGCGCGCCGCCCGGCGGTGATCGTCATCTGGATCAGGCGCAATATCGCCGGATGCAACGGATCGTAGAGATAATTGACCTCCTCGTCACGGCG
>CAYLKC010000011.1:2434-34315 GCA_964384095.1 uncultured Chromatiales bacterium
GATCAGGTCGTTGGTGCCGATCGAGAGGAAATCTAGGTGGCGGGTGAAAATGCCGGCAGCCAGCGCCGCCGCGGGCACCTCGATCATCGCGCCGATCATGATCTCCGGGTCGAAGCCGATGCCGCTACGGCGCAGTGCCTCCTTCTCCTCCTCGATCAGCCGCAACACCTGCATCAGCTCGCTCTCACTCGACAGCATCGGGATCATCATACGCACCGGTCCGAGTGCCGAGGCGCGCAGGATCGCGCGCAGCTGCGGCGAAAACAGCGACGGATCCTTGAGACTCCAGCGGATCGCGCGCAGTCCGAGCGCCGGGTTCATGCCTTCCGCGCTGTCGCGGCCATGCTCGCCGAGACACTTGTCGGCGCCGAGATCGAGCGTGCGGATCGTCACCGGCGCGCCGTTCATTTCCCCGACCGCGCGGGCATAGACCTCGTACTGCTCATCCTCGCCGGGGAGATCCTTGCGATTGATGAACAGCATCTCGGTGCGAAACAGCCCGACGCCGGATGCGCCGACGCGGCGGCTGGCGGCAAAATCCTCCTCGACCTCGACGTTGGTCATCAGCGTGATCGCCTGGCCGTCGCGGGTGACCGCGGGCCTCTTGCTGAGCCGGTTCAGGCCGGCGAGATAACGCTTCTCCTCGCGCTGGCTGACGCGGAAGTAGTCGAGTTCGACGGCACCGGGCGCAGCGATGACGGTGCCCTGGCGGGCATTGATGACGAGCAGCTCGTCCTGGCGCAGAAGCCGGCGGGCGTGATGGACGCCGGCAATCGCCGGGATACCGAGGCTGCGGGCGAGGATTGCAGTATGGGAATTGGCGCCGCCGAACTCAGTGATGAAGGCGGAAACGCCCTGCTGGTGCAGCAGCAGGGTTTCCGCTGGTGACAGGTCGTCGGCGACCAGGATCGCGCCGCGCAGCTTGTAGTCATGGATCTCGCTGCGGCCGTCGTAGTGCCCCTGCAGGTTGCGCTGGATACGGTTGACGACATGGTCGATGTCGTCCTTGCGGGCCCGCAGGTAGGCATCGTCGAGTTCCTCGAACACGCGCACCAGCGTATCGCGCTGCTGTTTCAGCGCCCATTCGGCATTGCACTGGCGCGTGCGGATGATCTCGACCGGCCCCTCGAGGATCACGCTGTCCTCGAGCATCAGCAGATGGGTGTCGATGAAAAAGGCGATCTCGCCCGGCGTGTCTACGGGGATGCGGTTGCGGATCGCCCTCAGCTGCTGCCTGGCCTTGCGCAGCGCGGTCCTGAAACGGGTGACCTCCTCGTGCAGCAGCGGGCGGGGGATCGTGTATTCGGTGACATTGATCTCGTCACGCCTGAGCAGCGCCGCCTTGCCGATGACGACGCCCCTGGAAACGCTGATGCCGCTCAGTGTCAGGGTCATGACCCTTGGACTCCCGGATCGGGCGTTGCAGTCGCGCGCTCAGGTTTCCTCGCCGAAGCGCTGCTTGATCAGTTCCTCTATCCTGTCCACCGCCGCCTGCTCGTCGCTGCCTTCTGCGATGATCTCGACGGTCGTGCCGCGACCGGCGGCAAGCATCATCACCCCCATGATGCTCTTGCCGTTGACCTGGCGGCCGCCACGCGCCAGCTGCACTTCGGACTCGAAGCCGGACGCGAGCGTCACCAGCTTCGCCGCGGCGCGCGCATGCAGACCCAGCTTGTTGACTATACAGACCTCCCTGCGAATCGTCATCAACGCTCCTCGTCGGATCCGCAACGGAATATGCCTTCCTGCCCGCCGCTCAGCGCCTTGTCGGCGAGTCGGGTGATGTCGAGGCCCGGATAGTTCATCAGCCGCACCAGCATCGGCAGGTTGAGTCCGGCGATGACGACGACGCGGTGATTGTCGCGCTTGAGCGCCGTCGCGATATTGCTCGGCGTCGAGCCGTACATATCGGTCAGCACGATGACGCCGTCACCCTGGTCGAGCGCGCCGATCGCCTCCCTGGCCTGGGCCAGCACCTTGTCGGGGTCGCACACCGAGGTCACCGGGATCACGGTGACCGGCAGCGGCCGTCCGCCGAGCATCGAGGTTGCGGTATCGAGCAGCGCCTCGCCGATGCGATTGTGTGAAATCAGGCACAGGCCGACGCTCATGACAGCTCCCGGTGACGGATCATCACATTGTCGCGCGAACGGCGAAAGTGCGAGGCCAGCGTCTCGACCAGGTAGACCGAGCGATGCTGGCCGCCGGTGCAGCCGACCGCGACGGTGATGTAGTTGCGATTCTCGTTCTCGAAGGCCGGGATCCAGCGCTCAAGGAAGACGCGGATATCTTCGTACATGCGGGCGACCCCGGGCTGCTGTTCGAGAAACCGGATGACCTCCGGGTCGGTGCCCTTGCGCAGGCGCAGCTGCGGATCCCAGTACGGATTCGGCAGACAGCGCACGTCGAATACGAAATCGACATCGGCGGGGATGCCGTGCTTGTAGCCGAACGATACGAACATCAGCGACAGCGACGGCATCCGGCGCTTGACGATGCGCTCCCTGACCAGGCCGCGCAACTGGTGGACATTGAGATTGCTGGTGTCTATGTGCAGATCGGCATTGGTCGAAATCGGCGCAAGCAGGCGGCGCTCCTCCGCGATCGCCTCGGTCAGCGAGACGCCGGAACGGGTCAGCGGGTGCTTGCGCCTGGTCTCGCTGAAGCGCTTGATCAGCACATTGTCGGAGGCCGTCAGGAACACCACTTCACAGGCGATGCCGCGCTGGCGAATTTCTGCGACGATGTCATTGAAACGGCCGAGATCGCGGGCAAGGTTGCGCGCATCGATGCCGACCGCGACGTTGTCGATATTGCGCCTGGATGCGGAGTCGGCCATCTGCCCGGTGAACTGTCCGAGCAGGCCGAGCGGCAGGTTGTCGATGCAGTAGAAGTCCTGGTCCTCCAGGGCCTGCAACGCGATGCTCTTGCCGGAGCCGGACAGTCCGCTGATGATCAGCAATCTCATGCGTCGCCCTCGAGAATCATCCGTTGCTGGCGCTCGATGAAGGCCTGGCTGGCGTTATATCCCTTGAGCATCAGGATATGGTTGCGTACCGCACCCTCGACCAGCACCGCGAGGTTGTGGCCCGGCACCACCGGCAAGGTGATCTGCGACACCTCGACATCGAGGATCGTCCGGTAACGGCGGCTGCCCTCCAGGCGGTCGAGCGCGGCGAGTTCGCTGTCGCTCATGCGTTGCAGATCGATGATCAAACGCAGGTTCTTGTTGAGCTTGATGACGCTGTCGCCGAACATCGCGCGGATATTGAGCACGCCGAGACCGCGCACCTCGAGGAATCCGACCAGACTGGCGGGACAGCTGCCATTGAGTTCGTCGGGCGCGATGCGGCGAAACTCCGGGGCATCGTCGGCGATCAGGCGGTGATTGCGGCTGATCAGTTCCAGCGCCAGCTCACTCTTGCCGACGCCGCTCTTGCCGGTCAGGAGCACGCCGATGCCCAGCACCTCCATGAACACTCCATGCAGGTTGATGCGCTCGGCAAGGACGCTGGACAGCCAGTGCTGCAAATGACTGACGATCTTGTAACCCGCCAGCCCGCTGCGGAACAGCGGGATTGCAGCGGCGTCGGCGCGCCGGGCATAATCGTCCGGCACCCGCTCGCCGTCGCTGACGATGACGCAGGCGGTCTCGGCGGAGAACAGGCGCTCCAGCGCGGCGTCATGGCCCTCGCTATCGAGACCGGCGAGATAATGCGATTCCGGCGGGCCGATCAGCTGGATCCGGCAGGGCCGCACCGGGTTCAGGCGCCCCGCCCACTCGATGAAGGTGGAATTGCGGGCGGTATCCTCGCCCTCGACCGGGCGGTCGCTGCCGGCGAGCCCGGCAACCCAGGACAGGTCCAGTCGCTCGGCATGGGCGTCGAACAGTCCAGCGGCTGTGAGGCCCCCGTCCATGCGCTCAGGCGGAGGGTCCGACTGCCCTTATTGCCGCGCCCCGCTGCCACGAAACCAGCAACTGGTAGATCTCGGCGCCGTTCTTCGCCGCATGCGCCTGTTCGCAGAAACCGGCGTCGCTGAACATCTCGGCGAGCATCGCGAGGATGTTCAGGTGCTCACCGGTCGATTGCTCCGGCACCAGCAGGCCGCAGATCATATCGACCGGGCGGCCGTCGGCGGCGTCGAAATCGACGCCTTCGCCGAGGCGCAGGAACGCGCACACCGCATGATCCAGGCCCTTCAGCCGACCGTGCGGGATCGCCACACCATGCCCCAGACCGGTGCTGCCCAGGCGCTCGCGTTCCACCAGGCTGGTGAACACCTCCGCCTGCGACAATGACGACTCGCCGGCCGTCATCAGCTCACTGACGAGTTCGAGCGCGCGCTTCTTGCTGCTGACGCTGCCGCGTGTGGCGACCCGTTCGGGACTGAACAATTCTTCGATAGTGATCATCTGGAATCCTGCACCCGGTTTATTTGACTTCGGCATCGGCGGAATTATCCACGAATCGGCCGGTCTCTGCTCAGACCAGTCGCCTGCGTTCGCTGGAGGACGGAATTGACAGGGATTCCCGGTACTTGGCGATGGTCCGACGCGCCACGTTGATCCCCTGCGCCTTCAGCATGGTGGCGATCTTGCTGTCGCTGAGCGGTTTTCCGCGGTCCTCGGCGGCAACGAACTTGCGGATCAGCGCCCGGATGGCGGTGGCGGAACATTCACCGCCGCTGTCGGTGCTGACATGACTGGAGAAGAAATACTTCAGCTCGAAGATCCCGCGGGGCGTATGCATGTACTTCTGGGTGGTGACGCGGCTGATCGTCGATTCGTGCATCTCGACCGCCTTCGCGACGTCATGCAGCACCAGCGCCTTCATCGCCTCCTCCCCGTGCTCGAGAAAGCCGCGCTGACGTTCGACGATACAGGTGGCGACCTTGAGCAGGGTATCGTTGCGGCTCTGCAGACTCTTGACGAACCAGCGCGCCTCCTGCAGCTGATTCCGCATGTAGGTGTTGTCGGCGCTGTTGTCGGCGCGCTTGACGAGACCGGCATAGCTGGCATTGATGCGCACCCGCGGCACCGCCTCGGGATTCAGTTCGACCTTCCAGGCATCCTTCTCGCGGGTGACGATGACATCGGGGATCACGTACTCGACCTTGCGGTCCGCAATCACATCGCCGGGATTCGGGTTGACCGACTGCACCAGCGCGATGATCGCGAGCAGATCGTCCTGCGAGCACTTGAGTCGGCGCATCAGCTGGGTGTATTCCCGGCGACCGAGCAACTCCAGGTGGTTATCGACGAGCTCCCTGGCCTCGGCGAGCAAGGGCGTCTGCGGATCGCAATACTGCAGCTGGATCAGGATGCATTCGCGCAGGTCGCGCGCGCCGACACCGACCGGATCGAAGTGCTGTATCCTGCGCAGCACGGTTTCGACCTCACCATCCTCGAGGTCCCCGATCTCGCGCGCCAACCCCTCGCGTATCTCCGCGAGCGGCGCCGCCAGATAACCGCGATCGTCAATGCCGTCGATGATCGACAGCGCGATAGCCTGGTCGCGCTCGCTGAAGTGGCTCATCTGCATCTGCCATTCGAGATGATCGTGCAGGGTCTCCGTCGAGCGGTCCTGGTTCTCGAATTCGAAGCCGTCGTGGTCGGCGGAATGACTGAGGGGCAGCATCGGCGCATCGTAGATATCCTCCCAGACGCTGTCGACCGGCAGTTCGCCGGCGTCGCCGAGGTCGGTACGCGCCACCGCATCCTGCAACTCGACAGTGGAGTCATCGATGGCATAGCTGTCGACGGCTGTCTGGTCCGGCGCGGTATCGCCATT
This sequence comes from uncultured Chromatiales bacterium, assembly GCA_964384095.1. Classification (GTDB taxonomy): domain Bacteria; phylum Pseudomonadota; class Gammaproteobacteria; order SZUA-140; family SZUA-140; genus JAITWN01. Next base: position 8,227 of record CAYLKC010000011.1, read on the forward strand.
CATCGGCACATCGGCAAGTTCACCGTTGGACGCGGCCTCGTGAGCCGACTCGTCGCCTTCTCCCGCGCCGTCCTCGGACGATTCCAGCATCATGTTGGAATCGAGCGCCTCCTGGATCTCCTCGCGCAAGTCGACCGTGGACAGCTGCAACAGGCGTATCGCCTGTTGCAGCTGGGGCGTCATCGTCAAGTGCTGGCCGAGACGGATTTGAAGGGTCTGCTTCATCTTTTTCCGGTACGCGGGGCCGGGCTGCCTCCCGTCACCCGTGATTTTAATACAGATCGGGGGCGATGTAGTGTAGCGCAGGCAGATTCACGTTCAACTCGGGCATCAGAGACGGAATTCGGCGCCCAGATAGACCTCCCGTACCCGCTCATCGGCAAGGATCTCTTCCGGCCTTCCGGCGGCGAGTATGCCGCCGCCGCTCATGATGCAGGCGCGCTCGCAGATACCGAGCGTTTCCCGGACATTGTGATCGGTGATCAGGATGCCGATGCCCTTGTCGCGCAGATACCTGATTATGCGCTGGATATCCAGCACGGACAGCGGGTCGACACCGGCGAACGGCTCATCGAGGAGGACGAAGCGCGGCTCCATCGCCAGCGTACGCGCGATCTCGACGCGCCGGCGCTCGCCGCCCGACAGACTCATGCCGCGCGCATCCCGCAAATGGGCGATATGAAACTCCTCGAGCAATTCGTTTGCGCGCTGCTCGCGGGCGCCGCGATCGAGGTCATCGCGCGCCTGCAACACGGCGCGCAGATTGTCCGCAACCGAGAGCTTGCGGAATACAGAGGCCTCCTGGGGCAGGTAACCGATGCCGGCACGCGCGCGCGCATGCATCGGCCAGCGGGTGATGTCACGGCCGTTCAGCGTGATCGTACCGCTGCCGCACGGCACCAGGCCGACGATCATGTAGAAGCAGGTCGTCTTGCCGGCGCCGTTCGGTCCGAGCAGGCCGACGATCTCGCCGGCGCCGATCTGCATCGACACGTCGACGACGACCTGGCGGCCGCGGTAACTCTTGCTGATATGACTGACCTCGAGCAGATCCATGCGCTCAGGGCATCTCCGCGTCGTCATCGCCGGCCGGTGCTTCCTGCCGCGGCGGAATGACGATATGAACGCGGCCCTCGCCGGAGTCGGTACGCGCGCTGACCAGGTCCTCGACGGCGTCATAGCTGATGTAATCGCCGGTAAATTCGACGTCATGACGCCATATCCAGGCCTCATGCTCGAGCACGAGCCGCTGGGGATCGGCGAAATACTCCATCCGTCTGGCGTGCGCCTGCATGTCCTCGTCGTCCCCGTCCAGGCGCTGGCGGAAGCGTACCGGCTCGCCGCTCGCCTCGAGGCGGCTGACATGCCTGTTTTCGTCGTGATAGAGGTGAACGGTATCGGCCTCGAGCCGGATCGTGCCCTGGGAATAAACGACATGGCCGCGGTAGACACTGACGCCGTTGAGGTCGTCGATCTGCACGCTGTCGGCCTCGATATGGATGGGCTGCTCGCGATCGCTCGACAGGGCGAAGGCCGCTGCCGGCAGCGCCAGTGACAGCGCCAGCAACAGCCAGCGTGGCGCGCGTTCAGGGGTCATAACTGCCACGCACCCCGGACAACAGGTGGATGCGACGGAGGTCGAGTTCGGCCCGCAGGCCGTTCGACAGGGTCACGCCGGATTGCTGGACGATGCGCACCGGATCGGCGGTTTCGGCCAGGCTGTCGTCGGGCCATATATGAAGCTCATCGGTGAAGATCTCGAAGTCGCGGTTCTCGACGACGCCCGCATACTGGATGTGGACCTCACCACTCAGGAACACGGAGCGGTCGGCCTCGAGTATCAAGCCGCTGTCTGCGGTGATTTCCCAGACGCGGCGCTCGTCCTCGAAGAACATCAGCCGTGGCCGGGCCAGCGTCGACTCCTCGCGATCCGGGTAATGATACAGGTTTTCGGCGTGCAGGGTGTGCTTGAGCCCCCCCTGCGCATCCATCTCGACCAGCTCGAAGCGGGACAGCGAATAGTCATACTCCTCGACCACCGGCTCGCGCTCCCCCGGCGAAACGGACTCGTCGCGATACAGCCACCAGCCACTGGCGGCCGCGGCGCTCAACAGCAGCACCAGGGTGATCAATCGGCGTTCGGGCAACAGACGCATCGGCGCGCGGTGACGGGTAGTCTGCCGCTCAGTCGCCGGTCGACAGGTACGCTTCCCAGCGCGGGGCGAGCGCGCCGCGGGCGCGCATGATCAGTTCGCAGACGTCGCGCACCGCGCCGCGGCCGCCGCGGTTCGGGGTTATCCAGTCGGCATGGGCGCACACCAGCTCATGGGCGTCGCCGACCGCGATTGCGAGTCCGCTGCGGCGCAGCATCGGCAGGTCGACGACGTCGTCGCCGACGCTGGCGATCTCGCTGGCATCGAGTCCGAGCCGTTCCTTCAGACCCTCGAACGCCGGCACCTTGTCCTGCCAGCCCTGCAGGACCAGTTCCGGATCGATGCCGAGGCCGGTCATGCGGTGGACGACCGATGGCGATTTGCGGCCGCTGATCACGCCGATGCGCACGCCGGACTCCTGCAGCATCTTCATGCCGTGGCCGTCGCGGGAATAGAAGACCTTGTGCTCACGCCCGTCGCAGTCGATGAACAGCCCGCCGTCGGTCAGCACTCCGTCGACATCAAAGATGACGAGGCGGATGCGCCGGGCCTTGTCGAGGATCGCGTCCATCAGACCACCCCGGCGCGCAGCAGGTCGTGCATGTTCAGCGCGCCGATCAGCCTGCCGTCGTCATCGACGACCGGCAGGGCATTGATACTGTGCCTTTCCATCATGCCGAGCGCCTCGGCGGCGAGCAGATCGGCGCCGATCGAACGGCAATTGCGCGTCATCACCTCGCCGATGCTGGTGGCATGCACATCGATGCGGCGATCGAGCACCCGGCGCAGGTCGCCGTCGGTGAAGATGCCCTCGAGGCGGTCTCCGGCGCCGACGATCGCGGTCATGCCGAGATTCTTGCGCGTCATCTCGACCAGCGCCTCGCTGATCAGCACCCCGGCGCCGACCTTCGGCACCGTATCACCGCTGTGCATGATGTCGCGGATCAGCAGCAGCAGGCGCCGGCCGAGACGGCCGCCCGGGTGCGAGCGCGCGAAGTCCTCGGCGGTGAAGCCGCGGGCCTCGAGCAGCGACACCGCCAGCGCGTCGCCCATGACCAGCGTCGCGGTCGTGCTCGAGGTCGGCGCAAGCCCGAGCGGACAGGCCTCCTGCGCGACACTGACATCGAGGTTGACCTCGGCGGCGCGCGCCAGCGTCGAGGCGGCATTGCCGGTCAGCGCGATCAGCGGCACGCCGAGCCGCTTGATCAGCGGCAGGATCGTCAGCAACTCGTCGGTCTCGCCGGAATTGGAGATCGCGAGCACGACGTCACGCGCGGTGATCATGCCGAGGTCGCCATGGCTGGCCTCGCCGGGATGGACGAAGAACGCCGGGCTGCCGGTGCTGGCCAGCGTCGCGGCGATCTTGCCGCCGATATGGCCGGACTTGCCCATGCCGAGCACGACGATGCGGCCTTCGCAGGCAAGCATGTGGCGACAGGCGTCGACGAAGCCGTCGCCGATGCGGGCGGCGAGCGCGGACACGGCGGCGGCCTCGGTCTCGATGACCGCGATGCCCAGCTGTTTCAGCTGGTGTTCGTCGAGCGCGTTTGTGTTGCGCGTCGCGCGATTCGATGGTTCGCTTGGCGGTGTCATGTCCTTGCGCGATCTGTCTTGCGTTGTCCGGTTCAGGCTCAGGCGGATGTACGAAACAATACGATCAGATATCCGATGAATACCGCCAGCAGTATCGCGGCCTCGATCCGGTTGATCCGGCCCGGTCGGCCGCGGAATCCGAAGGCCATGAAGAACAGCGCCAGCGTCAGTGCGATCATCAGGGGATAGTCGCGGACCAGCAGATCCGGCGCCAGCGCCCCCGGCGAGATCAATGCCGGCATCGCGAGCACGGCAAGCAGGTTGAACATATTTGACCCGATTACATTGCCGATGGCAATGTCATACTCCTTCTTGAGCGCGCCGGCGACGGATGCGGCAAGCTCCGGCAGACTGGTGCCGATAGCGACGACGGTCAGGCCGATGACCAGTTCGCTGATGCCCATTGCCTGCGCGATCTCGACCGCGCCCCACACCAGCAGGCGCGAGCTGGCCAGCAGCAACAACAGGCCGACGACGACCCACACCAGGGCGCGCCCGGTAGGCATGCCGGGCGGCATCTCCTGCAGATACTCGGCCACCATCGGGTCGTTGCGGTCCTGCAGGCCGATCCTGATCAGCCACCACAACATCAGTCCGAGGCCGGCAACCAGGACCAGGCCGTCGCCACGGCCAAGATCGCCGTCCAGGATCAGCGCCAGGACCAGCGCCATGATCAGCATCAGCACCGGCAGTTCGCGACGGAGCGTGGTCGAAGTAATCGTCAGCGGGGCGATCAGCGCGGCGACGGCGAGCACCAGCGCGATGTTGGTGATGTTCGAGCCGATGGCATTGCCGACTGCGATGTCGGGGCGACCCTCGAAGGCGGCGACCGCGGAGACGAGCATCTCCGGCGCCGAGGTGCCGAAGCCGACGATGGTCAGACCGATGATCATCGGCGAGACGCCGAGATTACGGGCGGTGGCGCTGGCGCCGAGGATGAAGCGGTCGGCGCTCCAGACCAGCAGCGCGAGGCCGATGACGACTGCGGCGATCGCTAGCAGCATGATACCGGCTCCTGGATTACAGATTCAGTGCCGGTCCGTGGAGCACCCTGATTCGTTACGGGACACGCTGTGAATACATCCCTGTACGCTTCACGGCCGCATCCCTGCGGCCGAGAGTCCCGTAACGAATCAGGGCGCTCCACGGACACCACCTGTGCAGTATCGACCAGCATGAACCCGCCTATTCTATAGATAGTGAAGCGCGATGCCGGCAAAGATCGCGGCGCCGAACCAGTTGTTGTTGAGGAAGGCGCGGAAGCAGGCGGCCGGTTCGCGGTTACGGATCAGGTATTGCTGCCAGACGGCGAGGCCGGTGGCGGCGAGCAGGCCGGCGGTGAAGGCGCCGCCGAGGTCGAAGCGGCTGCCGGCGACCAGCAGGACGATCAGGGTCAGGGCCTGGATCAGGCCGATGATCAGGCGGTCCTGTTCGCCGAACAGGATCGCGGTCGACTTGACGCCGATGCGGACGTCGTCGTCGCGGTCGACCATCGCGTACATCGTGTCATAAGCGGTGGTCCACAGGATGGCGGCGATGTAGAGCAGCCAGGCCTCCTGTGGAATCGATCCAGTCTGCGCGGCAAAGGCCATCGGCACCGACCACGCGAAGGCCATGCCGAGGTGGACCTGCGGCAGATAGGTATGGCGCTTCATGAACGGATAGGTCGCGGCGAGGATGACGGCAGCGAAGGACAACAGGATCGTCAGACTGTTCAGCGTCAGCACCAGCAGGAAGGCAAGCAGGCACAGCACGGTGAACAGGGTCAGGGCCTCGCGTGGCGTGACCTCGCCGCGCGCGAATGGCCGGTTTTTCGTGCGCGTGACATGGCCGTCGATCGCACGGTCGGCGTAGTCGTTGATGACGCAACCGGCCGAGCGCATCAGGAACACGCCGAGCGCAAAGACGACGAGGATGTGGATATCGGGCATGCCCTCGGCGGCGATCCACAGCGCCCATAGCGCCGGCCACAACAGCAGCAGGGTGCCGATCGGACGGTCGATACGCATGAGGCGCGCATAGACCCTTGCCCGCCCGTTCCAGTCGATGCGGGCGGTGGTCATCGGCGACGCTGCCTGAGGATCGCGGGCAGGAAGATCTCGTTGACCAGCAATGGATGCCCGTCGATCAGGAACACCGAACGCCGCCCCCACAGCGGCGCGCGGCCTGCGCCGGCGTGGGCGTGCAGTGTGTGCCCGGGGGCCAGCCGCGCGATCTCCATGTCACCGCGCGCGATGCGGCGGTCGGCAAACAGCCGTTCGCCGAGCGGCCGGTTGCCGAGGTGCGCAAAGCGCCGGCGGGCGCCGCGCAGGGTGTCTTCGGGCATGATCGTGCGCGCATAGACCAGCGCTTCGGCCCCGCACAGCAGTCGCACCTGGCGCACCAGCGCCCAGGCATGATCGGCAAGGCCGAGTACGGCTCGCTCGCTCGGCAGCGGCCTCTGCCTGCGCTGCGCGATGACCTGCACATTGAAGGCCGGGCCGCACAGCTCGCGCAACCGCTGCGTCAGCGAGTCGGTGCCGATCAACCACGACGCGAGTTCCGGCGCCAGGTCGCCATGCGACGCCTCGCGCGCAGGTCGCCAGTGCGGCTCTCTCCCTGATCTGAACGCTCTGTTTGCCAAGACTCCAACTCATATCGCGCCGTATTGCGGGCGTCCCTCGAACCAGCGCGCGCGCATCGCCGCCGCAGCCTGCGGCCAGCGCGCCAGCAAGGCGTCGGCCATTCCGGCGGCCGGGGCGATCAGTTCGTCGTCGCGCTGAAGATCGGCGACGCGCAGCTGCATCAGGCCCGCCTGGCGTACGCCGAGGATCTCGCCGGGTCCGCGCATCTCGAGGTCGCGGCGCGCGATCTCGAAACCGTCGGCGGTCTCGCGCAGTACGCTCAGCCGGACCCGGCCGCGTTCGGACAACGGGCTATGATACATCAATACGCAGGCGCTTTTTTCGCTGCCGCGGCCGATGCGCCCGCGCAGCTGGTGGAGCTGGGCGAGCCCGAAACGTTCGGCGTTCTCGATGATCATCAGGCTGGCATTCGGCACGTCGACGCCGACCTCGATGACCGTGGTTGCGACCAGCAGATCGATGTCCCCGGCCTTGAACCCTGCCATCACCGCCTCCTTCTCCGCCGGTTTCAGGCGGCCATGCACCAGCCCGACGCGCAGCTCCGGCAGCGCCGCGGCCAGCTCCGCGGCAGTCTCGGTCGCCGCCTGGCATTGCAGCACGTCGGACTCCTCGACCAGCGTGCACACCCAGTAGGCCTGGCGCCCCTCGACGCAGACCCCGCGCACCCGCTGCAACACCTCGTCGCGGCGGCTGTCGGGGATGACCACGGTGGTCACCGGCTGACGGCCGGGCGGCAACTCGTCGATGACCGAACAATCGAGATCGGCATAGGCGGTCATCATCAACGTGCGCGGGATCGGCGTCGCGGTCATGATCAGCTGATGCGGATAGCGGCCGCCGTGGCGCCCCTTCTCCCGCAGCGCAAGCCGCTGGTGCACGCCGAAGCGATGCTGCTCATCGATGATGACGAGTCCGAGCGCGGCAAAGCCGACCTCTTCCTGGAACAAGGCATGGGTGCCGACTACGACCTGCATTCCGCCGGACTTCATCGCCTCGAGCGCCGCCTGCCTCGCCTTGCCCTTGCTCTTGCCGGCCAGCCAGCCGACCGTAACGCCGAGCGGTCGCAGCCAGCCCTCGACATTGCGGAAGTGCTGTTCCGCGAGCAGCTCGGTCGGCGCCATGATTGCGGCCTGGCAGCCGGCCTCGACGGCGATCAGCAGGGCCGCCGCGGCGACGACGGTCTTGCCGGAACCGACATCGCCCTGCACCAGGCGCTGCATCGGCTGTGAACGCCGCAGGTCTGCGGCGACCTCATCGATGACGCGGCGCTGCGCCGCGGTCAACGCGAACGGCAATGATTCGAGGAAGCGTCGCGACAGCTCGCCGGGGCCGGCCAGCACCGGCGCGCGGTGACCTGCGACCTGGTCATGCAGGCCGCGCATGCCGAGCTGATGCGCGAGCAGTTCCTCGAGCGCAAGCCGCTTGCGCATCGGGTGGTCGCCCGCCGCCAGCACCGCGGCCGGGGCGTCGGGCGGCGGGCGATGGATATAGAGCAGCGCCTCGCGCAGACCGGGCAGGCCCGATTGCAGCTCCGGCGGCAGCAATTCGGCGAGAAAATCCCCGCCCTCGACGCGATCCAGCGCCTGTCCGATCACCGACCGCAGCGTCGCCTGGTGCAGGCCGGCGGTCGATGGGTAGACCGGCGTCAGCGCGGGCGCCTCATCCCCGGTCTCGCCTTCGGTGAGGATCCTGTACTCGGGATGGGCGATCTCCGGCACGGCATCGCTCCCCCTGACCTCGCCGTAGCAACGCAGGCGGACGCCGCGTGCGAAGGACTCCTGCTGGCGTGGCGTGAAATGAAAGAAACGCAGCAGCAGCGCCCCGCTGCCGTCGCTGAGATGGACCAGCAACATCCGGCGCCGGCCGCGGCGCACCTGGGCAAGCTGGATGACGCCCTCTACGACTGCCTCGTCGCCGGGGCGCAGGGTGCCGATCGGCGCGACCCGGGTGCGGTCCTGGTAGCGCGCGGGCAGGTGCATCAGGAGGTCGTGCAAGGTGTGCAGCCCGAGCCGCGCAAGACGTTCAGCGAGCCTCGGGCCTACCCCCCTCAGCTCCTCGAGCGGCGATGCGGGCGCGAGCGCGGGCCTGGCGCACACTCAGCTCCCCCGCGTCAGCTGCATGACGCCATCGGCCTCGATGACGGCGCCCTTCGGCAGGGCTGCGACCTGGACCGCGGCGCGGGCCGGATACGGGGCGTCGAAATAGCGGCCCATGACCTCGTTGACGACCGCGAAGTTTGCAAGGTCGGTGAGATAGATATTGAGCTTGACGGTATCGGCGAGTGAACCGCCGGCGGCGCTGGCGACCGCGGCGAGATTGTCGAAGACGCGGGTGGCCTGCGCGGCGAAGTCGCCCTCGACCAGCTGCATCGTATCCGGATCGAGCGGGATCTGCCCCGAAAGCCACACGGTGTCACCGACCCTGACTGCCTGCGAATAGGTGCCGATCGCGGCCGGCGCCCGATCGCTGTGAATGATCTGCCTGTACAAGATATCCCCCGTTGCCACAATCAGTCGCGCTTCAGGCGCGCTTGCGATAGATCTTTACGACGTTTTCGATCGTGCGTATGCGCCGCATCACCCGCGCCAGGTGCACGCGGTTGTGAACCCCGATATTGAAGATGATGGTACTGTACTTGCCATCGTGCTCGTCGATCGAGACATTGTTGATATTGACATCCATATCGGAGATCGTGGCAGCCACGGTCGCCAGCACGCCGCGGCGATTGCGGGCATCGACGCGGATCTCGACCGGGAACTCGCCCTCGATCTCGGCCTCCCACTGCACGTCGATCCACTTCTCCGGCTGATTACGGAACTCCTTGACGTTCTTGCACGACTCGGCGTGAATCACAACGCCGCGGCCTGACGATACGAAGCCCTGGATCGGATCGCCCGGGATCGGGTTGCAGCACTTCGCAAAGGTCACGACCATGCCCTCGGTGCCGGTGATTGCGAGCGGTCGCGTGCCGGCATCCTTCGACCCGCCAAGCCAGGTCGGCATGTAGCGCGAGAACACCTGCTTGATCCCGCGTGCGCGCGACACCGGCTCGGCCTCTCCGGCACGCGCCTCGATGAGGCGCTTGACGACCAGCGGCGCAAGTCGGTTGCCGAGTCCGATCTCGTCATAGAGCTGCTCGACGTTGCGGCACTTGAATTCGGCAAGCAGGATCTCGACATCGCGCGGCTCGAGGTCCTGCAATGATTTCGCACAGGCATTGACCAGGGCCTGGTCGAGCAGGCGCCGGCCCAGCTCGATCGATTCGTCGCGCTTGAGATTCTTGAGGAAGTTGCGGATCGTCGCCCGCGCCTTGCCGGTGACGACGAAGTTCAGCCACACCGGATTGGGCCGCGCACCCGGCGAGGTGATGACCTCGACGGTCTGACCGCTCTGCAGCGTCGTCGACAACGGCGCGAGCCGGCGGTCGATCTTGACCGCGACGCAGGTATTGCCGATGTCGGTATGCACCGCATAGGCAAAGTCGACCGGCGTCGCGCCCCGCGGCAGCTCCATGATGCGACCGCGCGGCGTGAAGACATAGACCTCGTCCGGGAACAGATCGATCCGCACGTTTTCGAGGAACTCGAGCGAATTGCCGGCATTCTTCTGGATCTCGAGCAGGCCGCTCATCCAGTCGCGCACGCGCTTCTGGGTGCCGCTGCTGACGGCGACGGCATCGCCGAGCTTGTACAGCCAGTGTGCGGCGACGCCGGCCTCGGCGACCTTCTCCATGTCCTCGGAGCGGATCTGCACCTCGATGTGCACGCCGAATGGCCCGAACAGCACGGTGTGCAGCGACTGGTAGCCGTTCGCCTTCGGGATCGCGATATAGTCCTTGAACTTGCCGGGCACCGGCTTGTACAGGTTATGGACCATGCCGAGGGTGCGATAACAGGCGTCGACATTATCGACGATGATGCGAAAGGCATAGACGTCGAACACCTCGGAGAAGCTGAGTCGCTTCAGGCGCATCTTCTGGTAGATGCTGTAGATGTGCTTCTCGCGACCGACGACGCGGCAGGTCAGGCCCTCCTGCTGCAGGCGCTCCTGCAACGCCGCCTCGATCTTGCTGACGATCTCGCGACGGTTGCCGCGCGCCTTCCTGACCGATTCGGCGAGCACGCGGTAGCGCAGCGGATGATATTCGGCGAAACCGAGTTCCTGCAGTTCGGTGCGCATCGCATTCATGCCGAGGCGATTCGCGATCGGCGCGTAGATCTCCAGCGTCTCGCGCGCGATGCGCCGCCGCGTCTCCGGCGAGCAGGCGCCGAGCGTGCGCATGTTGTGCAGGCGATCGGCGAGCTTGATGATGATGACGCGGATGTCCTGCACCATCGCCAGCAGCATCTTGCGGAAGTTCTCGGCCTGGGCCTCGCGGCGGGTCTCGAACTCGATCTGGGTCAGCTTGCTGACACCGTCGACCAGATAGGCGATCTCCTCGCCGAACTGCTCGGCGATCTGCTCCCTGGCGGTGGGGGTGTCCTCGATGACGTCATGCAGCAGCGCGGCGATGATGCACTCCGCGTTCAGACGCATATCCGCGAGGATCCGCGCGACGGCGGTCGGATGATTGATGTAGGGTTCGCCCGAGAGCCGTTGCTGGCCGGCATGGGCGCGGGCGCCGAAGCGGTGGGCCCGCCGCACCTCGGCGAGCTGGCGCGCGTCGAGATAGCCGGCGAGCGCCGCGCAGAGGTCTTCCAGCAATCGGTCAGGACCCGGGGGGCCGGGCGGCGCGGGGTCTATGCGGGGTGCCTGTTCCGCGGCCATCGGCGCCTGTCCCGGTCACACCGGTTCAGTCCTGCTCCGGCTCCACCAGATTCTGCTGCTGTTCCGCCTCCTGCTGCAGTTCCTGGCGCAGGCGCTCGCGCAGCTCCTGTTCATCGAGGACCTCCTCGGCGCGTTCCTCCGGGGTCACCTCGTCGAGGATCGAGCTGCCGACGGCGCCGCTGGCGATCTCTCGCAGCGCCAGCACGGTCGGCTTGTCGTTATCCCAGGGCAGGGTCGATTCCTTGCCATGGCTGAGCTGACGCGCGCGCTTGCTCGCGACCAGCACCAGGTTGAAGCGGTTGGGGATATGCTCGAGGCAGTCTTCGACGGTTATGCGTGCCATGGGTCACTCTCTGTATAAAGGTGTCATTATACCGTAATTTCAGGGCATTACACCCCGTCCCCGGCGGGCTCGTGGAGCAGCGCGTGGAGCAGGTCGCGATGTCGCACGGTCTGCGACGAGACGCCGAGACGGCGCGCGCGCAGGATCGCGCGCAGATCCTCGAGCGCCTGGCCGAAGTCGTTATTGATAACGATGAAATCGTATTCAGGATAATGAGATAGCTCACTCTCCGCATCGCGCATCCGGCGTTCGATGACGGCCTCGTCGTCCTGCTTGCGGCCCTGCAGGCGCTGGCGCAAGGCTGCGCGTGACGGCGGCAGGATGAAGATGCCGAGTGCGCCGGGGACTGCCGTGCGCACCTGGCGCGCCCCCTGCCAGTCGATCTCGAGGATTACGTCGCGCCCCTCGGCGAGCTGGGCCGCGACCGCCCGGTGGGAGGTGCCGTAGTAGTGATCGAACACGCGCGCATGCTCGAGAAACTCGCCGGCATCGATCATCGCGCGAAAGTCGCCCTCGTCGATGAAGTGATAGTCGATGCCGTCCTCCTCACCGAGCCTGGGCGCGCGCGTCGTGTACGAAACCGAGACGACGAAATCCGGATCGGTACCGACCAGCGCGCGGATCAGGCTGGTCTTGCCGGCGCCGGAGGGCGCTGAAACGATATACAGCGTGCCGGGACACACCCCGCCGGCGTCCGCCTGTCTTTGCCTGTCCCTCATATGCATACGCTCACTCGATGTTCTGCACCTGTTCCCGCATTTGCTCGATCGCGACCTTGATGTCCACCGAGGCGCGCGTCGTCGAGGCATCGATCGACTTCGCACCGAGGGTATTGGCCTCGCGGTTCAGCTCCTGCATCAGGAAATCGAGACGCCGTCCCGCCGGGCTGCCGGCATCAAGCACCCGCGCGACCTCGTCGAGGTGCGCCCTGAGGCGATCGAGCTCTTCCTGCACATCGGACTTCTGCATCAGGTACAGCAGCTCCTGCTCGAGCCTGCCGGCGTCAAAGCCGGCCTCCAGCTCTCCCAGCCTCGCCTTCAGTTTTGCGCGATGATGGGCGAGGATGTCCGGCATGCGCTGCTGCACCAGCGCCGCCTGCTCGCTGATCCCGGCACAGCGCTGCAACAGGGTCTCACGTATCGTCGCGCCCTCGCGCGCCCGCGTCCCGGCAAGCTCGTCGAGCGCCTGCTCGAGCAGGGCCAGCGCCCCGGCGTGCAGCTCCGCGGGATCGGATTCGGCCGATTGCAGCACGTTCGGCCATTTCAGCAGCTCGATCGAGGCTGGCCGCGCCGGATTCTCCATCCGGCTCTCGACCCGCGCGAGCACCTCCAGCAGGCGGTCGACCAGCGGCTCGTTGAGCACGAACTCGGCCGGCACGGCGGCATCGGACTGGAAACGCAGCGTCGCCTCGAGCTTGCCGCGGTTTACGCGAGCGACGATGCGTTCGCGCACCTGCATCTCGAGCGGCCGAAATTCCTCGGGGAGGCGCAGGCCGAGATCGAGATAGCGATGGTTGAGCGTACGCAGCTCCCAGCTCAGCACCCCGCGCGGGGTCTTCATTTCCCGGCGCGCAAACGCCGTCATGCTCTGCAACATTTAACGACCCCGGTTTCAGTCAACGGACAGGCTTCGGGGTATAATAGTTTCTTTCTCGTCCCCACCCAAGGCAAAAAAAGGATCCCCGATGCGTCCAAGCGGCCGTGCGCCCGATGAACTGAGACCGATCACGCTGACCCGCCACTATACCCGCCATGCCGAAGGCTCGGTGCTGGTCGAGTTCGGACATACCCGCGTACTGTGCAACGCAACCATCGAGCGGCGCAGCCCGGCCTTCCTCAAGGGCAGGGGCCGCGGCTGGATCACCGCCGAATACGGCATGCTGCCACGCTCGACCGGCCAGCGCATGCAACGCGAGGCCTCGCGCGGTCGCCAGGGTGGGCGCACCCTCGAGATCCAGCGCCTGATCGGCCGCTCGCTGCGCGCGGCGATCGATCTCGACGCGCTCGGCGAACGCACGATCACGATCGATTGCGACGTCATCCAGGCCGACGGCGGCACCCGCACCGCCTCGATCACCGGCGGCTATGTCGCACTGGCCGATGCGATCGCGCGCCTGCGAGCCGATCGCCAGATCAAGACCAACCCCCTGTACGGTTCGATCGCCTCGGTATCGGTCGGCATCTACAAGGGCGTACCTGTGCTCGATCTCGATTACGACGAGGACTCGCAGGCCGAGACCGACATGAACGTCGTCATGAACGACGCCGGCGCCTTCGTCGAGATCCAGGGCACCGCCGAAGGGCACGCCTTCCGGATGGATGAGCTGAACGCGATGATCGCGCTTGCGAGCACCGGCATCGAGCGCCTGATCACCAAACAGCGGGAGGCGCTCGCAGGCTAGTGCGCTTCGTCCTCGCAAGCGGCAATCGCGGCAAGCTCGGCGAGTTCGCGGCGCTGTTCGCGGGCAGCGCCTTCGAGATCGTTTCCCAGCAGGAATTCGGCGTGACCGAGGCCGACGAAACCGGCCTGAGCTTCATCGAGAACGCGATCATCAAGGCGCGCAATGCTGCCGCTCATACCGGACTGCCGGCGATCGCCGACGACTCCGGCCTCGCGGTCGACGCCCTCGACGGCGCGCCGGGCATCCGCTCGTCGCGCTTCGCCGGCCCCGGTGCCGGTGACCGCGCCAACCTCGAGAAGCTGCTGCACGAACTCGCCGATGTCCCCGAGGAACGACGCAGCGCGCGCTTTCACTGCGTGATCGCCTGCCTGCGCCATGCCGGCGACCCGGTGCCGCTGATCTGCCAGGCCGCATGGGAAGGACGCATCCTGTTCGAGCCGCGCGGCGACCAGGGCTTCGGCTATGACCCGGTGTTCTTCGTGCCGACACACGGCTGCTCGTCGGCCGAGCTCCCCCCGGGGGTCAAGAACCGGATCAGTCATCGCGGGCAGGCACTGACGCAGTTGCTGCGCGCGCTGCCCGCGATCGGCGGGCACGGGCCATGACCGCGGGCGAGCCTTTGCGGCCGGTGCGCGTGCCGCTGCCATCGACACGCCGCGACGCCGTCCACCGCTTCGGCGCGCCGCCCCCGCTCGGGCTGTACGTGCATATCCCGTGGTGCGTACGCAAATGTCCGTACTGCGATTTCAACTCGCACGAGGCGCGCAATGATCTCCCGGAGGCCGAATATGTCGCTGCGCTGATCACCGACCTCGAACAGGACCTTCCGTCAGTCTGGGGCCGCGCAGTCGAGACCGTGTTCATCGGCGGCGGCACCCCGAGCCTGTTCGTGCCCGAGACCCTCGACCGGCTGCTGTCCGATCTGCGCGCGCGCCTGCCGCTGGTGCCCGGCGCCGAAATCACGATCGAGGCCAATCCCGGCGCCGTCGACGCCGCCCGCTTCGCCGAATTCCGCGCCGCCGGCGTCAACCGCATCTCGCTCGGGGTGCAGAGCCTGGACGACCGGCTGCTCGAACGCATCGGCCGCATCCACGACGCGGCGGCCGCGCGCGCCGCAGCCGACGCGATCCGCGACGCCGGCTTCGAACACTGGAACATCGACCTGATGTATGGCCTGCCCGGCCAGAGCGTTGAACAGGCGCTCGCCGATATCGACGCTGCACTCGCGCTCGGACCACCACATCTGTCGCACTACCAGCTGACGATAGAGCCGAACACCGCGTTTCATCACCGGCCGCCGCCGCTGCCCGCCGACGACGCGCTGTGGGACATGCAGCTGCGTTGCCAGCAATCGCTTGCCTCGCAGGGCCTCGAACAATACGAAGTCTCGGCCTACGCACGACCGGGCCATCGCTGCCGCCACAATCTGAACTACTGGCGCTTCGGCGACTACCTCGGCATCGGCGCCGGCGCCCATGCAAAGATCACCGACGCGCCCGAACAGCACATCCGCCGCGCATCGAAGATACGCGGCCCGCGCGACTATCTCGCCGGCGCCGCGGGTCCCGGCCGGATTGCGGAGCAGCGCGCGCTGACTGTCGCCGATACCGGACTGGAATTCATGATGAACGCGCTCAGACTCAACGAAGGCTTCACGCCCCGCCTGTTCGCGGAACACGCCGGTCTGCCGCTCGCGCTGTTCGAACCGTCGCTGGCGCGCGCCGAAGCACTCGGCCTGCTCGAACGCGGCGATGATCACATACGCGCGAGCGAGCGCGGCCGGCGCTATCTCGACGACCTGCTCGGGCTGTTCCTGCCCGATGCATGAGTACCTCGAAGAGCGTCGCGCGACCTGCCCGTACTGCGGCGAGGGCATCGTCATCGTCATAGACCGCAGCGCCGGCGAACAGGATTATATAGAGGACTGCCAGGTCTGTTGCCGCCCGATCGCGGTCGGCGTGCGGCTCGACGATGACGGCGACATCACCGAAATCACGATGACAAGGGAAGACGAATGAGCGTATTGCTGCTGCACGGCGCCGGGCTCGACGAAGCCGCCGCCAGGGAAATCGCCGGTGAACTCGGCGGCACGCTAGAGGCGCGCGCCGCTCACCTGCGTCTGACCACCCCGGCCGCGCCCGGTCGCGAGCAGCTCGCCGCGCTGCGCGCGCGCCACGGCTTCGACATCAACCCGCTGCCGGACGGCTTCGATCCCGCCTCCGTGCGCCTGCTGATCAGCGACATGGACTCGACGCTGATCAATATCGAATGCATGGACGAGATCGCCGACTTTCTCGGCATCAAGGCCCGGGTCGCGGAGATCACCGGGGCGGCGATGCGCGGCGAGATCGACTTCGAGACCTCGCTGCGGCGGCGCATCGCGCTGATCGAGGGCACCGGCATGGAGGTCATGCAGCGCGTCTACGACGAACGGCTGCGCCTGAATCCCGGCGCGGAGGCGCTGATCGACGGGCTCCGCGGGCGCGACATCCGCATCGCGCTGGTGTCCGGCGGCTTCACCTTTTTCACCGAACGGCTGCGGGAACGCCTCGGCCTCGACTATACGCTCGCGAACGAGTTCGATCTTGATGCCAATGGCCGTATCAGCGGCAAGGTCCCGGGAATGATCATCGGCGCACAGTCCAAGGCGGACTTCCTGCTGCGGCTGTGCGGGGAACTCGGGATCGAACCACGACAGGCGATCGCGCTTGGCGACGGCGCCAACGACCTGCCGATGATGCGCCTCGCCGGCCTAAGCGTTGCGTACCGCGCGAAGCCCGCAGTCCAGGCCGAGGCCGACGTCGCTCTCAATCACTCCGGTCTCGACGCGATCCTCGCCTGGCTCTGACGGGTGAAGATCAGATCGTAGACGGCATGACCGAGGCGTTCGCCGCGGCGTTCGAAGCGGGTTTCGGTGCGCCAGTCGGGACGCTCAGCAAAGCACCCCGCACCGGCGACGTTGCTGAAGCCGGGCGCCCGCGACATCACGTCCATCATCTGCAGCGCGTAATCCTCCCAGTCGGTCGCCATGTGAAACAGACCGCCCTCACGTAGCCGCGAGCCGACCAACGCAACGAATTCCGGCTGCAGGATCCGCCGCTTGTGGTGGCGTTTCTTCGGCCACGGATCGGGGAAGAACAGGTAAACCGCGTCGAGCGATTCCGCGGGCAGCCACCGTGACAGCACCTCGACTGCGTCCTCGCTGATCACGCGGACATTGTCGATGCCCTGCTCCTCTAGCGCCTTCAGCAAACGACCGACGCCCGGCCGATACACCTCGATGCCGAGGTAATCGTTTTCGGGATGCGCCGCGGCCATTGCCAGCAAGGATTCGCCGGCGCCGAAGCCGATTTCGAGCATGCGTGGCGCGCGGCGGCCGAACAGCGCATCGGCATCGCAGGCGACGGCGGCCGTATCGACGCCGTAACGAGGCCACAGGCGCGCGAGCGCGTCGCGCTGCGCCCCGGTGATACGGCCCTCGCGGCGCACGAAACTGCGCACGGGTCGAAGGGCGCTCAAGGGAGAGGACTCCGGATGAATCAGAAGAAGGTGCCGTCGATCGGCGACGACGCGCTGGCATAGCGCTTGCGTGGGATGCGGCCGGCGCGCCAGGCCTCGCGTCCGGCCTCGACCGCCTTCTTCATCGCCGACGCCATCAGCACCGGGTCGCGGGCGCCGGCGATCGCGGTGTTCATCAGCACGCCGTCGCAGCCGAGTTCCATCGCGATCGCGGCATCGGACGCGGTGCCGACGCCGGCATCGACGAGGATCGGCACCGAGGCGTTCTCGACGATGGTCATGATGTTGTACGGGTTGCGGATGCCGAGCCCGGAGCCGATCGGGGCCGCGAGCGGCATCACCGCGACGCAGCCGATGTCTTCCAGACGCCTGGCGGCGACCGGGTCGTCGTTGGTGTAGACCATGACCCTGAAGCCCTCGGCGACCAGCGTCTTCGCCGCGACATAGGTCTGCTCGACGTCCGGATACAGCGTCTTCTCGTCGGCCAGCACCTCGAGCTTGACGAGGTCGTGGCCATCGAGCAGTTCGCGCGCGAGCCGACAGGTGCGGATCGCGTCCTCGGCGGTGTAACACATCGCAGTGTTCGGCAGCAGCGTGTAACGGTCGGTCGGGATCACGTCGAGCAGATTCGGCTCGCCCGGCTTCTGTCCGATATTGGTGCGGCGGATCGCGACCGTGATGATCTCGGCGCCACTGGCCTCGACCGCGCGCCGTGTCTCGTCGAGGTCGCGGAACTTGCCGGTGCCGACCAGCAGGCGCGAGTGATAGTCGACGCCAGCGATCCGCAGCGCATCTCCGGTCGTGGTCTCTGTCTTACCCGCGGGCTGCGCCATCGCCGTCAGCCTCCGCCGATTGCCTGGACGATCTCGATGCGGTCGCCGGGCCGGACACGGCGTTCGGCATGGACGCTGCGCGGGACGATGTCCTCGTTGACCTCGACCGCGACGCGGCGACCGGCGCAGCCAAGCTGTTCCAGCAGCGCCGCGACCGTGACCTCGCCGTCGATGTTGCGCGGCGAGCCATTCACCAGGATTTCCATTTCTGTAACCTGCTCCGGGATGTTCGACATGGCCATAAGATACCACAACGGGGGCGGGGATTTGCTTGACCGCCCGCGGCGCAACACGGCAGAATTCCCCTGCGCATCGCGGGTGTAGTTCAATGGCAGAACATCAGCTTCCCAAGCTGAATACGTGGGTTCGATTCCCATCACCCGCTCCAGTCTGCGCAAACCACCCGAAACCGTAACACACGCGGTTTCTTCCCGTCGTGATTTAGGGTATACAGGACGGTGTCGGGATTCCGTAGCCGCCATGGCCGATCACAACAATAATAATATGCGTCCGGCGGCAACGACCGGCCCGCAAGGTATCGACGCTGGATCATGACTGACCGGGACAAACCACGCCCCGCCGGCAATGCCGAACTCGAGCGACTGGTCGACCAGCTGCACGACGTCCACCAGCGCCTGGTCGAACTGACCGGCGGCCAGCTCGATGCGGTGACCCACCGCTCCGGTCGTTCCTACCTGCTGCATGATGCCCAGCAACACCTGCGCGAGCGCGAATCCTACCAGCGCCAGTACGCGAAGATGCAGGCGACGATCCTGAACGCCCTGCCTGCCCATATCGCGCTGCTGAACCTGAATGGCGTCATCGTTGCGGTCAACGATGCCTGGCGGGATTTCACAGCCACCAGCCGCTATTCCGGCGCCAGCTTCGGCGTCGGCCTCAACTATCTTGAGATCTGCGATCGGGCCGACACAGGGATCGGTGAGGGCGCCGGGGTCGCGGAGGCGATACGCGCGATCCTCTCCCGCCGCCGGGACCGCTTCGTCCTCGAATATGCCTGCGATATGCAGGGCGAACGCCGCTGGTTCCGCATGATCGTCAGCCCCCTCGAACTCGACGACGGCAGCGGCGCCGTGGTCATGCATGTCGACATCACTGACCGCAAGATTGCCGAAGAGGCCCTGCTCGACAGCGAGCGCACTCACCGGCGCCTGTTCGAGCATAACCCGCTGCCCTTGTGGGTCTATGACCTCGAGTCCCTCGCCTTCCTCGCCGTCAATGATGCCGCGATCGAGAGCTACGGCTACAGCCGCGAGGACTTCCTTGGCATGACCATTGCCGACATCCGTCCCGAAGAGGACGTGCCGGCGCTGCGCGCACACATCGCGCGCTTCAGGGGCAAGATCGACCACGCGGGTATCTGGCGCCACAAACTCAGAGACGGCCGCATCATCAGCGTCGAGATTACTACCCATGCACTCGACTTCGGCGGACGCAAGGCCGAGATGGTGCTTGCTATCGACGTCACCGAACGCCTGGAGGCCGAGGCGGCACTGATGGCGGTGCAGCAGCAGACCAGTCTGATCCTCAACTCGATCGCTGAAGGCATTTATGTACTCGACGTCGGCGGCAACGTGCTGTTCTCGAATCCGTCTGCGAACCGGATGCTGGGCTGGGACGAGGTTGATCTCTATGGCCAGAATGCCCACACGCTGCTCCATCATCACCACGCCGACGGCCGCGAGTATCCGCTCGCCGACTGCCCGATCAACCGCACCCTGCGCGACGGCGTCACCCGACATATCACCGCCGAGGTCTTTTTCTGCAAGGACGGCAAGCCCTTCCCGGTCGAATATGTCTGCGCCCCGGTGGTCGATCCGAACGACGAGATCAGCGGCGTCGTTGTCAGCTTCCGCGATATCAGCGAGCGCGAACGGGCGCAGTCGGAGCTGCACAGCAAGGACAGCCTGCTGCGCCTCGCCGGCAAACTCGCCCGCATCGGCGGCTGGGACATCAGCCTGCCTGATTACGCGATCTTCTGGTCGGACGAGATCTTCGAGATGCTCGAGGTCCCCCCGGACCGCGCGCTGAGCCTCGACGAGGCGCTGGGCCTGTATACACCCGAATCACGCCGGATCATCAGTGACGCGCTCGAATCCTGCCTCAGGGATGGCGAGCCCTTCAACGTCGAGCTCGAGATCCTGACGCCGGGGGGCAGGCAGCTGTGGGTGCGCTGCCTCGGCGAGCCTGTCCATGGCCCCGATGGCAGCATCGTGAAGGCGAGGGGCGCCTTCCAGGACATCACCGACTATCACCAGCTCTACAATCAGGTCATCGAGTCCGCGGAGCGCTTCCGCTATGTCGCCCAAGCGACGGTCGATGCGATCTGGGACTGGGACCTCAATACCGACAGCGTCTGGTGGAACAGCGGCATGCAAACCCTGTTCGGCTATCGTCCCGACGAGATCGCCCCTGATTCGCATTCCTGGACCGATCATCTCCATCCCGATGACCGGGACCAGGTGCTCGAGCACATTCATCAGATCATCGACGGCAAAGGGGATGCCTGGGAGTCACGCTACCGCTTCCGGCGCGCCAACGGCGGTTACGCGCAGGTCACAGACCGCGGCTTCGTGATCCGCGACGCCGGCGGCAAGGCGATCCGCATGGTCGGCGGCATGACCGACGTCACCGACCAGTTGCGGCTCGAGGAACAGCTGCGCCAGGCGCAACGCCTCGAGTCGGTCGGCCAGCTCACCGGCGGCGTCGCCCATGACTTCAACAATCTGCTGACCGTGATGCTCGGCAATGCCGAACTGCTGGCCGAGGAACTGACGGCGCAACCACGGCTGAAGATGCTCGCCACGATGATCACCGAATCGGCCCAGCGCGGCGCCGACCTGACCCGCCGCCTGCTTGCCTTTGCCCGCCGCCAGCCGCTCGAACCCGAGGTCGTGCTCGCCAGCGAACTGATTGCCGGCATGGATGACATGCTGCGCCGCACCCTCGGCGAGCATATCGAGATCGAAT
The DNA here is from genome assembly GCA_964384095.1 of uncultured Chromatiales bacterium. Taxonomy (GTDB): domain Bacteria; phylum Pseudomonadota; class Gammaproteobacteria; order SZUA-140; family SZUA-140; genus JAITWN01. The sequence continues at coordinate 29,448 of CAYLKC010000011.1, forward strand.
TCATCCGCGGCGGCGGTCTGTGGCAGACGATGGCCGATCCCGGCCAGCTCGAAAGCGCACTGCTGAACCTGTGCATCAACGCCCGCGATGCGATGGCGGACGGCGGCCGGCTGACGATCGAGACCGCGAACGCGTCGCTGGACCAGAACTACGCCGACGCGCATGCCGACGTGCAGCCCGGCCAGTACGTGATGATCGCGGTCTCGGACACCGGCGCCGGCATCGCCGCCGGGGACCTCGCCCGGGTCTTCGAGCCGTTCTTCACGACCAAGGCAGCGGGTAAGGGCACCGGACTCGGCCTCAGCATGGTCTACGGCTTCGTCAAGCAATCGCGCGGCCATATCACGATCTACTCCGAGCCGGACCAGGGCACGACGGTGCGCATGTACCTGCCCCGCCACCTCGGTGACGGGAAGCCGAAAGTGACCGTAAAGCCGGAACCGGCCGCGGCCGGCGGCACGGAGACGGTGTTGCTGGTCGAGGATGACCCGATGGTCCTGCGCTTCGCCCAGGATCAGCTGGAGTCGCTGGGCTATCGGGTCCTGTCCGCAAGCAGCCCCCGCCAGGCGCTGGAGATCCTGAGCGCGCACGGCCGGGTCGACCTGCTGTTCACCGACGTGGTCATGCCGGGCGGCATGAACGGCCGTGAACTCGCCGATGAGGCGCGGAAAATGCAGGCAGATTTGAAGGTCCTCTACACGTCCGGCTATACCGAGAATGCGATCGTCCACCACGGTCGTCTCGACCCGGGCGTGCAGCTGCTGAGCAAGCCCTACCGCCGTCTCGAACTGGCGCGGCGGATCCGGCTGGTTCTCGATCGGGATGACAACACAGGCAAAGGCCAATGACGCAGGACATGCAGAGCGGGCGCATACTGATCCTCGACGATGATCCGGCGATCGGCCAGACCATCAAGGCGATCGCCGAAACCGCCGGTCTCACGGCGCGCTACACGGAGGATCCCGACGAGTTCTTCGAACTCGTCGACGGCTGGCAGCCGACCCACATCGCGATCGACCTGGTCATGCCGAAGATGGACGGCGTCCAGGTCATCGTACAGCTCGCCGCGCGCGACTGCCGCGCGCGCCTGATCGTCAGCAGCGGTGTCGATGGCCGCGTGCTCGACGCCGCCGGCCGCTCCGCCGCCGAGCATGGCCTCGACATCGTCGGCGTGCTCTCCAAGCCCTTTTCAGCAGCGGCGCTGCGCGAACTGCTGTCGAACCCCGCCGCGGTCCGGCGACCGGCCGCCGCCAACAAGCGATTGCCGGCGCGCTCCGGGGTCACCGGCGAGGAACTCTGGCACGCGATCGAACGCAACCAGCTCCACCTCGTCTACCAGCCGAAGATCCGCTGCGCGAACGGCGAGATCGCGGGCTTCGAGGCCCTGGTGCGCTGGACGCATCCGGAATACGGCCTGATCGCCCCGGATCGCTTCATCCCGCTCGCCGAGGAATGCGGCCTGATCGACGATCTCACCGACCTCGTGCTCGAACAGGCGCTCGAATGGTTTTCGACGCACTTCCCGGAGGCCGGCACCTGCCTGGCGGTGAACCTGTCGTCGAAGTCGATGCCGGCGACCCAGCTGTCGGTGAATATCTCGGCGCGCACGCTCGACGACGAGCAGTTCGTCGATCGAATCACCGCGCGCTGCGCCGCGCGCGGCGTCGCGCCGTCGCGGCTGGTCTTCGAGCTGACCGAGACCAGCGCGATGGAAGACCCGGTCGCGTCGCTCGGCCTGCTGACCCGGCTGCGCATGAAGGAATTCCAGCTCTCGATCGACGACTTCGGCACCGGCTTCTCGTCGATGCTGCAACTCGTGCGCCTGCCGTTCTCGGAGATCAAGATCGACAAGTCCTTCGTGCTGACCGCGAAGCAATCACAGGAGTCGCGCACGGTGATCCGCTCGATCGTCGATCTCGGCCGCAGTCTCGGCCTGCACACCACCGCCGAGGGTGTCGAGGATGCCGAGACGCTGGACTATCTGAGGGACATCGGCTGCACACTCGCGCAGGGCTTTTATATCGCGCGGCCGATGGCCGGTGACGCCGTTCTGGAATGGATCAAGGAGCGTCACCGCGCGTCCGGCTGAGCGGCCGCGCGGTGACGTGAGCGGCCGCCTACAGCACCGCCGCCCGGTTGCCGCGCGCCGGCAGGGCCCCGTGGCTATTCAGATTGCGGTGGATCTCCAGCGGATTCAACCGGGCGAGGTCCTTGGCGACCTCGCGCACCTCGATCTTCCTGCCGGCCGGCAGGGTCAGCGTCTCGCGCAGGAACCCGAGCATGCGATTCGCGGCGACCAGCACCAGGTATTTGACGCCGTTGCGGCGCGCCAGGTCCGCGGTCGCTTCGGCGATGCGCCGGGCGAAACGCCGGTTGACCTCTTCGTCATGACTGTCGCGATGATCGTCGTAGCCATGCGCCGGGCCGCCGCCGCGCGCGGTGTTACGCCCGCTCCGGGTCTCGGTCCAGGTCTCGCGCCCGGGCAGCGCGGCCTCGGGATTGACCAGATCACGACGTTCGACGAGGTTCGGGCCGGATTCCAGTTCGGGGACCTCGGCGGCCTCCAGGGTGAAAAAACGAGCGCGGGCACTGTCCACAACGACCACACAGTAGTCACTCATACCTTTTCCTCCCCGCTGTACGGTTGAATCAGGTCTCCATCACTGGCCGATCAGCCCGAGCGCATAGAGCATCAGCATCAGCGTCGCGCTGCCGACGATCAACATGATGAGCAAAAGAAAAATGGCGAAGATCGCGCGTCCCAAGGGTCATGCCCCGCTGGCGAGACGACGGCCGTCGGCACCGTCGAGCAGATGGATCGGATCGCCCGCGGACGGGCAGTAGGTCCACAGCGGCAGGCGATCGCCGGCCTCGAGCGCAACGGTGATCTCGCGGCCGCAGGTCGGACAGGCCCCGGTGACGCGCTCGTTGACCTCGGTGATACGGAATCGCATGAAGGCGACGACCGGTCCAGCGAGCAGCAATGCCGGCACGAGGACGAAGTGGGCGACCGGGATCAGCACCGAGACCAGCGCGAGCAGCCACATTAGCCCGAGCATCAGCAGGGCGCGCAGGACGCGGTCCATGACGCTGAATTTCCTGACATGCAGGGTGCCATCGGCATCCCCGCCCCTGTCATTCTCGATCACGATTGCGCGGGTTTCGGACGTCGCCATCTTCGACTTCTTCAAGGTCCCGGCGCGATTCCGTCGATGGCCAGGTTCATGGCCCAATATACACAGCCGCCCGACCGGATGGCAAACCCGTCCACGCCATTGACAGGCGCCGGCCGAGTGGTAGTCTGCTGAGGCGAAGCCCCTGAATTTCAAGACATATGCCCGAGACCCCGCCAACATGATCAAGCGCCTGCTGCTGCTCACGGGCATTCTCGTGGCGTTGATCGTCGCCGCGCTGGCCGCAGTCGTCCTGTTCGTCGATCCGAATGACCACCGGGACCGGATCGAGGACCTCGCCCGCGACGCGACCGGTCGCGAACTCGAGATCGTCGATGACATGAAGTTGTCGGTATTCCCGTGGATTGGCGTCGAATTCGGCGCGGTCACCCTCGGCAATGCCGAGGGCTTCGGACCGGAACCGTTCGCGCGCATCAGCAGCGCGCGCGTCAAGGTGCGTCTGATCCCGCTGTTCAGCCGCAGGATCGAACTCGACACGATCCGGCTCGACGGCCTCGAGCTGCGGCTCGCGGTGAATGCCGATGGCCGTAACAACTGGGATGACCTCGCCGGCGCGCCGAATGAAGCAGCACCGGCCCCGCCGCCTGCGGCGCATGAGGCCGGACTCGCGCTGCCGGCGATGCTGATGATCAGCGGCCTCGACATCCAGGACGCCGCGATCCACTGGCGCGACGACAGTGCCGGCAGCGCCCTCGACATCACCGCCTTCAATCTCGAGAGCGGCAGGATCGAGGCGGACCGCCCCGTCGATCTCGAGATCTATTTCAACTTCAGCGCCAGCGAACCGGCGCTCGAGGGTCATGTCGCGATCGGCACCCGCCTGACCGCGCATTTCGACGACGAGTTCTTCCGCATCGAAAACCTGCGTCTGCGCAGCCGGCTCGACGGTGAGATGCTACCGGCGCGCCCGACCACCGTCGATTTCGACGGCAATGTCGCGATCGACCTCAAGCGCGAGACGCTCGAGATCCCGGCGTATACCTTGAAAACGCTCGGACTGACCGCGACCGGCGCCGTGCGCGGCCAGGAGATCATCGATGAACCGCGGGTTTCCGGCACGCTGAACCTCGTCGCGTTCTCCCCGCGCGACCTGTTGAAGGCGCTCGGCGAAGAGGCGCCCGACACCACCGACCCGCAGGCGCTGACGCGGGCGACGCTCGCCCTCGCCTTCGACGCCGGACCGGAACATGCGGATGCGCGCGACATCGTGCTCGAACTCGATCAAAGCACGCTGCGCGGCAGCGCCGGCGTGCGCGATTTCGAGGCGCCGGCGATCACCTTCGATCTCGAACTCGATCAGATCGACGCCGACCGTTATCTGCCCCCCGGCGAGGACGCGCCGGTCGCGACGCCGGCGACTGCGCCCGCGGCCGCGATCGAACTGCCGATGGAGATCCTGCGCGCATTCGACATCGACGGCCGGATCGCGGCCGGGCGCCTGCAGGCCGGCGGCCTGACGATGACCGATTTCCGCATGCAGACGCGCGCGAAGGACGGCGTCATCACGGTCTCGCCGATCACCGCGGCGCTCTATGGCGGGCGCTACGCCGGTAATATCAGGCTCGATGCCCGCGGCGACGCCCCCGCCTTCACGGTCGACGAGACGGTGACCGGCGTGCAGGCCGAACCGCTGCTCAGGGACATACTCGATCTCGACCTGGTCAGCGGCGTCGC
>CAYLKC010000012.1:0-33263 GCA_964384095.1 uncultured Chromatiales bacterium
CCGAAGGGTGCCGCGCAGCGGCAGCGAGGCGAGCCATTCGCGGAGAAAACCCGCCCGGTCGTCTCAGCCGCCGGTTAACCGCTCGCGCGCAGGCCGAGACTGATGATGCGGCCGATGAACTGCGGATAGCTCATGCCCGCCTTCTCCGCCGAATACGCGCAGTCGTCGATCGACGAGATCGCCGGATTCGGATTCGCCTCCAGCATGTAGATCCTGCGGTCGTCGCCGAGGCGGAGATCGAAGCGCGCGACGCCGTTCAGGTTCAGCACACGGAAGGCGCGCTTGCACAGCGTCGCGATCTTGCCGGCATGGCCTTCCGGCAGGTTGGCCGCGAAGCGGTAGTCGATGCCCCAGCGGTCGCGATAGTCCGGGTCCCACTTGACCTTCGCGGTGGCGAGGCGGACGTTGCCGTTATCGACCCGGCTGAAGACGATCTCGCGATAGGGCAGCACATCGAGCCGGCTGTTGCCGATCACCGTGACATAGAGTTCGCGGCCGTCGATGTAGCGCTCGGCGATCGCGTCGCCGTGGGTCATCTCGTGGATCACACGCACCCGCTCGCGCAGCTGCTCCTCGTTGTGCACCAGCGAGGCCTGGGCGATGCCGACCGAGCCCTCCTCCATCAGCGACTTGACGACCATCGGGTAGCGCAGACGTTTGCTGCGGCGAATCGCGCGCCCGCGCGGGAACACCGCAAACTCCGGCACACTGATATGATGATGCGACAGGATGATCTTTGACAGCGCCTTGTCGCGCGCGAGCACCAGTCCGCGCGGATTGCAGCCGGTGTACGGGATGCCGAGCATCTCCAGGTAACTGACGACGTAGTAGTCGAAGGCCGGATTGCCGGCAAACTCCTCGAGCAGATTGAAGACGATGTCCGGCATCCATTCCTCGATCGTCGCGCGAATCGGCGCGAGGTCGTCATAGGCGCCGACGACGCGGACCTCGTGACCGAGTTCGATCAGCGCCTCGCGGACGTCATGTTCGGTGCGAATCTTGTCGAGGCGCGGGTCCTCCTCGTCTGTGATGTCGTCGGGGGGCACCAGTGTCGCGTGCACCAGCAGCATCACGCGTAATCGTTTCCTGCGGGACATGGGTCGTTTCGCTCGTCGTATTTGTCAGGCCGGGTCCGCGCGCGCGCGGGGCCCCGGTTTTCACCCAGGGCGCGTTTCCCGGTAAGATGGGGTGCAGTCGCCTGGCGCGGGAGCCGATCGTGGTCCGCCCGTCATTATAAGCCGCTGTAATTATTCATTCCGGATGACGCGGGGGCAAGCGCGGACGGCGGAAACACCCGGTCGCCGGGCAGGAGGAAGACGATGACGGACGAGAAACCCCGCAGCCGGCTCGAGGAACTCGCGGGCAAGGACAAGAACGGCGAAAAGTTCGTTTATTATATCAGCCTCGGTATCGCCGGCATCCTGCTGGTGGTGCTGACCACGATGATGATCCTGAATCTCTGACGGATCACAGCGATGCCGAACGGCCAGGAACTATTGCGCATGCTCGCCGACGGACGATTCCACTCCGGTGAGCAACTGGGCGACGCGCTCGGACTCAGCCGCGCCGGCGTGTGGAAGCGCTTGCGCGCGCTGAAGGCGCAGGGGCTCGACATCCATTCGGTGCGCGGTCGCGGCCACCGCCTCGCGGCGCCGGTCGAGTTGCTGTCGGCCGAGGCGATCCGCGATGCGCTGCCGCCCGCGGCGCGTGCTGCGATCGCCGCGCTCGAGATCCATCACGAGATCGATTCGACGAACAGCACCCTGCTTGCGCAGGCCCGGCAGTTGCCGTCCGGCGCAGTCTGTCTCGCCGAGTGCCAGCGCCAGGGCCGCGGCCGCCAGGGGCGGCCGTGGGTCTCGCCCTGCGCACGCAACCTGTATCTATCGTTGTTATGGCGATTCCCCAGCGGCCCCGAGGCGCTCGCCGGCCTGAGTCTCGCGACCGGCCTGGTGGTGCTCGACGCGCTCGCCGATTGCGGCGTCCGCGGCGCCGGCGTCAAATGGCCCAATGACATCCTCTGGCGCGAGGCCAAACTCGCCGGCGTGCTGATCGAGTTGTCCGGCGAGTCCGGTGGCGCCGCCGCGGTCGTCATCGGCGTCGGTATCAATGTCGACATGCCGGAGACCCTCGGGCGCGCGCGCATCGACCAGCCCTGGACCGACCTGCGCGCCGTGCTCGGCACACCGCCGTCGCGCAACCGGCTCGCGGCCCTGGTGCTGGCGCGCCTGTCTGCGATGCTCGAACGCTTCGCGCGCGAAGGCTTCGCGCCCTGGCGCGAGGCCTGGCGCGAACAGGACCTGCTCGCCGGCCGTCCGGTCGCGGTGCGTAATGGCGAGGCGCTGATCACCGGCATCGCGCGCGGCGTCGATGCCGGCGGCGCGTTGCTGGTCGAGGACGATGGCGTAGTTCGCCGCTGCCACGCCGGCGACGCACAATTGCGCGCGCAACCGGCGGCCGTCATCGCAGGCGCGCCGGCATGATCCTGCTGATCGACGCCGGCAACAGCCGCATCAAGTGGGCCTGCCTCGTCGGCGGCGTCGTGCAGTCCGGCGAGGCGATCGCGCACAATGGCGATCTGGCGGATCTGCAGGCGCTGTCGCTGGCCTGGGCGCCGCTGCCGCGACCCATGCGTGTGCTGGCGGTCAACGTGCTCGGGTCCGGCTTTGCCGAGCGGTTGTCGGCCTGGGTCGAGGATACCTGGGAGATCACCGTCGAATTCGCCGCCGCACAGCGCGAGGCCTGCGGCGTCATCAATGCCTATCGCGAGCCCGAAAGGCTCGGCGCCGACCGCTGGGTCGCGCTGATCGCCGCGCGCCATGGCGGGGACGGACCCGCCTGCGTCATCGATTGCGGCACCGCGGTGACGATCGATGTCCTCGCCGCGCATGGCGAACACCTCGGCGGCCTGATCATCCCCGGACTCGCGTTGATGCGCCGCGCGCTGGCCGGCGGCACGGCCGGCATTCGCATCGGGGACGCGGCCGGTCATGATGCCGGCGCGCCGCTGTTCGCGCGCGACACCACCGGCGGTGTGCTTGGCGGCACCCGCTATGCGCTCGCGGGCGCGATCGACCGCATCGCCGGCGACGTGCGCGCGGCGATCGGCGACGAACTCCGCTGCCTGTTGACCGGTGGCGACGCCGAAACGATACTGCCGCTCCTGAACGGCGACTATGTCCACGCGCCGGACCTGGTACTGGAGGGATTGGCGGTGATCGCCGGGGAAACTGCATGAGGCTGTTCTTTCTGTTGCTACTGCTCGGCAATCTCGCGTACTTCGCCTGGCACTTCCAGCTCGGCGCGTACAGCGGGGACAGGTCGCCGGCGGTGCAGGGCGTCGATCGCACCGATCCCGGTGTGCCCGGGCTCGTGACGCTCGCCGAGCGTGCCGCCGGGCGCGAGATCGCCGCGGCCCCGCCCGCCCCTGCGCGTCCCCCGGAGCCTGCAACACCGGTCGCGCCGGAACCGGCCCCGATCCCCGCAACGCCGCCCGTGGAGCCGGCGCCCGCGCGGCCCGCGCCGTCTTCCGCGGCGACCGTTCGGCTACCGGAACGCTGCACTGTCGCCGGTCCATATGAGACCGACGAAGCCGCGGAGTCCGCGCGCGCCGCCGCGAATGCCGCCGGCATCGACGCCCGGGTCGAGGAGACCGCGCGATCGGTCCCGGCCGGCTTCTGGGTGTTGCTCGAGGGCCGCTATCCGATCGCCGAGGCGAGGCGCCTGCTGCGCGAGATGGAAGACAAGGGCCTGCGCGACATCGCAATCACGCCGCTCGAGGACGGCAACCATGCGATCTCGCTCGGCATCTTCAGCCTGCAATCGACGCTCGACAACCGCCGCCGCGAACTCATCGCCCAGGGCTATGTCCCCGAGGTCCGCGAGCGCACGCGCACGGTCAACGCCTGGTCGCTGCGCCTGCGGCTCGAGGCAGAGGACCTGCGGCCGATGACGCAGCTGATGAACACCCTCGTCGAGATGGACCCGCGCGTCGAATGGCGCGACGTCGACTGCGAGTGACGCGCGCGGCCTCTGGTATAATCGCGTCGACTCCGTTAACGCTGGCGTAGCTCAGTCGGTAGAGCAGCTGATTTGTAATCAGCCGGTCGGGGGTTCGATTCCTCTCGCCAGCTCCAATACTTTCGGACCCCCTCAGAAGCGGTACGCGGCCAGGCGCGGGTCGTTGCGCTGTTGCCGGGCTCGCGATCTCATTCTCGCCCTGAAAATCACCCGGGAGGCCCGAAAAAGACCTGATTTCGGCGTCAATTCCCATTGATAACAGAATGTTGCCGTGGTCCGACCCGATGTGTTGTGCGGCGGGGGGTGGGTGGCTATGCTGATCGGGTACGATCAGCGGGGTGGAGGGGGAGATGAAGACTCTTGCACGATGGGTCGGTGCGGGTGCCGGACTGGTATTGTTGCTGGCGGTGACGCCGGGTGTTCATGCGCAGAGTTTTCTCGACAGGCTCAAGGAAGCCGCCGAGAAGAGTCTGCAACAGCAACAACAACAACAGCAGCAACAACGACAGCAACAACAACAACAACAACAACAGCAGCAGCAGCAACAATCCCGCCAGCAACAGCAAACCCGTCCACCACCCCAGGCAGCCGCGGCGCCACCGGCGCCGGCCAATACGACACAGATCAAGGCCTTCGACGTGCGCGATATTGCGCTCGGCATGAGTCTCGCAGACGCCGAGGCGGTGCTGCGCAAACACTATCCCGACTTCCATATCATCCCGCTGAACTACAACGGTTTCGGTCAGCAGTGGACCGGCGTGCTCGCGGCGATGCCGAAGGCGCAGCACAAGCACGAACTCGTGCTCGTCGATTTCCCGCAGCCGCCATTGCCGCGCCAGGTCATCGCGGTCACGCGCTATGTCGAGTTTCCGGCCAATGCGACGCCGTCGCTCGATAACGTCGAGGCCGGGTTGTCGGGGAAATATGGCGCATGGACGAAGGGGGAGGCGACGACGCGGGCCGGGCACCGCAAGCTCTATGGCTGGTGGACGAATGAGGCCGCAAATACCTGCATCAATGAACGGCTGACGGCGACCTTCGGCCGGCTCAAGAAGATCACCGATGCCGGCGGCTTGAGTCGTGTGCTGGGCGATGCGTATGGCGATCCGAGTCAGTACCTGACCCATTTCCGCGAATACATCCAGCTGACGCCGGAGACCGCCGCTTGTGGCCGGCAGGTCGCGGTCGAGCTGAACTTCCGGCCGGACCAGCATATGAGCCCCGTCAACAAGATGGTCACGGTGGTCGCCGACTTCGCGACCTTCTTCGAGGGCGAGGTCCGTTTCACGGAGCTGGCAACCGAGTTCGAGCGCCGGCGGGCAGCCGGGGCGGTCGAGCGCGGGGGGATCCCGGACCTTTAGGATGCAGCGGGTCTCTCAGGTCCCGATTTTACCTCCCAAAATCCCCCGGGAGGCCCGATTTTGACCCGATTCTCGTGGTAATTCTGCTTTAGTTCAGTAACTTGTCGTGGTCCGACCCGCTGCCGGAACGGGTGGCATTGCGGCGGCGTCCGGGCGTGGTATCTCATAAAGACTTTGTTGTGTGCGCCGATAGTCTCGGGAGACGGGCGGGAGGGTCGCGGCCGCGTCGGACCCCCACGCCAGGACAGGATCATGACCGAGATCACGATAGACAGGCTCACCCGGGGCATGACGCTCGCGTGCGATGTCGTGCACGCGAACGGCCGCGTGCTGCTCGAGGCCGGCGCGACGATCGCGCCGAACCACCTGCGCATGCTGAAGGCCTGGGGGGTGTCCGCGGTCGAGGTCGATCCCGCAAGCCTTGCCGGCGCCTCCGGTCTGCCCGAGGGGGTCGACCCTGAACAATACCAGGCCGCCTGCGAGGCGGTCGCCGCCGAGTTTCGTCATGCCGATCTCTCGCATCCGGTCGTCGCGGAATTGTTCCGTTACCGGGTCGGCAAGACGCTGTGAACGCCCCGGATCACAGGGCGGGCGCCGGGGGCGCGCCAAGCGTCGATACGCTGGTCGCCGGTATCGGTACGCTGCTGTCGCTGCCGAATGTCGTCGCGCGCCTCGATCGTGTCGTCAACGATCCGCTCAGTTCCAATCGCGACGTCGCCCGCGTCATCGGCGAGGACCCCGGTCTGACCGCCCGCCTGCTGCGCCTCGCCAACAGTTCGTTGTACGGATTTCCGGGCAAGATCGATACGATCACGCGCGCGGTCGCGATCATCGGCACCCACCAGTTGCGCGATCTCGCGCTCGCGACCGGTGTCATCGGCATGTTCGAGGATTCCGGCGTCGAGGCGCGGCAGCTCGATGCCTTCTGGCGTCACAGCGTCGTCTGCGGCGTCGCCGCGCGGACGCTGGCGGGCTGCCGTCGCGAACCGAATGTCGAGCACTATTTCATCGCCGGCCTGTTGCATGACATTGGCCGCCTGGCGCTGATCGGCGAGATGCCCGGTCACATGCGCGCGCTGGTCGCCGAGAGTGCCGACAGTGGTGAGTTGCTGCATGAAGTCGAGCGCCGGCGGCTCGGCTTCGATCATGCCGAGGTCGGGGCCGCGCTGATGCGGCACTGGCACCTGCCCGAATCGCTGGCGCTTGCGGTTGCGCTGCATCACCGCCCGTCGCCGCCGAACGGCGCCTGTCATACCGGCGCCGCGATCGTCCATGTCGCCAATGTCATTGCGCATGTCATCGAGTCCGGCGCCGGCGGCGCACACCAGGTGCCGCCGCTCGACCCGCGCGCCTGGGATCACCTGCGCCTGCCGGTCCCGGCACTGCCGTGGATCCTGCGCCAGCTGGAGAGCCAGTGCGAGGATGCGATCGGCATGATTCTCGGGAAGGCGGCGTGAAAACCGGGGCGGCGCACGCCGGCGACCTCGAGACGCATGTCCGCGAACTCGAGTTCCTGCGCGGCTGGTTCATTGAGGCGCTGGAGATCGGCGCCAATCTCGTCGATACCGGCGCCTCTCTGCGCGACGGCAGCGACCCGTTCGCGGTGCTTCGCGACATCGGGCCCCGCCTGCGCGCGCTGTATGGCTACCGCCGTTACGCCTTTCTGCGCATCGACGAGCAGGATCACGACTTCAAGCTTTACGACTGCTTTCCCGACGACGATCAGGAAGCAATCGGGCGTGAGATCGACCACCAGATCGAACGCGGCGTCTTCGCCCTGGCGCTGACCAAGACGCGGCCGGTGCTCGCGCGCAGCGCGGACAGCCGCGAGACCCTGGTGATGCAGACCATCGCGACGCGTTCACGCATTCGCGGCATGTTCGTCGGCTTTCTCGACCGCGACGCCACCGAGTTGCGCGACGCGCTGCAGCAGGTCCTGTCGATGATCCTGTCGAACGCGGCGAACGCGATCGAGAATCACGAGCTCTATCGTTATATCCATGAGCAGAATCGCGACCTCGAGCGCATCGTCGACGAACGCACCCGCGCGCTGGAACAGGCGCGTGCCGAGGCCGAGGCCGCCAACGAGGCCAAGAGCCGCTTCCTCGCCAACATGAGCCACGAGATCCGCACCCCGCTGACCTCGATCATCGGCTTTGCCGAGATGCTGCACGACGAGTCGCTGCCCGACGCCGAGCGCCGCGAGGCGGTAGCAACGATCTTCAGCACCGGCCGCCACCTGCTCGAGATCATCAACGACATCCTCGACCTGTCGAAACTGAATTCGAACCGCCTCCAGCTCGAGGTCGTCCTCACCTCGCTGTTCGAGGTCCTTGCCCGCGTGACCTCGGTGATCGAGATGCACGCGCGCCAGAAGGGACTGGCCTTCAGCATCGATTACCGCTTTCCGCTGCCGCTCGAGATCGAGACCGATCCGACGCGGCTGGCGCAGATCCTGCTGAACCTGTGCAGCAATGCGGTCAAGTTCACCGAGCGCGGCAGTGTCCGCATCGAGGTCTGCTGCGACCCGCAGCAGGCGCGGCTGACCTTCAGCGTCGTCGACACCGGTGTCGGCCTGTCGGCCGAGCAGGTCTCGCGGCTGTTCAAGCCGTTCACCCAGGCCGACGCCTCGACGACGCGCAAGTTCGGAGGCACCGGTCTCGGCCTGCATATCTCCAAACAGCTCGCCGAACGGCTCGGCGGCGCGATCTCCGTCGACAGCCGGGAGGGCGAGGGCAGCCGCTTCACGGTCAACATCGACAGCGGGCCGATCGACCCCGCGGCGATGGTCGATGCGGTCCCGGCGCGTGTCAGCCACGCATCGCAGCCGGAATCCGCCACCCTCACGACCGCTTTGCGCGGCCGTGTGTTGCTCGCCGAGGACGACCCGAACATCCGCCGCTTGATCGCGCTCTACCTGCGCGATACCGGCCTCGACATCGTCGAGGTCGACAACGGCCGCGAGGCGGTCGAGCAGGCGCTGGCCGGTGATTTCGACCTCGTCCTGACCGACCTGCAGATGCCAGAGATGGGCGGTCTCGAGGCGGTCGAGTGGTTGCGCATGACCGGCTTCGCGCGACCGGTGATCGCGCTGTCGGCGAGCGCGCTCGAGGGCGAGCGCGAGCGCTGCATCGCGGCCGGGTGCAATGACTTCCTGACCAAGCCGCTCGACCGCGCGCGCGTCCGCGCCGCGATCGCACGCTTTCTCGGCGACGACGGCTTTGCGCGCCCTGCCGAGCATGAGATCTCGCTCGATGATGACCCGGGTTACCGCGAGGCGTGCGCCGGTTTCGTCGAGTCGCTGCGCGAGGGCCTGCCGGTGTGGGAATCGCTCGATGTTGAGCGCGAGCGGGCGCATGCCCGCGCGCTGGCGCATCGTCTCAAGGGCGCGGCCGGCGGATTCGGCTGGCACCGGGCAGGCGAACTCGCCGGTCGCCTCGAAGCGGCGCTGGGCGGCGCGACGGGCGGCGTCGACGCTGCGGCGCTGAAGGCGGAGGTCATCGGCGCCATTCGCGAAATCCTGGTGTCAGAAGCCACCGGAGGAGAAACAGGGACATGAAACAGGTTCCGATCACCGTGATCGATGACGACGTGTCGGCGCGCAGCCTGCTGACCAGCATACTCCGCAATCTCGGCTATACCGATGTCCATTCGTTGAACGACGAGGACGTCGCCTCGTCGACGCTCGAAGGACTCCGGCCCGGCATCGTCTTTCTCGATATCGAGATGCCGGCCTGCAACGGCTTCGACCTGATGCCGCGCATGAAAGAGGCCCATCCCGACATGTTCATCGTGATGGTCAGCGCGCATACGACGATGGACAACGTCAAGAAGGCGATGGAACTCGGCGCCGGCGCCTTTATCGCCAAGCCCTATGCGATCGGCAAGGTCCACGACGTCATCCAGAAGTTCAAGGCCGGCGGCGGCAAGGCCGACGCCGCGCCGAAGACCGGGGACGCGCGCCGGACGGGCTGAGGCCCGCCGCGCCTGCCGTGATGAACACGCCCCGCGCCCTCGACACCCTCAAGCCGGCGGATCTGCCGTCACCGCCGCAGGTCGCGCTCGAGATCATGCGGGCCTGCACCCGCGACGAACTCGGCGCCGCCGAGCTGTCCCGCCTCGCAGCGACCGATACGGTGCTGACCGCGGAACTGCTGCGGGTCGCGAACTCACCGTACTTCGGTCCCGGTCACGGCATCACCTCGATCGCGCGCGCGATCACCGTGCTCGGCATGCGCACGCTGCGCAATCTCGCGTTGTGTCTCGCGGTGCGTGACGCCGTGCAGCGCGTACCGCCCACCGGATTCGATCCCGGCGAGTTCTGGGAGGACGCCCTGCTGCGCGCAGTCAGCGCGCGCTTGCTCGCGCGCGCCGCCGGTTGCGATCGCGACGACTGCTTTACCGCGGGGATCCTCCAGGATTTCGGCCTGCTGGTGATGCTGCATCTCGATCCCGGCGCTGCGACGAACTGGCCGCGGTTGCGCCGTCTCGATCCCGACGCCCGGCTTGCGCGTGAATACGCGCTGTTCGGCATGACCCATGACGGCGTCGCGGCGCTGCTCGCCGGGACCTGGTCGTTGCCCGCCGATCTTGGTATCGCCCTCGGCGAACATCACTTTGCCTCCGGCGAGGCCGATCCGTCGGCGGAGGTTTCGGCGCTGGCGCGGGTGCTGTATGCCGCCGACTGGATGGCGGCGGTGTTCCATGTCGAGGATCCGGCCGCTGCGCTCGAACGCTGCCGTGGCCAGCTCGAACGACAGTTCGGCCTCGGCGAGGCGAGGATCGGGGAGTTGCTGGTTCAGGCCCCGGAGCAGGTCGAGGCCGCGGCGGCGGCGCTCGGTTTCCGGCGGCGGCGCGATGCCGCGGCCGTTCACGCCCTCGAGGTGATCAGGGAAGCGTTTTCTTCATCCTGAGCGCGCACAGCGTCGCGTTCAGCACGGTGCCGGTAATAAAATCCGCGTGGATGTGGTAGAAATGGAGCTGGCAATCGACCGGCAGGTGCAGCCCTGTGCGCGCCGCCGGCTCGAAACCGGCCCAGGCCAGCACCGGGAGGTCGTAGAAGGTGCGGTCGACGCAGACCCAGGCGTGACGATCGAGGATCATGTCCATCCCGCGCAGCCCGCTCAGCGGCAGTCTCAGCGTCCCGTTCGCGCGGATCACTGCCACGCGGATCTCGTTCCAGTAACGGGCCTCGAGGTGCGCGGCGCGGGTGTGCAGGGTCGGGATCTGGTCGAGTCTCAGGTGCATCTTACCTGGTAATAACGGCGCCGGCGGCCGCTTCCTGAAGCGCGCGGGCGGACCTGGATCACACTGTGAAAAATTCGGAACGGATCAATATGTACCGGATCGGCACCCCCCTTTCGGCCTCCGCGCTCCGGGTCATGCTGCTCGGCAGCGGTGAACTCGGCAAGGAGGTCATCATCGCCCTGCAACGGCTCGGCGTCGAGGTCATCGCCGTCGATCGCTACGCGGGCGCGCCCGGCCACCAGGTCGCGCATCGTGCCCATGTCATCGACATGAGCGACGGCGCCGCGCTGCGCGCGCTGATCGAGCGCGAGCGGCCGGCGATCATCGTCCCCGAGATCGAGGCGATCGCGACCGCGATGCTGGAGGAGATCGAGGCCGCCGGCCTCGCCGAGGTGATCCCGACCGCGCGCGCCGCGCGCCTGACCATGAACCGCGAGGGCATCCGCCGGCTCGCGGCCGAAACGCTGGGTCTGCCGACCTCGCCGTATGCCTTCGCGAGCAGTCTCAATGAATTGCGCGCGGCGATCGACGGCGGCATCGGCTATCCCTGCTTCGTCAAGCCGGTGATGTCGTCGTCGGGCAAGGGCCAGTCGGCGGTGGCCGGCGCGGACGAGGTCGCGCCGGCGTGGGATTACGCGGCGCAGGGCGGCCGCGTCAACCAGGGGCGGGTCATCGTCGAGGGGCGCATCGACTTCGACTACGAGATTACGCTACTGACCGTGCGCGCGCGCGGCCGCGACGGCGCGATCGATACCTTCTTCTGTGAGCCGGTCGGTCACCGCCAGGAGCGCGGCGACTATGTCGAGAGCTGGCAGCCGCAGCCGATGAGTCCGCTCGCCCTCGAGCGCGCGCGCGCGATCGCCACGGCGGTGACCGGCAATCTCGGCGGTCGTGGCATCTTCGGTGTCGAGCTGTTCGTGCGCGGCGACGAGGTCTGGTTCAGCGAGGTCAGCCCGCGCCCGCACGATACCGGCATGGTGACGATGGCGACGCAGCGCCAGAGTGAGTTCGATCTGCACGCGCGCGCGATCCTCGGCCTGCCGGTCGATACCCGGCTGTCGTGTCCGGGCGCGAGCGCGGTGATCTATGGCGGCATCGAGGCGCGCGGCATCGGCTTCGAGGGGGTCGCCGACGCGCTCACGGTACCGGACACCGATCTGCGCCTGTTCGGCAAGCCGGAGTCGTATCGATTCCGGCGCATGGGCGTCGCGCTCGCGCACGGCGGCGATATCGACGACGCCCGCCGGCGCGCGCAGCTCGCGGCGGCGAAGGTCCGGCCGGTCTCAGGCTGAGGCGCCGGTCGGCAGCAGCGTCAGCAGTTCCTCGCCGACGACGCCGCGGCGCCAGCCCTGCAGCAGGGCGATCTCGGTCTCGCCGTGCAGCAGCGCGAGCAGGTCGCGGCGGGTCGCGATCGCCGCCGGATCGATCGCCAGCTCGGCGGCCTTGCGCCGTACCCGATCCCCGAGTCGCTTCAGCAGCTTCTTGTCCTCATCACTGAGCCGGTCCGCACCGGGGGTGTCCGCATCGCCGGCGGCGGCCGAGGCGGCGACTGCCGTTCGCACGAGTTCGAGCAGGGCGGCGCCATGACGCGCCGCGGTCTTCGGCGGCAGCGTCGGGATCGCCGCGAGTTCCGCCGGAGTCGACGGTTGCAGCCGCGCGATGTCGAGCAGGGCATCGTCGCGCAACAGCCAGCCGCGCGGACGGTCCTCGTTGCGCGCGCGGGTCTCGCGCCAGGCCGCCAGCGCGCGCAGCACACGTTGCTGACCGCCGTTCAGCTGGACGGCGGCGCGCAGACGTTTCCAGGCGTCCTCCGGCGGGTTCGCGTATCGCGCCGGATCGGAGAGCGCGGCGCAGTCCTCCTGCAGCCAGTCGAGACGACCGAGCGCGACGAGCCGCGAGCGCAGTTCGAGGTGCAGCGGTCCGAGGTAGCGCACGTCGTCGGCGGCGTATTCGATCTGCGCCGGCGACAGCGGGCGGCGGCGCCAGTCGGTGCGCGCGTGGGCCTTTTCGAGCCGGACATCGAGCACCTCGCTGACCAGGGCGGCGTAACTCGCCTGCCCGGCCAGTCCGGCCAGCGGCGCGGCGAGCTGGGTATCGAAGATCGGCGCCGGCAGACGGCCGTCGCAGAGGTGGTAGAAGATCTCCATGTCCTGGTGGCCCGCATGCAGGACCTTGATCAGCGCCGGGTCGTGGAGCCGCTCGAGCAGCGGCGCCGGGTCCGGCAGCGCGATGGTATCGACGCAGGCGACGAGGCCGGGCACCGCGACCTGGATCAGGCAGGGCTGTGCAAAATAGGTGTCCTCGCGGACGAACTCGGTGTCGAGCGCGACCCAGTCGTGGCCGGCGAGCTGCGCGCACAGGGACTCGAGTCCGGCGCGGGTGTCGATGTAGTGCAGCGCGCGCGGGGCGTCCATCGCGGGTCCGTCCTTCAGCTGTCGTGGCCGGGTTCGACCGCTCGCATGCGTCGCTCGATCTCTTCGAGGCGACGTTGCAGCCCCTCGACATCGAGTTCCTCATGGACCATGCGCTGCATGACCTCGGCGCGGGTCAGCACCGGGTAGCCGGCCGGCAGTTCGAACAGCGCCGGCGCATGCGTCCCGTCGAAGCTGATGCGGGTGATCTCCTGGACCATGCGACCGTCGGCGTCGAGGGTGCGCATCGGGATGCCGGACAGCGGGTAGTGGTCGTCGATGAGGTCGTCGGCGGCCTCGCACAGGCGATCGGGTGCGGTCAGCTGGATCAGCACGCGCTGCGCCTCGTTGTCGGAGCCCTGCGACATCGCCGCGACGAAGCGGCGGATGCCGTCGTCGGCGAGGGCGTCGGGCGCAAGATATTCGTCATAGCAGTGACGGCCTTCGACGGAGACGCGGTAATGTCCGGTGCGATAGCCGGCAATCGTCGGGCCGTCGCCGCGGCGTTCGAGGCGGATGCCGAGCGGCGGCGCGTCGAGCTTCATGTCGCCATGCTCGCGTCGCTGCGGGATCGGTGAGCGCATGTCCATCGCGATGCGGTCGGCGTCGTTGACTGCGAGGATCGAGCCGGCGGCGAGATCGAGCAGCAGCCAGAAGTCCTGGCGACCGGTCTCGACGCGGGCCTTGTCGCCGGAGATCAGCACCCGTCCCAGGGTGCCGTCGGCGCTGGCGCTCTCGATCGTCACATCGGCCGCCGCCACCGGCAGGATCAGCAGGGTGGCCGCCAGCAGCGGCAGCGGGCGGGTCCAGCGGGTTATCGACATCGGGGATCCTCGGGCAGGGCCGGCGCGGGCCGGCGTCAGAGTCGGTGGACCGCGAGCCCGAGGTCGCCGCGGGCGTCGAGGCGGTCGGGACTGGTGATCACGGCGATGCTCGCCTGCGCCGGGGTCAGATAGCGCTCGCCGACGCGCCGCAGGTCATCGAGGGTGACCTCGAGGATGCGCTGGCGGTGGCGCCGCCGCTGCTCCGGCGTGCGGCCATAGAGTTCATGGTGGAACGCGCTCTTCGCCTCGCCGGCCGGGGAGGCGGGCTTGTCGATGCCGCCGATGACACCGAGGATCGCCTCCTCGAGCTGGCGCGGTTCGTGGCGGGTGCTCAGCAGCCAGTCGATCGCGGCATCGAAGTCGGCCAGCGTCTCCTCGAGGCGCGGGTCGCGGTACGAATAGAAGCGGAAGCCGGCGATGTCGGCGTCGTGACCGGCGCCGCCGCCGTAGGCGCCGCCCTTCTCGCGGATCGCGCGGTGCAGGAAGCCGTTGCGCAGGAAGGCGCCGAGCACGTCCAGCGCCGGCGCGTCCTCATGCTCGGCCGGCACCGTCGGGTAGACCTTGGCGCAGAAATTGACCTGGGTGCTGGTGACCCACAGCTGGCGCACCTGTTCGCGCACCGGCGCGCAGCGAAACGGCGCGCCGTCCTCCGTGCTGACCACCGCGCTGTCGCGCCAGGCGTGTTCGATGTCGGCAAGCAGCGCATCGCGGCGTTCGCCCTCGGCGACCAGCAGGAACTGGCGCGGCGCGGCGAGGATGCGTTCGTGGATCTCGCGCAAGGTCTCGGCAAAGGCCTCGAGGCGGGCCGGATCCCTGAGGCCGTCATCGAAGGCCTTCAGCGCGCGGATGCCGGCGAGCCCGCGCAGGCGGTGGCCGATCGCGGCGGCCGGGCTGAGCCCGCTCGCCGCGGCGGACATCGCCAGCGCATGACCGTGGCCGGTGACGCTCTGTTCCATGCGCGCGCGCTCCTGCGCCACGATCTCGCGCAGGCGGCTCAGCTCGTCGAAACGCACGGTCGCCAGTGTCTGCTCCATCAGCCGCGAGAATTCGGCGTGTTCGCTGGCCAGCGCCTTGCCTGACAGCACGAAGTGCGCGCGCACGTCCTGCACGTCGTCGATGCGCCCGCGCATGCTGGTGTAGGCGCTGATGCCGCCGCTGACGCGGTCCTGCCAGGTCTGTGTCTTCAGGTAGTCGCGGCCGCCGCAGCCGAGCTCGGGTAACAGCCGCGTATAGTGCGGCAGATGATCGAGCAGCGCCTCGTCGAGGGCCGGCAGCCCGGCGATGATCTGCTGGTAGACGAGGCCGTTCGTGCCCTGGTCATGGAAGGTCAGCGGCCGGCCGAGCAGCTCGCGATGCTCGCCGACAGGGATCGGCATGTCGGCCGGGACGTCGTCGAGGCTGACCTTCGGCAGGATCTCGGGGTCATCCTGGCGGTGCTGGCGTTCCTCCAGCCTTTCTGCGCGTTCGACCAGCGCCTGCTTCTGCGCATCGTCGAGCGTGGCCCGGATCGCCGCCAGGCGCTCGGCCTCGGCCGCGGCGCGGCGGCGGGCGAGTTCCGGGTCCGGCTTCATCGTCAGGCGCACGCGATGCGGATTGTCGAGCAGCAGCTCGCGCACCAGCCGCGGCACGAAGCCGGGGTCGCGGACCTCCTCGTGCAGGCGTTCGAGCACCGGGTCGAGGTTCAGCGCCGCGACCGGGTCGCCGCGGTGGATCGCGGCCGGCAGCGCGCCGAGGATCAGTTGCAGGCCGTAGGGGTAGCTGTCGCCGCCGATCTCGCGGCGGTGCAGTTCGAGCTGGTGCAGCGCGGCATCGACCATCTCCTGCGGCACGCCGTGTTCGACGACGCCTTCGAGCACCTCGAGGATCCGGCGCTCGAGCGCCTCGGCGTGTTCGGGGCGGCTGCCCTCGAGACCGCAGACGAAGGCGATCTCGCGATTCGAGTCCTCGAGTCCGCACAGCGGCGACGGCGCGCTGCCGAACTCGCTCGTCTCGAGCGCGTGCATCAGCGGCGAGGCGCTGTTGTCGAGCAGGATGCCGGACAGCAGGTGCGCCTTCAGCAAGGCCTCGAGCTCGGTGCTGTGGCCGAGCAGCCAGCCGAGCACGATATGGGTCTTGTCTCCGCCCTCGTCGCTGTCGAGGGCATAGCTCGTTTCGGCGCTGACCGGCGCCGCGAGCCGCTGTTCGTCGTTGGCGGCAATGACCGTGTCCTGACGTTCGAAGCGCGCCAGGGCGTGTTCCTCGAAGCGCTGCTGGTGACGCCACGCCGGCAGGCTGCCGAAGGTCATGAAGACTGCATTCGACGGGTGATAGTGGGTGCGATAGAACGCCAGGAGGTCCTCGTAACGCAGCTCGGGGATGCGCTCGGGGTCGCCGCCGCTGTTGTAGTGGTAGGTCGAGGTCGGATAGAGGTGCTCGCACAGCGCGTGCCACAAGGTGTTGACCGGCGAACTCATCGCCCCCTTCATCTCGTTGTAGACGACACCCTTGTAGACCAGGCGGCTGTCCGGATTCGCCGGGTCCTCGAATTCGATGCGGTGACCCTCCTGGGCGAAGTCGAGTTCGTCGAGCCGGGAAAAGAACGCGGCGTCGAGATAGACGTCCATCAGGTTGTAGAAGTCCTTCTCGTTCTGGCTCGCGAACGGATAGGCGGTCCAGTCGCTGCTGGTGAAGGCGTTCATGAAGGTGTTCAGCGAGCGCCGGATCATCATGAAGAACGGGTCACGCACCGGGTAGCGCTCGCTGCCGCACAGCGCAGTGTGTTCGAGGATATGGGCGACGCCGGTCGAGTCCATCGGTACGGTGCGGAAGGCGACCAGGAAGACGTTCTCCGGGTGGTCACTGGCGAGGTGGAAGTGCCAGGCGCCGGTGCCGGTGTGGCGGTATTCCTCGACGGTCAGGTTCAGGGAGGCGATGCGCTCGCTGCGCACCCATTCGAAACCACCACCGCAACGCGGGGCGGCGGCGGCCGCCGGGGCGGCGCGCTCGCTGCTGGCAATCGTCATGCGCGGATATCGTCCTGCTGGTATGGGCCCATGGCCATGACCGCTATCTTACGGATTCGGGCCGGATTTGGCCAATACGGACAGCGCGCGGGACCCTCTGCGGGGGGCGCAGGCGGGGACAGACCCGCAGGGTCTGTCCCCGGGGTCAGGCGCTGAAGAGGTTGACGGCGTCGCGGTATTGTTCGCGGGTGTCCTCGACGATATCGGTGAGGCGTTCGGGGTCGGCGTCGAGCCCGGTGATGCGCCAGGCCTCGTGGTCGACGAACAGGTCCTGGGTCGGCATTGCGTAGAAGGCACCCTGTTCAGAGCGGTTGGCGAAGCCGTCGGCGATGTGCACCAGCGAGGCCTCGAGCCCGGCCTCCTCGGCCGAGGCCGGGTCATGATGGTAGCGCACCGCCTCGTGCAGCAGCTTCGGCAGCTGCCAGCGCGACAGCAGCATGCCGCCGATGTCGGCGTGGGTGAAGCCGAATTCCTTCTTTTCGAGGTGCTGGAGGATGGTCTCGTTGCCCTGCGCCGCGAGCAGCAGGTTCTTCATGCGGTCGGGGGCGCGGTGATACATGACCAGGCTGCCGAGATCGTGCAGAATGCCGGCGACGAACAGGCGCTCCGGATGCAGCACCTTGCACTGACGCGCGAGTTCGCGGGCGAGGATGCCGCAGGACACGCTGTGACGCCAGAAGGTGTCGATATTGACGATGAAGTTCGGGATGCGCGAGAACGACGTGATCGCCGAGACCGTGACCACGAGGTTGTAGAGTTCGCTGACCCCGATCACGGTGACCGCCCGCGACACGGTGTCGATACGATGCGGAAAGCCGTAGAATGAGCTGTTGACGATGCGCAGCAGGCGCGCGGTCAGACTCGGGTCGCGGCTGATGACGCTGCCGAGCGACTGCGCCGAGGCCTGGTTGGTCTCCATCAGCTCGAAGATCTTGATGCAGATGTCCGGCGGCGAGACCAGGTTGGCGCTGTCCTTCAGCCACAGCTCCGCGGTCTCGAGCGGCCCCGGCTGGCCCTCCCCCGGTACGGCATTCTGGTGTCCACTGGCGGCTTCACTCTTCATGGTGTCCTGCTCTCGATTGATTCCCCTGGACTTGTTAGCGTTCGCCCCCGCCAAATCATGAGCCTTCGGGTCGGACCACGCGCAACCGGGTGTTCGGGACATATAGAAACAAAAGCCGTCAGATTCAGGTAAGATAGCGACATTAATTCAGATTTTCCTGCTCTCGCGAGCGATTTTCGGGCGCATTTCCAATGGCGTTATGGGAACAGATCCTGGTCGGTATGCTCGTCGTGCTCCTGCTGCTGTGGTGGCGCCCCGGTCTCCGGGCGGCGCTGAAACAGAGCCGCGAGGCGAAGGGCCGCGACTGGCAAGGCGTGCTGTTCCCGATCGGGCTGGTCGTGCTGCTGGTGCTGCTGCTGATCAGCTTTGTGCGTGGATGAGCGCGCGCATGGCCGCGCGGCGGCCTGTGCTAACATCGGCGAGGATGCAGGGAGAGACGCGCGAATGAAAGGACCATGGCTGGCCGGGCTGTCTGCCCTGATGCTGGCAAGCGCAACGTCGATGGCGGCGACGTACCCGTTGCCGCCGCCGGGCAGTGATCTCGTCGGCGAGCTCACGACGGTGACCGTCGACGACGGCGAGACCCTGATCGACCTCGCCCGCCACCACGGGCTCGGCTACAACGAGATCGTCGCCGCGAATCCCGGCCTCGACCCCTGGCTGCCGCCGGTCGGCGCCGAGGTCGTCCTGCCGACCCGCTATATCCTGCCGAGCGCCCCGCGCGAAGGCATCATCATCAATCTCGCCGAGATGCGTCTGTACTATTACCCGCCGCCGGCACCGGGCGGGGACGCGGTCGTCATGACCTTCCCGATCGGCATCGGCCAGGAAGGCTGGTCGACGCCGATCGGCATCACCCGGGTCATCGACAAGGTCGAGAACCCGACCTGGACCGTGCCGCAGTCGATCCGCCGCGCCCATGCCGAGGCCGGTACGCCGCTGCCGGCCGTGGTGCCGCCCGGTCCGGACAATCCGCTCGGCAATCATGCGATGCGCCTCGGCTGGACCAGCTACCTGATCCACGGCACCAACAAGACCTTCGGCGTTGGCATGCGCGTCAGCCACGGCTGCATCCGCATGTATCCCGAGGACATTGAGGCCCTGTTCGAGCGTGTGCCGCTGTCGACACCGGTATGGATCATCGACCAGCCCTACAAGCTCGGCCGCGACAACGGCCGCCTCTACATGGAGGCGCATGCCCCGGTCGAAAACCCCGATCGCCCGCCGGCCGACAACTTCCCGACGATCCTCGCCGCAATCGAGGCGGTGACGCATGCCGATGCGCAGGAGCAGGTCGGCCGGCGTGCAGCGAGCATCGCCGGTGCCATGACCGGCACCCCGGAGGCCGTCGCCGAGGTGCGGCCGCCGAGGATCGATGGTCTCGCCAGCGGCGGCTGGATGGTGCAGATCGGGGCGTTTTCAGACAAGGGCAATGCCTCGCGGCTCGCCGACCGGCTGAGCGGGCTCGGCGCGCCGGTGAGCGTCCAGGCGCGCGTCAACGACGGCTATTGCCACGTGCTGGTGGGCCCGTTCAGTGACGAGGCGCTGGCGCGCGAGGCGCTGGATGACCTGCGAGAATCGACCGGTCATGCCGGCCGGCTGATGCCCGCCGACCGTTACGGCCTGCTGTCGGACTGCGTACTCTGAAAAAAAAAGGCCAGGCCGAACCGGCCTGGCCCCGGCATCCTCTGCTTGCGACTACTTGGACATCGCGCGCTGGAACATGCGCTCGGCCTTCTCCTCGGCGCGGGCAGCGGCTTCCTTCGCAGCCGCGGCATCAGCCTTGGCCTGGTTCGCATTGTTGTTGGCGTCCTGCGCCGTCGACATCGCACGGTCTGCGGTGCTGCGCGCCTGGCGCGCGGTGTCCAGTGCCTCCTGCGCCATCCGCTTGGCCTCGTCCGCCGTCGTCTGTGCCGTGGCGGCCTCGTCGGAAATCCGCTGGATCTCGGACGTGCTCGCGCAGCCACCGACCAGTAGCGCCGAGAATGCCAGTACCGAAACGGCCTTTACAGTCCTGTTCATGGGTCAACCTCCTTGCTGTGTGTTATTGATTGTGGAATCCAAGGTAATCGATAACGCTGCTGCTGTCACTCCGGTTCCTTCTCGCCGCTTTCCGGCATGAAGTCGAGGGAGGCGGAATTGATGCAATAGCGCAGGCCGCTCGGCCGCGGCCCGTCGCCGAAGACATGGCCGAGGTGGGCCTCGCAGCGCCCGCAACGTACTTCGATGCGGCGCATGCCGTGACTATGGTCAGGCAGGGATTCGACGGCCTCGGCCGCGATCGGGTTGTAAAAGCTCGGCCAGCCGCTGCCGGAGTCGTATTTGTGCCGGGAAGAGAACAACGGCGCGCCGCAACACACGCACAGGTAACGGCCCTCCGCCTTGTTGTCGAGCCAGGTGCCGGAGAACGGCGCTTCGGTGCCACCCTCGCGCGCGATACTGTACTGCTCGGGCGTCAGCTGCGCCTGCCACTCGGCGTCGGACCTCGAGATCTTGCCCATGCGGCCGTTATGTCCCGTCGATGACTGCCTGTCTGCGATTATACCGGATGAAACCCTTGCCGCCACTGTCGCCACGCGCGGACGGTGCGTTTGACGTGACCGGTAAGTGAATGCAGAATACAGCGGATTCACCGGCCCGAATGAGCGTGAAACGTCCCCTTCAGCTGTGTCTGCTGCTTGCCTTCTTCGTCGCCTGTCCGCTGCTCGCGCAGCCACATGAGTTCGACGACGACCTCGATGACTTCGATGACGACTGGGAAGACGTCGTCCTCATCGCCGATCCGCTGGAACCGTTCAACCGCGTCATGTTCGCGTTCAATGACCGCCTCTACTTCTATGTGATGAAGCCGGTCGCGCGCGCCTATCGTGTCGTCCCGCTGCCCGTGCGGCGCTCGACGAGCAACTTTTTCTCGAATTTGCGGGCGCCGATCCGGATCACCAGCGCGCTGCTCCAGCTCAAGCTCGTGGATGCCGGCAATGAACTGCTGCGCTTCGGTTTCAACAGCACGATCGGCATTGGCGGCTTGTTCGATCCGGCGCGCAGCCATCTCGACATCCGGGGAAAGTCCGAGGACATGGGGCAGACATTCGGTCACTACGGCGTCGCCCACGGCTTCTATCTCGTCGCGCCGATCTTCGGCTCGACCAGCCTGCGCGACGGCGTCGGCGGCTTAATCGACGGTTACTATCTCGATCCGCTGCCCTACCTCGTCGACAACCAGTGGCAATACATCGGTGTGAGGGCCTTCGAGGGCGTCAATATGCTGTCACTGGACCGCGATACCTACGAGTCGATCAAGCGCGACGCCCTCGATCCGTACGTCTTCATCCGCGATGCCTACGCGCAGAACCGCGCCGCAGCGGTCGAGCGTTGATCAGAAGACGGCGCGTTCGAAGCGCCGGAAGAACAGGAACAGCGCCATTGCGGCAAAGCCGATAAAGGCGACCAGCGTCCAGCCCGGGATGCTGAGGCCGAGAAAGCGCCAGGCGACCTCGGCGCATTCCCCCGAACCGCGCAGGATCATCTCCAGCGCGCGCGTCAGCGGGAAATTCTCCAGCATGTAATCGAGACCCGGGCCGCAGGCCGGCACCTGGTCCTCGGGCAGGTTTTCCAGCCAGACATGGCGCCCCGCGATCGCGGCGCCGATGCCCGCGGTCAGCAGCGCCAGCGTCGCGTAGACCCGGCGCCCGAGGCGGGCGGGGTCGTGCAGCGCGCCGGCGAGGAAGATCACGCCGAGCGCGATCACCGCGACCCGCTGCAGGATACACAGCGGACACGGGTCGAGGTACATCACGTACTGGAAATACAGCGCGATCGCGATCAGCGCCACGCAGACAGCAAAGCCGCCGAGGAACAGCAGGCGAGGGGTGGAGAGGGCAAGCCGGGGCATCGAGGGGGACCGTGTCCGCGTGCTAACGCGGTCAGGCCGTCAGGTCGAGCGTGGCGCCCGCACGCGCCCGCGTGTCGAGCAGCACCGGCACGCGGTGGCACCGTCGTTCCGGTCCGCGCCAGGCCGGCATCGCGCGATCCGCTGCTGCGACCGGCCCGCGCGTGATCCGGCGCGCCGGCAGCCCCGGACGCGCCTGCGTGTCCGGGGCCGGGTATTGCCGCACCGCCGCGGCCTGTGGGATCAGCCCGCGGCGCGCGCGCTGCGCCTGATGCTCGATGAGCCCGAAATCGTCGCGTGGTGCACTGATGGAGTTCATGTCGCAGATTATACCGCAACGGCGAGGACGGTCGAAACGGAAAGGGTGGGCGGAGGATCAAATCAGCTGCGGGCGCGGCAGGGATATCCACCGGCCCTGACCTTCGGCCGCAGGGATGCGGCCGAGAGCTACAGGGATGTATTCACGCGTGTCAGGGCCGGTGGATATCCCTGCCGCACCCGCCACCGATCACGCTCAGTCGTTCTCGCCAAGTTCCGCCTGCCAGCCCAGCGCCTTTGCGCGCGCGATCGCCTCGTCGTGGATCTGCCGGTGAAGCTCCGCAAGCTCCGGCGGCAGCTGGCTCGCCATGTGGCCATAGGGTTCCCATGCCTTCCATACCTGTTCGTACAGCTTCTGCATGCGTCCCGGCGTCCAGCCCTTGCAGGTCTCCTCGCGTGGCAGGATGCCGAATACCCAGGCGTCGCGGATGATCGTGCCGGCGGGCGTCATGCCGCCGAACTTGTCCTCGTCGATGCCGGCATAGGTCCGTGTTTCAGTCACTCGATGCACTCCGCTACCAGTAATGTTCCGACGTGATGTTGCCCGGCGACTTGCGCAGATTGCGCGTGAATCCTCGCTCCTCGAGCACGCGCGTCGTGTCGCGCACCATGCCCGGATTGCCGCACAGCATGACCTGCGACGAAGACGGATGCAACGGCGCGTCTGCGGCCGCCGCAAGCCGGCCATCGGCGATCGCGTTGGGGATGCGGTCGCGAATCGCGAACTGGGTCTCCTCGCGGCTCACGAAAGGCACATAGTCGAACTGTTCCGGATGACGGGCGCCGAAACCCTCGATCTCTTCGCGATAGGTCAGTTCGGCCAGCGTACGCGCGGCATGGACGAGGATTACGCGACCGAAGCGCTGCCAGATCTCGTCGGTCTTGAGTAGCGACAGGAACACGCCGAGCGCGGTGCCGGTCGCCATCAGCCACAGGTGTTCGGCGTCGCGGATACCGGCGAGGGTGAAATGCCCGGCCGGACGCGCCGAAATCCAGATGCGGTCGCCGGTGTCGAGGCACTGTAGTCGGTCCGTGAGCGGTCCGCGCGGGATCGTGATGAAATGGAATTCGAGCGGACGCTCGTCCGGGCCGTTGACGAAGGAATACGGACGGCCGATGCGCTCGCCGTCGATGTCGAGCGCGAGCTGCGTGAACTGTCCGGCGGTGAAGTCCCCGACGGGCGCGTCGATCCGCAGTGAAAAGAGGTTGTCGGTCCAGCTGCGCTTGCCGACGATCCGTCCTTCGATCCAGTGGCTCATATCTGTGGTTATGCGTTCGGTTTCACGGGCGCGCGGCGCGGGTATTCCCTGAGACGGCGGCGGGAAGCGGTTATACTGGCCGGGGTACGATGCCTGAAGAGGGATTATACACGATGAACCTGCGATCGCGGGGGCGCCGATGAGCGCCCCGATCACGATTATCGGCAGCGGACTGGCCGGCTATCACGTCGCGAAGGAGTTCCGCAAGCACGATACCAACACGCCGTTGCTGGTGATCAGCGCCGACGGCGGCGAGTTCTATTCAAAACCGATGCTGTCGAACGCGCTCGGGCGCGGCCTGTCGCCGGCGGAGATCGCGACCGCCGGCCCGGAACAGATGGCGGAGCAGCTGTGTGCCGAGGTCCTGCCGGAGACCCGCGTCACCGCGATCGATGTCGCGGCGCATACGCTCGAGACCGCGGACGGCAGCCGCTCATGGTCGCGCCTGGTCCTTGCGGTCGGCGCGCGACCGATCACGCTGCCGATCGGCGGCGATGCCGCCGATGCGATCCTGACCGTCAATTCACTCGGGGATTTCGCCCGCTTTCGTGACGCGGTCGCCGATGCCCGTCGCGTCGCGGTGATCGGGCCCGGACTGATCGGTTGCGAATTCGCCAATGACCTCTGCAGCGGCGAGCGCGAGGTCACGGTCATCGGCCCGGATACGACGCCGCTCGGACGGCTGCTGCCGCCCGGCGCCGGCGCGCTGCTGCGCGACGCGCTCGCCGGGGCCGGCGTCCGCTGGCGGCTCGGCACGTCCGCGCGCGCGATCACGCGCCGCGGCGATGGCCTGGTGCTCGAACTCGAAGACGGCAGCGAGGTCGCCGCCGAGGTCGTGCTGTCGGCGATCGGCCTGCGTCCGGACATCGCGCTGGCGGAACAGGCGGGTCTGGACTGTGGTCGCGGCATCCGTGTCGATGATCACCTGCGCACGAGCGCCGAAGACATCTTCGCGCTCGGCGATTGCGCGGAGGTCGAAGGTCGCGTGATGCCCTTCGTGATGCCGATCATGTTCGGCGCGCGCGCGCTCGGCAAGACGCTGGCCGGCACGCCGACCGCGGTGAGCTATCCGGTGATGCCGGTCGTCGTCAAGACGCCCGCGCACCCGGTCGTGGTCTGTCCGCCGGCGCAGGGCAGCGCGGGCGAATGGGCGGAGACACGTGTCGGTAACGGCATGCGCGCGCTGTTCCGCGACGCCGACGGCCGCCTGCTAGGATTCGCGCTGACCGGCGAGGCGGTGACCGAAAAGCAGAAACTCGCCGCGGAGATCACGCTGCCGGGCAAGTAAAACAGCGCCCCGGCGCCGTTTGATCGCGCGCTTCAGAATCGATGGCGAGAGGCCGGTGGTCCGCTGTCCGGTGACGGGACACGCTGTAAATACATCCCTGTACGCTCTCCGGCCGCGTCCTGCGGCCGGACGGTCCCGTCACCGGACAGCGGACCACCGACCTCTGGAGACATCCGTGGCAGGCGCGATCAAACGGCGCCGGGGCGCTGTTTTACAGGCATTCCCCGATCGAGCCGGTGCGGCAGCGGCGGCGGTTGGTCCATTGCGCGGTGTCGAGGATCGCCCCGTCGAAGACCGCGCCGCGGGTCTCGGCGCGGACCAGGACCGCGTTGGTCATGTCGGCGTCGGTAAAGTCGGCGAACAGCAGGTTCGCGCTTTCGAGGCGGGTGTTGCGCATCACCGCGTCGCGGAATGACGCATCCTCGAGGTGAGCGCGCTCGAAGTCGGCGCGACTGACATCGGCGGCGGTGAAATCCGCGCCGGTCAGCGTGGCCTGGCTCAGGTTGGCGCCTTGCAGTCGCGTGCCGCGCATCGCCACATTCTGCATCTCTGCCTGGTAGAACGAGGCGTCACGCAGGCTGGCGCCGCTGAAATCGGCGCCAGGCATGCGCGCGCGGTTGAAGCTGGTGCCGTCGAGGATTGCGTCGCGGAAGCTCACATCGGCGAGCGCCGCGCTGAGGAAACGGGCATGATCGACACGGGCTTCATCGAAGCGCGCGCCCTCGAGGCGCGTGAAATTGAACTCGGCCCCGGTCAGCACCGCGCCCGCGAGATTGGCGTTTGCCAGGTTGGCGCGCGTCAGCACCGCCCCGCGCAGATCTGCGCCGCTGAGGTCGATGCCGCTTTTGTCGCAACCGATCCAGATGACATTCCGGCCCGGCGGATCGTCGCAGCCGGCCAGCGCCGCGCCGGCGGGGACGACAAACAGCAGGATACAGACGGTCCAGACGCGTGTCGTCATCAGGGCTCCCGGCAGATCGAAGTGGCTTTACCGTATTCTATGGGCAGCGAACAGGCTTTGAAAGCCGCGTATCTCCTGTGACAGCGAATCGCGCTGTTTTATCCGCGCCGGTCGTGGATAATACGAACGGGGCCTGTGATTGCGCCGTGAGGAGACAGTGATGACAGCAAAGCTCGAGATCCGTCGCGCCACCGCGACGAGGGAGGGCGTGGGCGTCGAGGTCCGGCGCCTGATGCCGGTGCCAGGCTGGATGAACTACGACCCCTTCGTGCTGTGGGATCATTTCTCGGTCTCGCCGGATGCGGGTCTGCCCGAGCACAGCCATCGCGGCTTCGAGGCGATCACCTATATGTTCTCCGGCGGCATGCGCCACGAGGACAACCTCGGCAACCACTCGGCCGTGCTTGCCGGCGGCGCCCAGCGCTTCACCGCGGGCCGCGGTATCATCCACTCGGAGATGCCGGTCGGCAACGGCACTACGCGCGGCATCCAGTTGTGGATCAATCTGCCCGCGCGCCTCAAGGGGCTCGAGCCCGATTACCAGCAGGTCGAGATCGATGAATTCCCGGTCAGGCAGGTGCCCGGCGGCCGCATCGTCACGATCGTCGGCAGGGGTTCGCCGTTGCGCCTGCATACGCCCGTGCATTATCTCGATGTCCACCTCGAGCCAGGCGTCACGCTGCGCGAACGCATCCCCGCCGGTTACCGCGGCCTGGTCTACGCGGCCGAGGGCTCCGCGGCGGTCAACGGCCGCGCGCTCGACCACGATCATGCCTGCTTCGTCGACGACCCCGGCGAACTGATGGTCGAGGCCTGGGAAGCGTCCCGCCTGATGTTCTGCTTCGGCCAGCCCCACGGCGAGCCGATCCGCCAGCACGGCTCGGTCGTCGACTAGCAGCCTGTGTTGAAAGGTCCGACGGGTTTGCGCAGCGAAGTCAAGCGCAGCCTCGCCGGAGCCCGAAGGGTGCCGCGAAGCGGCAGCGAGGCGAGCCATTCGCGGAGAAAACCCGTCGGACCTTTCAACACAGGCTGCTAGCTTTGCATCAGCCGCTGGAAGATTATGAAGCCGGCGAGGTAGGTGCCGGCGGCTGAGCCGAGTGTCGAGAACAGGAACACCAGCAGCGTGCGCGCGACGGGGTTGCGGCGCCAGCCTTTGAAGCTTGCGGTGTCCTGGCGCAGGGATGCGAAATCGCCGACCTGCGGCTTGCGCGCCCAGGCCTCGACCACCGCGGTGACCATGCCGACGCCGATCATCGGATTCAGCGAGGTCAGCGGCGCCGCCGCGAAGGCGGTGGCAATCGTAATCGCATGACCGCCGGCGATGGCCGCGCCGAGCGCGGCGAGGCCGCCGTTGATGACGACCCAGTCGATCACCATGCGCAGCCCGAGTTCCGGACTGCGCGAAAAGCCGATCGCGAAGCCGGTCAGGATCAGCGCCACGATCAGCCACGCGATCGTCTTCGGCCAGCGACTCGGTGGCGGCAACTCATCGAGTTCGCGGATCGTCCGGTCCGGCGTCTTCAACGGGATCGATTCGAGATATTCCGGCAGCCAGGCCGAAATCCCGCGCAAATGCCCGGCGCCGACGATTGCCAGCAGATTGCGATATCCGGACTGGGCGAATTCGTTCGCGATCCGCGCCGACATATAGCGGTCACGCTCGTCGATCAGCGGCTTGTACAGCTCGGCGGACTCCTCGGCGAATTGCGCGAATGTCGATTCGAGGATATCACCTTCCTTCAGGCGCTCGATCTCCGCCTCGGTGATCGAGCGCGAGGAAAACAGGCTCGCGAACAGACCCGAGACCAGGCCGAGACGCCGCCACCACGGCACGTTGTGATAGACGCGTCGCAGCGTCACCGCAATCTCGCGATCCACCAGCAGCACCGGTAGCCCGCGTGCCTGCGCGCCGTCGATCGCCGCCAGCATCTCCGCGCCGGGCCGGATGTCGAGCTGCTCGGCCATGCGTTGCTGGTAGGCGCCGAGTGCGAGGCTGGCGGCCACCATCGACGCCTTCTTCTTGCGAAAGACCTCGAACAGATCCATGCGTGACAGGTCGTCCGGATTCATCAGCGCATTGTGCCGGCTCGGACACAGCTCGATCGCAACCGCGTCGTAGCCGCCCCCTTCGATCAGCTCCGTGACCTTGTCGGCGCTGGTGCGCGAGATATGCG
Organism: uncultured Chromatiales bacterium; assembly: GCA_964384095.1. Lineage (GTDB taxonomy): Bacteria > Pseudomonadota > Gammaproteobacteria > SZUA-140 > SZUA-140 > JAITWN01. The sequence continues at coordinate 27,815 of CAYLKC010000012.1, forward strand.
CGGTGCCGAGCACCGTGATCCGGCGCCCTTCATGCTCGATCGTGAAGTAAGGTTCGGTGTCGCCGATCAGCTCGGCAGTTGCAGCTTCGGGTGTCATCAATTGTGTCAGGCAAGGTCGGTGAGGCAATGACTCGAAATCAGGCATCGCCGTCAGACAGGGTGAACTGCTTGCGGGACCCTCGGCCGCAGGGATGCGGCCGTGGAGCGTACAGGGACGTATTCACAGCGTGTCCCGCAAGCAGTTCACCCTGTCTGACAGCGATTCCGCTCGCAGTCGACTGGCGGATAGTCTAGCAGTAAAGCCGTTGAGAGGCGGGAATATCGTCAATAACGCCTATTTCGTCAGGCTTGCGAACAGCAGCGGCAGCCGCTCCGGCAGCCGCTGCACATGGTCGACGACCGTATAGTGGTTCTGGCCGAAGATGCGGCGGACGTAGTCATCGGCGTCGGGGTCGACGGTCAGGCAGTAACTGCTGATGCCGCGCCCGCGCAGTTCCTCTACCGCCTTGCGCGCGTCCTGGCGCAGATACTGCGGATCGCGTTCATCGATGTCCGCCGGCTCGCCGTCCGAGATCACCAGCAACAGCTTGCGCCGCTGGGCTTGTTGCAACAGGTGCTGCGCGGCATGGCGCATCGCCGCCCCCATCCGCGTCGACAGCCCGCCCTGCATCCCCGCCAGCCGTTGCCGCGCATCGTCGCCGAACCGCTGCCTGAAGTCCTTGATCCGGTAGTAGCGCACGTCATGGCGGCCATCCGACGAGAAGCCGTGGATCGCGAACGGGTCGCCGATTCCCTCGATCGCGGTCGCGACCAGCGCGCAGGCCTCGCGCGTCAGCGACAGGATCGTCGCCTCGCCGCCGCCTGCCACCGGCTCGTTGGTCGATGCCGACAGATCGAGCAGCAGCACCACCGCGAGATCACGCGTGTTCAGCACATTGCGCATCGTGATGCGCGGGTCCGGCGCCAGTCCCATGCGCAGATTCACCATCGCATCGACCGCCGCATTGACATCGATCTCGTCGCCGTCCTCGAGCTTGCGCCGACGGGTCACGCCCTCCGGTCGCAGGCGGTCGATGATCCGGCGGATGCGCGCCGCCACCGGCCGGTGGCGTTGCAGGATGTCTTCGATGATCGCGGCATCTCCCCTGACCTGGCGCCGCTCGTACACGGTCGTCCAGTCCGGGCGGTGCAGCTGGACCTGGTAGTCCCACTCCGGGTAGTGGACCGGCGCAGCCACCGGCTCGCGGCCTTCCAGGCGATTTATGCTGACGCCCTCCGGATCGCCGTCGCGGAAGAACTCGGACTCGAGCGTCCACACCTCCTGCGCGTCATCACCGGCGAGTTCGCAGTCGAGTTCGTTGATCATCTCCATCAGTGAGACCTTGCGTCGCACCTGGCGCAACGAGGCCGCGAGATACTCAGCGTCGCTGCGGTTGAAGGCCTCGACATCCTGGATGAAACGGTTGTCGTCGCGATACAGCGGCCGCGCGTTCGAGAGGATGCGCAGGCTCGGGATCTGCCTGCGTTCGTGAAATAGCTGATGCAATGACAGGCCGAGGTCCACGGACAGTGCCGGGTCATCCGCCTGTTGCGCGACCGCGGCATGAAAACGGGCGGCGAATGCCTCCAGTTCCGCATCATCTCCGGGTGTGTTCGATGCGTCGAGCAGCGCGCGGGCGAGCCGCGCCAGGGATTGCGTGCACGGATGCGCATCGGCGGCCACGTCGCCGTCTGTGAGCAACGCGCCCCAAAGCCGCCGCAGGCCGGGGAAGTCGCGGCTGGCGCAATATTCGACACGGGCGTCCTCGAGGCAGCCGATGAAGAATATCTGCGCCGGGCTCAGCTGCCCGGTGGACAGGGGTGCGCGGGTATAGGCGATGTGCGCCGCCATGTGCGCGGCGGCCGCGCGATAGAGGTCGATCCCGGGGATGTCGCCACAGTCATCGACCGCATCCGGCAGGTGCAGCGCCCGGCCCTCGATATACGGACGGAAATCGCTGTAATCGGCCGCCGTCGGGCGCAGATGGAACTCGCGGCCCCACAACGCGCGCAGATAGAAGTTGAGCTTGCGCTGGGAGTCGATGAACAGCGTGCCGCGGCGCTCTTTCTTCAGCACTGCGAGGCTGTCCTGGGTCTCGAGACCGAAGTAGCGGGCCTGGTTCAGGGGGTCGGTGCGGTACGCGGTCGCGCCGAAGTTTGCCCAGCGCCGCAATCCGCTCAGCGTCAGCTTCGACAGCAGGTCGTCGATATGACGCAGCATCGGCCGCAGGCCGCGCGGCGCCTTCGCCGACAACTGGTGGATCAGGTTCAGATAACTGCGCAGCAGCTCGGCATCGCCGAGGCGCCGCGCCGCGGTCGGCAGGCTGGCGATGGTCAGCGCGACGACCTCGCCGGAGGTCATCGACGACAGCTTCAGCGCGGCATTGAGACAGTCGCGTATGACGTCATCACCGCATTCGACGACCACCGCCGGCATCTCCTCGAGCCAGGTGTTGACCGGGTCGCCGCCGCGACCGAGCCCGGCGAGCCCGCGCGCGCCGTCGAGGTACTCACGCAGCCCGGCCGGCGACATCGCGCGCGCCGCCTCGTGAAAGATCCCGTCGAGGGTATCCTTCAGCGCCGGCGCGGCCTTCACCAGCGCTTCGCGATAATCATCGAGCTGTATCGTCATCGGTCGTCAGTGCCGGGTCCGGGCTTCCGCATGTTTCATGAACTGCGTGTTTCGGCAGATCCGGGTTCCGGGCGGGTGACTCCTTTTCAGGACCGCCATGAACCCATCCCTGGGGGCTGCCGGCGAGACATCCTGTCTCGCAGGCTCCTGAAAAGGAGTCACCCGCCCGGAACCCTGCTGATGTCGCATGGGTGGTTCATGAAACACGCGGAAGCCCGGTGCATTGCCTCAGCCGAGGATCGTGTTCACCGCAGCATCCAGCGTGTCGCGGATGTCCGGGTCGTCGGTCAGCGGTCGCACCAGGGCCATGCGGCAGGCGGCGAGCGGTTCGACGCCCTTTGCGATCAGCTGGCCGGCGTAGACCAGCAGGCGCGTCGAGATACCCTCGTCGAGGCCATGGCCCTTGAGATTGCGCGCGCGACCGGCGATCTGCACCAGCTTTGCCGCGAGCTTCGCGTCGATTCCGGTCTCGTGGGCGACGACCTGCGCCTCGATGTCCGCGGCCGGGTAGTCGAAATCGAGCGCGCCGAAGCGCTGCTTGGTCGACTGCTTCAGGTCCTTCATCAGGCTCTGGTAGCCGGGGTTGTACGAGATCACGAGCTGGAAATCCGCGTGCGCGGTGACCAGTTCGCCCTTCTTGTCGAGCGGCAGCGTGCGGCGGTGATCCGTGAGCGGATGGATCACGACGGTCGTGTCCTGGCGCGCCTCGACGACCTCGTCGAGATAGCAGATCGCGCCGATGCGCGCGGCGATGGTCAGCGGACCGTCCTGCCAGCGCGTGCCGTTGACGTCGAGCAGGAAGCGCCCGACGAGATCCGACGCGGTCATGTCCTCGTTGCAGGCGACGGTGATCAGCGGGCGGCCGAGTTTCCATGCCATGTACTCGACGAAGCGCGTCTTGCCGCAGCCGGTCGGTCCTTTCAGCATGACCGGCATGCGGGCGTCGCAGGCGGCCTCGAACAGGTCGATCTCGTCTGCAACCTTCAGATACCAGGGTTCCTTCGTGATCCGGTATTGCTTGCTGTCGATATCGTTCATCTCTGCCTCAAAAAAAACCCCTGCACGGTGGTGTGCCGGCAGGGGTTCGCGGGTGGGGATGGAAGCACTCGCCTCTCAGTTCATCTAGCCGCGATAGATCACCATCGAGGTGCCCTGCGACTGGGCATAATTGTCGTAACCGATCAGGCGGACGTGATTGTGCGGATGCGCCTTGTGGCAGGCCTCGGCCTCGGCAAGGATGCGATCGACATCGGTCTCGCCGAACATCGGCAGCTTCCACATGTACCAGTAATGGTCGAAGGCGTTCTCCGGCTCGGTGTGCTCGACCGCCGGGTTCCAGCCCTTGCTGACGATGTACTCGACCTGCTTGCGGATCTGGTCCTTCTTCATCTTCGGGAGGTAGGAGAAGGTCTCGAACCGGCGGCTCGACGGATCGGCCAGGCTCGACTTGTAGTCCTGCATTTCGCTCATGGTGTTGGCTCCTGTTTCTGTGATGGCCGAAGCGGCGGCTTACTTGTGCGCGACGTCCAGCTTGTCCACGGTGTCAAACTCGAACTTGATCTCCTTCCAAGTCTCCAGCGCGATCTTCAGCTCCGGGCTGCTCTTCGCGGCGGTGGTCAGGATCTCCTTGCCTTCCTTCTCGATCGCGCGGCCCTGGTTGCGGGCCTCGACGCAGGCCTCGAGCGCGACGCGGTTGGCCGCGGCGCCGGCCGCGTTGCCCCATGGATGGCCCAGCGTGCCGCCGCCGAACTGCAGCACCGAGTCGTCACCGAAGATGCTGGTCAGCGCCGGCATGTGCCAGACGTGGATGCCGCCCGAGGCGACCGGGAACACGCCCGGCATCGAACCCCAGTCCTGATCGAAGAAGATGCCGCGTGAGCGGTCTTCCTTGATGAAGCTGTCACGCATCAGGTCGATCCAGCCCAGCGTCGCCTCACGGTCGCCCTCGAGCTTGCCGACGACGGTGCCCGAGTGCAGGTGGTCGCCGCCCGACAGGCGCAGCGCCTTGGCCAGCACGCGGAAGTGGATGCCGTGCTTCGGATGACGGTCGAGCACCGCGTGCATCGCGCGGTGGATGTGCAGCAGCATGCCGTTGTCGCGGCACCAGTTGGCGAGGCCGGTGTTGGCGCAGAAGCCGCCGGTGAGGAAGTCGTGCATGATGATCGGCGCGCCGATTTCCTTGGCAAACTCCGCGCGCTTGTACATCTCTTCCGGGGTCGGCGCGGTGACGTTCAGGTAGTGGCCCTTGCGCTCGCCGGTCTCGCGCTCGGACTTGTCGACCGCCTCCATGACGAACTCGAAGCGCTGGCGCCAGCGCATGAACGGCTGCGAGTTGATGTTCTCGTCGTCCTTGGTGAAGTCGAGGCCGCCGCGCAGACACTCGTAGACGGCGCGGCCGTAGTTCTTGGCCGACAGGCCGAGCTTCGGCTTGATCGTGCAGCCGAGCAGCGGACGGCCGTACTTGTTCATGATGTCGCGCTCGAGCTGGATACCGTTCGGCGGACCGCCGCAGGTCTTGACGTAGGCGATCGGGAAGCGCACGTCCTCGAGGCGCAGGTGACGCAGCGCCTTGAAACCGAATACGTTGCCGACCAGCGACGTGAACACGTTGACGACCGAGCCTTCCTCGAACAGGTCGATCGGGTAGGCGATGAAGGCGTAGAACGACTCGTCGTCGCCCGGTACGTCCTCGATCGCGTAGGCGCGGCCCTTGTAGTAGTCGAGGTCGGTCAGCAGGTCGGTCCACACCGTGGTCCAGGTGCCGGTCGAGGATTCGGC
>CAYLKC010000013.1:0-31813 GCA_964384095.1 uncultured Chromatiales bacterium
CCGCCGGTCACCCGGGCGAGGATGCCGCGCTGTTCGATACCGTGCGTGCGGTTGCGCTCGAATTGTGTCCGGCCCTCGGCATCGCGATTCCGGTCGGCAAGGATTCACTGTCGATGAAGACCGCGTGGCGCGAGCAGGGAGAGTCGCGCGAGATGACCGCGCCGCTGTCGCTGATCGTCAGCGCCTTCGCGCCGGTGCTCGATGCGCGCCTGACGCTGACGCCGCAATTGCGCGACGATGCCGGCGACAGCGACCTGATACTCATCGACCTTGGCAAGGGCCGCAACCGGCTCGGTGGCTCGGCGCTGGCCCAGGTCATCCGGCAGCTCGGACATCACGCCCCGGATCTCGACGATCCGGCGATGCTGGCGGCGTTTTTCAGCGTGATCCAGGCGATGAACGAGGAAGGGCTGCTGCTCGCCTACCACGACCGCTCCGACGGCGGGCTGTTCGCGACCCTGTGCGAAATGGCCTTTGCCGGGCGCACCGGCATCGAGGTTGATCTCGACGACCTCGGCGACGACCCCCGCGCGGTCCTGTTCAGTGAGGAGCTCGGCGCGGTGATCCAGGTGCGCCACCACGACACCGACGATGTGCTCGAATGGTTGCGCCGCGTCGGACTCGGCCACGTCAGTCATGTCATCGGCACGCTGAACGGGGACGACCGCGTGATCTTCCGCCGTGGCCGCCGCGAGTTGTTCGCCGATGACCGCATCAACCTGCGCCGGATCTGGTCCGAGACCAGCTACCGGATGCAGGCGCTGCGTGACAACCCGGAGACCGCCCGCGAGGAATTCGACCGCCTGCTGGAGCGGGGCGACCGTGGCCTGCATGCGGCGCTGACGTTCGACCCCGTGGAGGCCGTCGTCGCGCCACGGGTCCTGCGCGGGCGCCGCCCGCGGATCGCGATCCTGCGCGAGCAGGGCGTCAATGGCCAGCAGGAAATGGCCGCAGCCTTCGACCGCGCCGGATTCAGCGCGGTCGATGTCCACATGAGCGACCTGGCGCGGGGGCAGGTCCGGCTCGACGACTTCAGCGGCATCGCCGCCTGTGGCGGTTTCTCCTATGGCGACGTCCTCGGCGCCGGCGAGGGCTGGGCCAAGTCGATTCTGTTCAATCCGGCGCTGCGCGAGGCCTTCGCGGCCTTTTTCGCCCGCCCGGACACCTTCGGTCTCGGGGTCTGCAACGGTTGCCAGATGATGGCGAACCTGCGCGAGTTGATCCCCGGCGCCGAGGCCTGGCCACGCTTCGTCCGCAACGCCTCGGAGCAGTTCGAGGCGCGGCTGTCGATGGTCGAGGTACTGGACTCGCCATCACTGTTCCTGCAAGGCATGGCCGGCTCCAGGCTGCCTGTGGTCGTGTCCCATGGCGAGGGCCGTGCAGAGTTGCACAACGGCCATGGCGAGAAGGCCTTGCTGGATACCGGTATCGCCGCCCTGCGCTATGTCGACAACGACGGTCGGCCGGCGTCGGCCTATCCGGCGAACCCGAATGGTTCACCCGGCGGGTTGACCGCGTTCACGACCGGCGATGGCCGCTTCACGATCATGATGCCGCACCCCGAGCGGGTCTTCCGCAGCATCCAGTATTCCTGGCGTCCGTCCGGCTGGGGCGAGGACAGCCCATGGATGCGCCTGTTCCGCAACGCCCGGCGCTGGGTCGATGCGGGCTGATCCCGTTAACTATCTGAAATAAAAGAGATTACCCTGGCAGCCATCGGCGCGGGGCGCAAGCCCGGCCGCTTTGCTATAATGTGCGCTATGACACGGATTTCCCGGAAATTTCCCGCGTTCGCCGGGTTCTGCGCCCCGTTGATGCTTGCGGTCGCGGTCGCCGCATGGGGACATGGCCAGCAGCGCGCCGATACCGGTGCGCTGGCCGCTCTCGACGCCGACGAGCGTCTTGCCATGGCATCGCCGCCGCGACTGGAGCAGGTGCAGGTCCGCGACGCGCGCGAGCTGCGACGGTTGTTCGCCGAACTCGGCTATGTCTGGCCGCCTGCCCCCGGTCCGTCGGTACCCCGTGTTGCGGTCGATCCGCTCCCCGATGATTTTGCCTGGCCCGCCGAGATCGAACACAAGAAGCGCTTGTTCTTCAAGGTGTTGATGCCGCTGGCGCTGGCCGAGAACGCGCGCGTACTGCGCCAGCGCGAGCTGCTGCTGACGGCGATCGCGACGGTGTCGGATGACGGGGCTGCGATCGGCGACGATCACCCGGCCTGGCAGCAGATCGGGTCACTGGCGCGGGATTACCAGCTCGAGGGCGAGCCCAATGATCCGGCGCTGCATGCAAGCCTGCTGAGCCGGGTCGATGCCGTGCCGGTGGAGCTGGTCCTGGCCCAGGCCGCGAACGAGAGCGGCTGGGGCGATTCCCGCTTTGCCCGCGAAGGCAACAACCTGTTCGGGGTGTGGACCTTCCGGGCCGGGACCGGCATCGTGCCGGCAGAGCGACCGGAGGGTGAGACCTACGCGGTGCGACGCTACGAGACGCTGCGTGCATCCGTCCGTTCGCATATCTTCAATCTGAACATCGGCCATGCCTACGAGGACCTGCGCACGATGCGCGCGGAGATGCGCGCGCAGGGCGTGATCCTCGACGCGATCGCCCTCGCCGGCGGGCTCGAACGCTATTCGATCCGCGGCCAGGACTATATCGACGAGATCCGCGCGATCATCCGTGTCAATGACCTGACCACCGCGGCCCGCGCGCGTCTGCGCGACGCGCCGTTGGCCGCTGCCCCGGGCAAGCCCTCGCCGCTCAATCTCCAGGTAGCCGCAACCACGGCTGACTGAACCAGTAGAATCGCCCCGCTTCCGCCGACGGCGCCGTGCAGTTATAGCGGCTGCGTCCGTTCGGCAGCGGCCCGGGCGCCCGGGTCGCGAAGGTCCGGGTCCCCGCATCGACGGTCTCCACCGGGATCCTGCCCGCACCGCTCGCGAAACAGGCGAGTTCGCCGAGGCGGGCATCGCTGTCGGCGAGCCGGAAGACCAGCCGTGGCGCGGCATCGGCGTCGGTGATGAGCGGATCCCGGGGTTCATGCTCGATGACCGGCAGGGCCAGGCTGGCGGCCTTGCTGCGGAATTCGCCGATCCCGGCATAGGATTCGGCCATCGGAAAGCGCGGCAGCGCCTTGAGGTCCGACAGCGCGCCGATGGCGCCGGAATGCTGGCCGAAGGCGACATACCCGAGCGCGCGGACGATCCCGGCAAGCGCGAGGTCATATTCCCCGTACGGATAGGCGAACAGCATCGGCGCCGAGCCGAGGCGTTCGACCAGGCGTGCCTGACCCCGCTCGATGTCCGCGCTGACGCGCGCGCGCCAGTCGCTTTCGCGCTCCCCGGGCCGGCGCCGCACGAGGTAATCGTGAGTCGCCGAATGGTTCGCAAAGGCGACGCCCGCCTCGTGCATCTCGCGGACCTGCGCCCAGTTCATATAGGCCGCAAGCCCCTGGTCGACCGGGTCGGTGGCGATGAAGACGGTGAACGGCATGTCGCGCGCCTTCAGTCGCGGCCAGGCCTCGGTATAGACCGACAGGTAGGCGTCGTCGATCGTGATCGCCACCGTGCGGTCGGGGATCGCCTCGCCGGCCTCGAGCCGCTCGACGATCCAGTCCAGCGAACGGACCCTGTAGCCGGCCTCGACGAGGTGATCGAGATGGGCCTCGAACTGTTCGATGCGGACATTCGTACTCGGAAAACCGCTTTCGCCGAAACGGTGATACATGAATGCCACCGCATCGGCGTCGGCGCCGGGGCTGTAGCCGATTGACGACAGCAGCAGCGCCGCGGCGATTCCGGATACCTTCCATGATCTCATTGAATGCTCCGGGATTTTACAGGTATTGCGGGACGTCGGCGGGCGACGCGGAATTATCGTGGCATACCGCCATGCACGTTTGTTACCATAGCACCGGTCCATTTCAACGGCAAAAGGCAACCTCCCGATGAGAATCGCACGACTCGGCACAGCCATCGCGCTGACGGCCGCACTGACGACGGCCTGGCCCGCGCTGCTCGCGGCGCAGACCCTGAACTCCGACAAGGAGAAATTCAGCTATACCGTCGGTTTCCAGATTGGCCAGAGCCTCAAAGAAGACGGCCTCGATATCGATGTCGCCGCCCTGAGCCAGGCGATCCGCGACGTGATGGCCGGCAACGAGCCGCGCCTGTCGATGGAAGAGATGCAGGCCGCGGTCCAGTCCTTCCAGGCGCAGCAGATGGAAGCGCGTGAGGCGGTTGCCCGTGACAACCTGCGTGCCGGTCAGTCCTTCCTCGCCGATAACCGCGCCAAGTCCGGCGTCGTCGAGACCGACAGCGGTCTGCAGTACCAGGTCATCGAGGAAGGCTCGGGCAAACAGCCTTCCGATAGCGACACGGTCAGGGTCCATTATCGTGGCACGCTGATCGATGGCACTGAGTTCGACAGTTCCCACAGCCGCGGCGAGCCGGCGACGTTCCCGGTCAACGCGGTGATTCCGGGCTGGCGCGAGGTGCTGCCGCTGATGAAGGTGGGCGCAAAATGGAAGGTCTTCATCCCCGCCGATCTGGCCTATGGTGAGCGCGGCGCCGGCGCCAATATCGGCCCCAACGAGACCCTGTTGTTCGATATCGAATTGCTGGCGATCGAATAGGCCGCGCACTCAGCGCGGTAGCGCCAGCGGCAGGGGATCGCCGCCTGGTTCCAGTCTTCTGACACGATTACGGCCGCCGGTCTTCGCGAGATACATCGCGCGATCGGCGGCATCGAACAGCTGTCTCGTGGTGATGATCTCGTTCGAGGTCGTCGCCACCCCGATGCTCAGCGTCAGTTGCAGTTTATCGCTGTCATCGCCCGGCAGCGTGTGGCGGGTGATCTGCTTGCGGATACGCTCTGCCAGGATCATTGCTTCCTCGATCGGAGTCTCGGGCAGCAGCACCGCGAGCTCGTCGCCGCCGATGCGGCCGACGACATCGCCCTTGCGGCTGATCGCGTTGATCACCGTCGAGACCATCTGCAACGCCAGATCGCCGGCGAGGTGGCCATAGCTGTCGTTGATCAGCTTGAAATTGTCGACATCGATCAGCAGCATCGACAGCGGGTGGAGGTAGCGCTGCGCGCGATGCAGCTCATCCTCGAGCAGGCGCTCGAACTCCCGCCGGTTGTAGAGGTTGGTCAGGCTGTCGCGGATCGCCAGGTTCGCCAGCGCGATCTGGTCATGTTCCAGTCGAGTGGCCATCTCGTTGATGCCGCGCGCCAGCTCGCCAAGCTCGTTGTGCGCGTCATGCTCGATACGATGGGACAGCTCGCCATTGCCATAGCGGGCGATGCCCTCGTTCAGCAGGCGCAAGGGGCGGAGGACGTGACGCGACAGCGTCAGGCTCGCGATCGAAAAGATCAGCAGGGCGCCGGCGAAGCACAGGAACATCACCACGGTCATCAGCTGATGTCGGCTGGAGACGATCTGCCGGTACTCATCGATCGATGCGATCCGGAGGTTCTGCGATTCGAACAGCATGCTGCTGACGGTGGTGATGTGATTCTGGAACATGGCGCTGGCATCCACCAGGTGATCAGTATCGACAGGCGATTGCTTGGTGATCATGAAGATCGCCCGCGCGACATTGAGCGCGGCCTTCCATTCGTCGCGCGCGTTTGTCAGCAGCTGGCGTTGCTGCTCGGTGACCGTCGGAAGCCTGAGGATGTCCTCGAAGGCGGCCTCGACATCGTCCGCCCGCTGTTCGAACAGGCCGGATTCGTGCGGGCTACCCCAGGCGAGATAATTGTAGATCGGCTCGACGCTGGCCAGCGTGCTGTCGCGCAGCGCGACGAGGTGACGGATCTCGAGCAGTTCCCGGTCGGCGAGGTCGTTGTAATGGGTGATGGTCGACTTCAGGGTCAGCCACGAGTTCCCGAGCAAAAACAGGATCAGCAGCAGCATCCCGGTCAGATAGACGGTGAAATGCCCGCTCAGGGAGAGCGTCTTGTGGCGAAGGGAATTCACCATCTCATTGAATTACTGACATTAATGTCCCGGGGCGCCGGCTGGAGTCACCCCTACTTATCGGTCCCCGGGCGGGAAATCTTAGGGGGGCGGGACGGTCTGTTGACGGGCTCAGGCCGAGAGCAGAATCAGGTGGTAGCAGGCCAGCGCGGCATAGAGCGCGAGCGCGCCGTAGAGGACGTCTCCACCGCGCAGGCGGAAGAAGTGGAAGCGGCGGTGGGCGACGATGAAGAGCATGCAGATTGCGGTGATCGCCAGCTTGACGGCGACGAACAGTGTCGCGTCGAGGGCAATCAGTGCATCCATGACCGGATTGAGCTCGATTGCGCCGCGCTGGAGCAGCAGCAGGGTGAACAGGGCGTCGGCAGCGGAGAGCAGCAGGATCGCGACCGCGACGGCAGCCGTGACCGGTTCGACGATGTCGAGGTAGCGGTCCGTGCCGGACTCGTCCGCCCGGCGGAAGGCCAGGCGGCGACCCCGATACAGGCTGTGCAGCAGCGTGCGCGGCGAGTTGCGGCGGCGATCGGGCGCATCGCGCCGGTCGCTGGCCGCGGTCAGCGACGCGAATGCCGGTGTCACGGCCACAGACGATCCTCCCTTGCGGTGTATCCGATGGCGAACTGGCCCATTATAATGCCAGACTTTTGCCCGAGCCCGGAATCCCCGCGATGTCCCTGAATACCGAAACGGCCCGCCGCCGCACCTTCGCGATCATCTCGCACCCGGACGCCGGCAAGACCACGCTGACCGAGAAGCTGCTGCTGTTCGGCGGCGCGATCCAGCTCGCCGGCGCGGTCAAGGGCCGCAAGGCTGCGCGTCACGCGACCTCTGACTGGATGGCGCTGGAACAGCAGCGAGGCATCTCGGTGACGACTTCGGTGTTGCAGTTCCCGCACGGTGATGCGATCGTCAATCTGCTCGACACGCCTGGACACCAGGACTTCTCCGAGGACACCTACCGCACGCTGACCGCAGTCGACTCGGCGCTGATGGTCATCGACAGCGCCAAGGGCGTCGAGGAGCGGACCATCAAGCTGATGGAGGTCTGCCGGCTGCGCGACACGCCGATCATCACCTTCATCAACAAGCTCGACCGCGAGGGACGGCCGCCGGTCGAACTGATCGACGAGATCGAGGCGGTGCTGAAGATGCCGTGTGCGCCGGTGACCTGGCCGATCGGCATGGGCAAGGGCTTCAGGGGCGTGTTTGACCTGCTGCATGATCGTGTACAGCTGTTCAGCCCGACCCACGGTGGCCGCATCAAGACCGGCGAGATCGTCGACGGCATCGACAATCCGCGCCTCGACGATCTGCTCGGCACGGTCGCGGCCGAGCTGCGTGATGAGGTCGAGCTGGTGCGCGGCGCCAGCCAGGCCTTCGATCTCGCGGCCTATCGCCGAGGCGAGCAGACGCCGGTATTCTTCGGCTCGGCGGTCAACAACTTCGGTGTGCGCGAGCTGCTCGACGCCTTCGTCGAATGGGCGCCGCCGCCGCTGCCGCGGCAGACCGTGACGCGGCTGGTGACCCCGGACGAGGACAAGTTCACCGGCTTCGTCTTCAAGATCCAGGCGAACATGGACCCGGCGCACCGCGACCGCATCGCCTTCCTGCGCATCTGTTCCGGCAAGTACACGCGCGGCATGAAGGTCTGGCACACCCGGCTCAAGCGCCAGGTGCAGATCCCGAATGCAATCACCTTCATGGCCTCGGAGCGTGAGCATGCCGATGAGGCCTGGCCCGGCGACATCATCGGCATCCACAACCACGGCACCATCGTCATCGGCGATACCTTCAGCCAGGGCGAGGACCTCAAGTTCACCGGCATCCCGGACTTCGCGCCCGAGCTGTTCCGCCGCGTCGTGCTGCGCGATCCGATGAAGATGAAGGCCCTGCAGAAGGGCGTTGACCAGCTCTCGGAGGAGGGCGCGACCCGCGTGTTCCGGCCACTGCTCGGCAATGACATCGTCATCGGCGCAGTCGGCGTGCTGCAATTCGACGTCGTCGCCTATCGACTCAAGCACGAATACTCGGTCGATTGCAGCTATGACAACGTCCAGGTCGCGACCGCGCGCTGGATTTATTGCAAGGATGAAAAGAAACTGGTCGAGTTCCGCAACAAGCTCGCCGAGCACCTTGCCGTCGACAGCAGCGGCGAACTGGTCTATCTCGCGCCGACGCGCGTCAACCTGCAACTGACGATGGAGCGGTGGCCGGAGATTGAGTTTCGGGCGACGCGGGAACACTGAGCATGGCGCGCCGGCACACTGCGGCGCGCGGGTTAACCGGTCTGCGTATCTGCGCTACAATCCGCCGGAACGCCCCGAATCATCCAGCCTGCAGATAACCGCAAGGAGAACTCAGTGAAACTCGAGACCAAGGCAGTGCGAGCCGGATTTCACCATGACCCGACCACCCATGCCGTCGCGGTGCCGATCTACCAGACGACATCCTATGCCTTCGACAACACGCAACACGGGGCGGATCTGTTCGATCTCAAGGTGCCGGGCAACATCTATACCCGGATCATGAATCCGACCAATGCCGTGCTAGAGGAACGCGTCGCGGCGATGGAAGGGGGGATTGCCGCGCTGGCGGTGGCCTCGGGCATGGCCTCGATCGAGTACTCGATCGAGGCCATCACCGAGGTCGGCGACAACATCGTCACTACCAGCCAGTTATACGGCGGGACCTACAACTTCTTCGCGCACAGCCTGCCGCGCCGCGGCATCGAGGTGCGGTTCCGCTCCCATGATGATTATGAGGGCATGGCTGCGGCGATCGACGAGCGCACCAAGGCCGTCTTCTGCGAATCGATCGGTAATCCGTCAGGCAATATCATCGACGTTGAGCGCCTTGCTGCGATCGCACACGCCGCCGGCGTGCCGCTGATCGTCGACAACACGGTGCCGACCCCGTGCCTGTGGCGGCCGATAGAACAGGGCGCCGATATCGTCGTCCACGCGCTGACCAAGTACATGGGCGGGCATGGCAATTCGATTGGTGGCATCATCGTCGACTCCGGTAAATTCCCCTGGGCAAAGCACAAGGAGCGGTTTCGCATGCTGAACGAGCCCGATCGCTCGTATCACGGCGTCGTCTATACGGAGGCACTGGGCGAGGCGGCCTTCATCGGCCGGGCGCGCGTCGTTCCGCTGCGCAACACCGGCGCTGCGCTGAGCCCGTTCAACGCCTTCCTGTTCCTGCAGGGCATCGAGACCCTGCCGCTGCGCATGGAGCGTCACTGCGAGAACGCGCAGAAGGTCGCGGAGTACCTGCGCGATCATCCGCAGGTCAAATGGGTCAATTACGCGGGCCTGCCGGAGAGCAGGGATCACGCGTTGGCGAAGAAATACCTCGGTGGCCGGGCCTCCGGCATCCTGAGCTTCGGCATCGAGGGCGGCCAGGAGGCCGGGGCGCGCTTCATCGATGCATTGCAGCTGATCCTGCGTCTGGTCAACATCGGCGACGCGCGCTCACTGGCGTGTCACCCGGCATCGACGACGCATCGCCAGCTCAACGACGATGAGCTTGCAAGCGCCGGGGTCAGCCGCGATATGGTGCGACTGTCGATCGGCATCGAGCATGTCGATGATATCCTCGCCGACATCACCCAGGCGCTCGAGGCGGCCAAGTAGCCCCGGCGGCTGCCGGCGAGGGTCAGCGGTAATCGATGCTCTTCGTCGACAGGACATTGCCGGCGGCATCGACCACCTCGACCGTCCACGTCCCGGTCCACTGCGGCAGCAATTCCTTGCTCGACCACACGCGCCAGCGGGCGCCGTCGGGTGTGAAGCTGATCTCGGCCATGGTGTTGCCGTCGTGGCTCCAGCGGTGGGTGACGGTCTGGCCTGCGAGATCGCGCAATTCGGTGAAGAAATAGAGCCGGGTGAGATCCGCGGCGGCGGCCCCTTCGAGGTCATCGACCGGTTCGCGCGCATCGATTGCGCTGGTGAACTGCGCGCGGGGGACATCGCCGGCGACAGCGAAGGCGGCAAACGCGCCCAGCGCCAGGGCCAGCAGACAGGGGTACAGTGCTCGGGTCATGGTGTGTCCTCCTCGTTGCTATATCGAGCGGATGCGTGCCAGCTGTTGTTCGAGCGCCTGGTGCGAGCCGCGCAGTTCGGCGAGGCGTTCGCGCTCCTTGTCGACGACGTGGGCGGGGGCTCGTTGTACATAATTGGTGTTCGCGAGCTTGGCCTCGCAGCGTTCGATGTCGCCCTCGAGTCGGGCCAGTTCCTTGCCGAGGCGGGCGAGTTCAGCGTCCTTGTCGATCAGGCCGGCCAGCGGGATCAGCACCTGCATCTCGCCGACCAGCGCGGTGGCCGATTCCGGGGCCTCGTCACCATCGCCGACGATTCCTATCGAGGCGAGCCGGGCGAGCGTCATCAGCACACCGCGGTGCGCTTCGAGGCGGATGCGGTCTTCTGCAGATGCGTTGCGCAACAGCACCGGCAGTGGCTTTGACGGCGCGATGTTCATCGAGCTGCGGATGCGGCGCACGCCCATCACCAGGGCCATCACCCACGCGGCCCCGGCCTCGGCGGTCTCATCGATCAGCGCGGCCTCGGCAGTCGGCCAGGGCTGGTGCATGATCGTCATGCCGGAGCGGCCGGCAAGCGGCGCGACGCGTTGCCAGATCTCCTCGGTAATGAACGGTATCAGCGGGTGCGCGATGCGAAGGATCTGCTCGAGCACCTGCACCAGCGTGCGACGGGTGCCGCGCTGGACGGCCGCCGGGCTCGCGGGGTCGTTCAGCACAGGTTTCGACAGTTCGACATACCAGTCGCAGTACTCGTTCCAGACGAACTCGTAGAGGGTCTGAGCGGCGAGGTCGAGGCGGTAGCGCCCGATACTGTCGACGATCTCGCGATTCACCCTCTGAAGGCGCGACAGGATCCAGCGGTCAGCCAGCGTCAGTTCGACGGCATCGCCGTTCAGCCCGGTATCCTGGCCTTCGGTGTTCATCAGCACATAGCGCGCGGCGTTCCACAGCTTGTTGCAGAAGTTGCGGTAACCCTGGATGCGATTGAGGTCGAACTTGATGTCGCGTCCGGTGGAGGCCAGCGCCGCGAAGGTGAAGCGCAATGCATCGGCGCCAAAGGCCGGGATACCGTCCGGATATTCCTTGCGCGTCGCGGCCTCGATCTGGCGCGACATCTGCGGCTGCATCAGGCCCCGGGTGCGCTTGTCGATCAGCGCCTCGAGCTCGATGCCGTCGATCAGGTCGAGCGGGTCGAGCACGTTGCCCTTCGATTTCGACATCTTCTGGCCCTGGGCATCGCGCACCAGGCCATGGATATAGACCTCCCGGAACGGGATGTCGTCCATGAAGCGGAGGCCCATCATGATCATCCGCGCGACCCAGAAGAAGATGATGTCGAAACCGGTGACCAGCACGCTGGTCGGGTAGAAGGTGCGCAGGTCGGCGGTTTCGCGCGGCCAGCCGAGCGTCGAGAACGGCCACAGCGCCGACGAGAACCAGGTATCAAGCACGTCTTCATCCTGCCTGAGCACGACCCCGGGGCTGAGCCCGTGTTTCAGCCGCACCTCCTGTTCCGAGCGGCCGACGTAGAGACTGCCGTTCGCGTCGTACCAGGCCGGGATGCGGTGGCCCCACCAGATCTGGCGACTGATGCACCAGTCTTCAATGTTGCGCATCCATTCGAAATAGGTCTTGCTCCAGTTCTCCGGCACGAAGCGGATGCGGCCGCTCTCGACGGCCTCGATCGCGGGGCCGGCCAGCGGCGCGACGCGCACATACCACTGGTCGGTCAGCAGCGGTTCGACGACGGCGCCGGAACGATCGCCGCGTGGCACCATCAGCTTGTGGTCCTGCACGCGTTCGAGCAGGTCCTCTGCCTTCAGCCGCTCCACGATCCGCTTGCGCGCGTCGTAGCGGTCGAGTCCGTGCAGCTCGGCGGGCAACAAGGCGCTGACCGGCGGCCCGTCGGCGCCATCCTCATCCTCTCCCGCGCCGCGGATACGGGCCTCGATCGTGAAGATATTGATGAGGCCGTTGTGCGGTACCGCCATCAGCTCGCTCTCGTCGCGATGGCGCTGCCAAACCTGGTAATCGTTGAAGTCATGGGCCGGGGTGATCTTGACGCAGCCGCTGCCGAACTCGGGATCGACATAGTCGTCGGCGATCACCGGGATGCGTCGGCCGGTCAACGGCAGTTCGACCTGCTGTCCGATCAGGTGGCGATAGCGTTCGTCGCCCGGATGCACCGCGACTGCGGCGTCGCCGAGCAGGGTCTCGGGGCGCGTCGTCGCGACCACCAGGTGTCCCGTGCCGTCGACCAGCGGATAGCGGATATGCCACAGGTGTCCCTGTTCCTCTTCCGACAGCACCTCGAGGTCCGACAGAGCGGTATGCAGCACGGGGTCCCAGTTGACGAGGCGCTTGCCGCGATAGATCAGGCCATCCTCGTAGAGCTGCACGAAGACCTCGCGCACGGCCTCGGACAGCGTCTCGTCCATCGTGAAGCGCTCGCGCGACCAGTCCAGCGAGGCGCCGAGCCGGCGCAGCTGGCGCGTGATCGTGCCGCCGGACTGTTCCTTCCAGCGCCAGACCTCGTCGATGAAGTCCTCGCGGCCGAGATCATGCCGAGAACGGCCCTCGGCCGCGAGCCGGCGCTCGACGACCATCTGCGTCGCGATGCCGGCATGATCGGTGCCGGCCTGCCACAGGGTGTTGTCGCCGCGCATCCGGTGATAACGGGTCAGCGCGTCCATCAGTGTGTCCTGGAAGGCATGTCCCATGTGCAGCGTGCCGGTGACGTTGGGCGGCGGGATCATGATGCAATAGGGGTGGCCGCTGCCCGAGGGAGCGAACCAGCCGTTGCTCTCCCATGACTGGTACCAGCGCTGCTCGATATCACGCGGCTCGTAGTTCTTGTCCATTGCCTGTCAGTCCTGGAGATTGTGCGATTGCGGCTGGTGGCCGCGCTCGCGGTAAAAACGGAAACGTTCGCGGCCGGCCGCGCGGTCCGGCGCGGGCGCGGCGACGATCTCGGCGATGCGCTGGAAACGCGCATAGAATTCCGGGACGTCGGCGCAGAGATGGATCAGCACATCGGCGCCGGCCGCCGGCGCGGCACCGGCGCCGATCAGCACCGGCGGCGCCGGCTTCACGGCCTCAGCGCTGAGGCCGTGCGGCACGAAACTGCCGTCGCGGAATGTCCACAGCAGTTCGTCGAGCGCGCTGGCCTCGGCCTCCGACCCGGCGTGCAGGTAGACGGAATGACCGAGTTTCCAGGCCTTCTCGGCCAGCCGGCAGCACAGTCTCTCGCGGGCGTTCGGTGACTCGTCGGAGAGGATGTAGAAATCGATCCGCACCGGCGCGGGATGGACGTCAGCGTTCATCTCCGGCCTGGTCGATCAGGTATTGCGTCAGCAACGGCACCGGCCGGCCGGTCGCGCCCTTGTCACCGCCGGACCGCCAGGCGACACCGGCGATGTCGAGGTGCGCCCAGCGATAATTCTTCGTGAAGCGGGAAAGGAAACAGGCCGCGGTGATGGTGCCGCCTTCGCGGCCGCCGACGTTCGCCATGTCGGCAAAATTGCTCTTGAGCTGTTCCTGATATTCGTCCCACAGCGGCAGCTCCCAGGCGCGGTCGCCACTGGCATTGCCGGCGGCGCGCAGGGCGCCGACGAGTTCCGCATCATTGCCGAGCACTCCGCTCGCATGCTTGCCGAGCGCGATCACACAGGCGCCGGTCAGCGTCGCGATGTCGACGACCGCCTCGGGTTCGAGCCGCTCGCACCAGGTCAGCGCGTCGCAGAGGATCAGCCGGCCTTCGGCGTCGGTGTTCAGGATCTCGATGGTCTGGCCGGACATGCTGGTGACGATGTCGCCGGGTTTGACCGCATTGCCGTCCGGCAGGTTCTCACAGGACGGGATCACGCCGACGACATTCAGCGGCAGGTCGAGCGCGGCTACCGCCGACATCGTACCCAGCACCGAGGCAGCGCCGCACATGTCGAATTTCATCTCGTCCATCGTCGCCGCCGGCTTGATAGAGATGCCGCCCGAATCGAAGGTGATGCCCTTGCCGACCAGCACCTGCGGCCGTTCGCCTTTCGAGCCGCCGTTCCAGTGCATTACGATGAAGCGTGGCGGCACGCGGCTGCCACGGGCGACCGCGAGCAGGGCCCCCATCTTCAGGGCGCGGATCTGTTTCTCGTCAAGCACCCGGACCTGGAGCTTGCGCTGTCCGCGCGCAAGCCTGCGCGCCTGATCGGCGAGATATTCCGGGGTGCAGATGTTGCCGGGCAGGTTGCCGAGATCGCGGGCGAGGGCGACGCCGCCGGCGATCGCCTCGCCGGCGCGCAGCGCAGCGCGGCCATCGGCGACCAGCGATGGATCGGGGACATTGAGCTGGAGGCGGACGGATGGCGGGGTATCATCGTCCTTTTTGCTCTTGAGGCGGTCGAAGCAATAGAGTCCCTCGCTGACGGTCTCGACGGTCTGGCGCAGCCGCCAGGCCAGGTCGCGGTCGCGGACCTCGACTTCCGGCAGGCAGCAGAAGGCCTCGCGGACGCCGGCCTCGCGCAGCGCCGCGGTCATCGCCGCCAGCGCCTTGCGGTAGCGCCCGGCGTCGACGTCCTTTTCCTTGCCGAGGCCGATCAGCAGGACGC
Source organism: uncultured Chromatiales bacterium (assembly GCA_964384095.1). Lineage (GTDB taxonomy): Bacteria > Pseudomonadota > Gammaproteobacteria > SZUA-140 > SZUA-140 > JAITWN01. Next base: position 14,621 of record CAYLKC010000013.1, read on the forward strand.
GCTCGCCGGGTGCGCGCGGGACGTTGTGGAGCATCAGTGCATGGCCGGGCGCGGGCTTCATGTCGCCGCGCTTCAAAATGTTTACAATATAGCCACGCGAGGCACGGTCGAGGGCCGCGGCGGACGGGCTCAGCCGGCGCGACTCATACACGCCGACGACGGCGCAGGCGGTACGTTGACGGGTGACGGGGGCGCTTTTGACCGAGAATTGCATGACATCTCCCGTGATCGCGAAATATCCCGGAGAGTTTACCTTAAATGCCAGGCTTTTCCACCACCGGCCCCGGCGAGCGCCGTCTTGATCATTGACCGCTACATCGCCCGGGAGATTCTGCTGACCCTGGTCGCGGTGCTGTTCGTGCTACTCGTGATTTTCATGAGCAACCGCTTCGTGCGCTACCTCGCAGACGCCACCGCGGGCAACCTGTCCAGTGACCTCGTGCTGGCGATGCTGGGCCTGAAGACCCTCGGCACACTGACCCTCATCCTGCCGATCGCGTTCTTCATGGCGATCCTGCTGGCCTTCAGCCGCCTGTACAAGGACAGTGAGATGATTGCGATGGCGGCCTGCGGTATCAGCATGGGGCGGGTCTACCGGGCAGTGATGGCGCTGGCGCTGGTCGTCGCCGCGATCGTCGGTGTCATTGCCTTCCAGGCCGCGCCGTGGGCGGAGGAGCGCATCCACCAGTTGCGCGATGCCTATCAGGCGCGCCCCGTCATCAGCGGCCTGGCGCCCGGTCGCTTTACCGGCAGTGGAACCGGCGGCGTGCTCTATTTCGAGCGCCTGTCCGGCGATGGCCAGAGCATGGAGCACGTATTCGTGCGTCATGAAGGCAGCGAACGCCAGGTGGTCCTGTCCGCCACGCGTGCCTGGCGTCATCAGGACGACGAGGGCCGGTTGTTCCTGGTCTTCGAGGAGGGTTACCGCTACGAAGGCCAGCCCGGTGCCGCGGATTTCAGGATCATCGAATTCGAGCAGCATGCGTTGCGCATGGAGCCGCGCGAGTTCACCCCGTCGTTTCGCCGCCACCGCGCGCTGGCGACCACGGATCTCGTCGGGTCGGACGACAAGTCCGATATCGCCGAGTTTCAGTGGCGAATGTCGATGCCGCTGTCGGTGCTGGTGCTGGCGTTGCTCGCAGTGCCGCTGAGCCGCACCAATCCGCGCCAGGGCAAGTATGCGAAGTTGTTCATCGCCGTGCTGGTCTATCTGGTCTACAACAACCTGATGGGCATGGCCAATACCTGGGTTGCGCGTGGCGCGATCCCGCCGCTGCTCGGCATGTGGTGGGTGCATGCCGCGATGCTGGTCTGCACGTGGGCGCTGCTGGCCCGGCAGTACGGCGTCAAGTGGTCGCTCGAGGTGTTGTTCGGGCGCCGGGCCGGGACGGCGCGATGAAACTGATCGATCTTCATATCGGCAGGGCCGTGGTCGGCGGCGCGCTGCTGGTCATGTGCGTGCTACTCGCGCTGTTCATCTTCATCGAATTCATCTCCGAGCTCGACCGTGTCGGTCAGCGCGATTACACCGCCTGGAAGGCGCTCCAGCATGTGCTGTTCAGCGTCCCGCGCCTGACCTACGAACTGATGCCGCTTTCGGCCCTGCTCGGCAGTCTGATCGGACTGGGGTTGCTTGCCAGCAATCATGAACTCGTCGCGATGCGCGCCGCCGGCATTTCCACCGGGCGCATCAGCTGGGCGGCGGTGAAGGCCGGGCTCCTGCTGGTGTTGCTGTCGGTATGGCTGGGGGAGTGGGTCGTCGCCCCGGCCGAGGAATATGCAACCCAGGTCAGGAGCGCGGCGCTCTCGGGTCAGGATACGATGCTCACCCGTGACGGTTTCTGGACCCGTGACGGCGAGACCTTCGTCAGCGTACGGGCGGTGCTGCACGACGGCGGCCTGGCAGGCGTCGACATCTACGAATTTGGCGTGGACGGGCGTCTCGCGCGCATCTCGAGTGCGAAGAGCGCGGCCTGGCGTGATGGCCGCTGGCAGTTGCACGAAGTCTCGCGCAGCGAGATCGGCGCACGCCAGGTCCGCATCGAGCAGCTGCCGGAACTGGACTGGGATTCCCGGATCAACCCCGACCTGCTCGAGGTCATCGCGATCAAGCCGGGGAGCATGTCGATCTCCGGCCTGTGGCGGTATATCGGCTATCTCAGGGACAACAATCTCAACCCCGGCCGCTACGAGATCGATTTCTGGACCAAGGCGATCCTGCCGCTGGCGACCTGTGTAATGGTGTTTGCTGCGTTGCCCTTCGTCTTCGGGCCGCTGCGTTCGGTTGGCGTCGGCCAGCGCATGCTGGTTGGCGTGCTGGTCGGCCTCGGTTTCTATCTGCTCAACCAGATGGTCGGACACCTCGGACTGGTCTATGCGCTCAATCCGCTGGTCTGCGCGCTGGCGCCGACATTGCTGCTGTTCGCGGTGTCACTGTACATGATGCGTCGCGTGGCCTGATGCATCGCATGTCCCCATGATGGACAGGCCGCTCCGTTATTCGTTCGCACTGCTGGCTGCTACCGCCTTCGCGCCGGCGCTGGCCACAGATATCAGTGCGGAATCCGCGGAGGTGAACGATGCCGAAGAGGAGGCGGGCGTCGTCATGCAGTCCATCTACGAGGGCCAGGAGGCGATCTCCCGTTCGGTGCTGACGCTGTCGCGACGCATGGACCGCATGTTCGGCACCGCCGAGGTCTTTCCCGACGAGGCCTACGACTCGCTGTTGCGCATCCGCCTGATTCAGCGCTTCGATGAAGGTGGCGGCGGCGAGATGGAGGCCAGGGCCGGGGGCAAGATCAGCCTGCCGGGTCTGGAACAACGGCTCAGCCTGATTATTCTCACCGACGACTACGATGACCCACTCGATCGCGAACGCGGCACCGATCGCGAATTCGAGACCACCACCCGCCAGTCGCTCGCGCTGCGTCTGCTGCGACCGTCGAAACCCTGGGAGACCGCGTTCTCGGCGGGCTTGCGCACCGGCGATCCGATCGACCTGCTGCTGCGGGCATCGATCTGGCGCGAATTTGAGCCTGGACGCCTGCAGGTGCGGCCCTCGCAGTCGATCTTCTGGTATGACCAGCGCGGCACCGGCGGCACGACGGCGCTGCGCTTGCAGCACCCGCTGGGCGAGACGCTGCTGCTGCGCAGCCAGAGTGGCGCGACCTGGTTCGAGCGCGACGATCAGTATTACTACGACCAGATTTTTTCCCTGCTGCAGCCGCTCGGCAAGCGCCGCGATCTTCTGTGGCAGATTGGCTTGCAGGCGGAAAGCCGGCCGAACAACCAGGTCACCCGTTATTATGCCGAAGTCCGCTGGCGCAGCGTCGTGCACCGTGATTGGCTGATCTTCGAGATCCGGCCCCAGGCCCTGCGTGAGCGCGAGAATCGCTTTCGCACACAATTGATCCTCTATGCCGGATTCGAATTGCTGTTCGGCGATCCGCGCAAGTACTGACGCGGTTGCCCGCGCAGGACGTCTTCGCTAAGCTCGCCGATAGTGCGCTGTGAGTGGCGTGCGCAACCGGCCGCCAGCGGACGCGAGAGCCCATGCCAGACCCGAACGCAGACCCCGCCGCCAGCACTCGCCTCTGTATCAATCCGCCGGTGTTCTGGATTTCCCTCACGCTGATCGTGGCGTTCGTGCTGTTCGCGATCACCGCACCGGACACGGCGGACAGCCTGTTCGGCGACGTCCATGACTGGGTGACGGAAACCGCTGGCTGGTTCTATGTGCTCGCAGTCGCCGGATTCCTCGTCTTCATCATCGCGCTGGCGCTGTCTGCGCATGGTCACGTGCGCCTCGGCCCGGATCACAGCGTGCCGGATTACAGCTATGCATCATGGTTTGCAATGCTGTTCTCGGCCGGCATGGGGATCGGCCTGATGTTCTTCGGCGTCGCCGAGCCGGTGATGCATTACCTCAGCCCGCCGCGCGGCGAGCCGGAGACCGTCGAGGCCGCGCGCCAGGCGATGAGGATCACCTTTTTCCACTGGGGCATGCATGCCTGGGCAATCTACGCGCTGGTAGCGCTGGCGCTGGCCTATTTTGCCTTTCGTCATGATCTCCCGCTGACCATCCGCTCATCGCTGTATCCGCTGATCGGTGAACGCATCCACGGCCCGATCGGGCATGCGGTGGACATCTTCGCAGTGCTCGGCACGGTCTTCGGCGTCGCGACTTCGCTGGGCTTCGGTGTGATCCAGATCAATTCCGGTATCAATTACCTGTTCGATGTCCCCGTTTCCCTGACGGTGCAGGCTGTGCTGATCGCGGTCATCACCGCAATCGCGACCACCTCGGTCTGGCTTGGTCTCGACGCCGGCATCCGCCGCGTCTCGATCTTCAACATGGTGACGGCGGTCGCTCTGCTGGCCTTCGTGATGATCGCCGGGCCGACCGTCTACCTGCTGCAGACGCTGGTGCAGAATACCGGCATGTATCTCTCCGGCCTGTTCGAGATGACGTTCAACCTCTATGCCTACGAGCCGACGACCTGGATCGGCGGCTGGACACTGTTCTACTGGGGCTGGTGGATTGCCTGGGCGCCGTTCGTGGGCATGTTCATCGCCCGCGTCTCGCGCGGGCGCACGATCCGCGAATTCGTGACGGGCGTGTTGCTGGTGCCGGTCGGCTTCACGTTCATCTGGATGACCTTCTTCGGCAACACGGCGCTCCATATGATCATGACCGGGGGCGGCGGCGAGCTGGCCGGCGCGGTGACGACCGACTCGTCGGTGGCCTTGTTCCGCTTCCTCGAGCTGTTGCCGCTGTCGACGGTCACGGCGCTGGTTGCGACTTTGCTGGTGATCACCTTCTTCGTGACCTCGTCCGATTCCGGCTCGCTGGTCGTCGACATACTGACATCGGGTGGCGAGGAGGGCTCGCCGGCCTGGCAACGCGTGATGTGGGCGGTCATCAAGGGCGCGGTTGCCGGGGTGCTGCTCGCGGCCGGCGGGCTTGCCGCGCTGCAGACCGCCGCGATCGCGAGCGCCTTGCCGTTCGCGCTCGTCATGATCCTGATGTGCTGGGGCCTGTTGCGCGCCTTGCGCATGGAGGGACTCCGGCGCAGCAGCCTGCAGGATGCACGGGTCACACCGCAGGGCGTGTACGCGGCGCCGGGCTGGCAGCGCCGACTGCGGGCCCTGCTCCATCATCCAGCCGAGGATGAGGTCAGGCAATATCTGTGCTCACTCGTCCGTCCGGCCCTTGATGAAGTGGCGGGGGAGCTCTGCAAACAGGGACGCGATGCGCGGGTGGGCGAGGACGAGGGCGGTGGTTACTTCATCGAGATCGGACACGGCGAAGCGCCGGCCTTCCGCTACGCAGTGCATGCCCGCGCCTGCGAACCGCCGTCATTCGTGCTGCGCGACACCGCCAGCGAGCGCGCCCGGGCGCTGCAATATTTCCGCGCCGAGGTCCACCTGCGTGAGGGCGGCCAGGACTACGACGTCATGGGCTGGAGCCGGGATGAGCTGATCGGCGACGTGCTGGACCAGTACGAGCGGTATCTGCATTATCTGCGCTCGCTCGGTTGAGCCGTGCTCAGGGTGAAGCCCGTCTGGTGTAATAGGCCCCGTTGCCGTAGGTCAGGCGCGAGTGGTCGGGCGCGATCTCGAAATGGACCTCGACGGGTTTGTCGTTGACCAGCAGGACCAGCATCAGGTCGTCACCGTTGACCCGATACTGTCCGTTGATGACCCGGTTGTCCTCGGTATGCACCTGGACGCTGCCATCCCCGGTAAACACCAGGTCATCCTCGCTGTCGCGGGCGGGATTGAAGGTCAGTTCCCAGACCCCGTGCAGCCACTGCTGCGCGCCCGGATCCCCGGCGCGGTCGCAGGCCGCGGCGAGCATCACCAGCGCGAGTGCGATCGCCAGCGCCCGCCCGGTGGCGGCGCCCATGCGGCAGAGGACCCGATCCGGCATGATCTTCATCCCGCCATTGAACCAGATGGGGGCCGCGCCGCCAAGGGTGGCGTCTCCGGCCGTCTTGACGGCATCCCGGTCAGCGGTTAGTTTCTGAGCCACCAGCCCCCCCGGACAGCGCATGCCGTGTCACAACAGATCACGATCGATATCATCAGGACCGTCAAGAAGGCCCACGAGAACTACATGGTCGCCATCGGCGTCCTGATCGGCATCCTGCTGCTGATCTATTTTTTCAGCTTTGCGCAGTTCTTCGACCGCGGCTACATGGGCGTCGTCTGGTTCCAGACCCTCACCAGCATCGCGATGATTGCCGCGCTGTTTTTTCTCAAGCGCATCTCGTTCGCGATCATCAGGATGACCCATGGACGCCGCGAACCCTACCGGGTGTTCGTGTCCGCGATCGTCGCCTCCGATCTCGACAAGGACGAACAGACCCTCGAGGAGGAGTTCGGCGCGTCGGGGATGCACGCCTGAGCCCGGCCATGCCGATGAGCAACCGGCAGAAGCTCGACCTCGTCGTCCGCGTGCAGCGCCGCGCGCGGCTTCGTCGCATCGTGATCGGGGCTGTTGTGATCCTGCTGGCGGGGGCGATGCTGGTGTATTCGCAGTACCGGCATGCCTTGTGAGGCCTGCGACGGTATCTTCCAAGTCATTGATTTAATTGGCGCTCCCTAGGGGAATCGAACCCCTGTTCCCGCCGTGAGAGGGCGGTGTCCTAGGCCGCTAGACGAAGGGAGCGTACGGTGAACCGGCAGGTATGACAGTAGGCTGTCCGCGAAATTTCGGCTATTATACGGCTCTTCCAGGATTGTACAAGGGAATCCGCAGGCGCCGGCGCGCCGCTCAAGCCCTTGATAATAATTCAAGAATCTCTCAGGAAGGGTCCCCGTCATCAGCACGCCGGTCGTTATCCCGCGCTCAGGGCACAATATCTCGCGCAAGGGCATCAGCGAGCATGCCCTGAAGGTCCTGTATCGCCTCAAGGAGGCCGGTTACGGCGCCTACCTCGTCGGCGGTTGCGTACGCGACATGCTGCTCGGTCGCGAACCCAAGGACTTCGATGTCTCGACCGACGCGAAGCCCGAAGAGGTCAGGCAGGTCTTCCGCAACTGCCGGTTGATCGGCCGGCGCTTCCGCCTTGCCCATGTCCACTTCGGCCGCGAGATCATCGAGGTCGCGACCTTCCGCGCCCGTCATGTCGAAGACGAGGATGAGGAAGGCCGGCTGATCGAGAACGGACGCATCATCCGCGACAACGTCTACGGCACGATCGAGGAGGACGCCTGGCGCCGCGACTTCACGATCAACGCGCTCTATTACAACATCAGCGACTTCAGCGTCGTCGACTATGTCGGCGGCGTCGACGATATCCGCGCGGGCGTGCTGCGTCTGATCGGCGATCCGGCGGTGCGCTTCCACGAAGATCCGGTGCGCATGTTGCGCGCGGTGCGCTTCGCGGTCAAGCTGGGTTTCCGTATCGATCCCGCTGTCGAGGCCGCGATACACGAACATGCGGCGCTGATCGGCGGGATCTCGCCGGCGCGTCTGTACGAAGAGGTGTTGAAGCTGTTCCAGGGTGGCAGCGCGGAACAGACGCTGGAGATGCTGCGGCACTACGGCCTGTTTGCGCATCTGTTCCCGGAGACGGAGCGCTGTCTCGACGATCCGGAGCAGGGCGATTTCCGCGCTCTGCTGACGCGCGCGCTCGCGAATACCGATGCCCGTGTCGCCGAGGGCAAACCGGTGACGCCGGCCTTCCTCTATGCCGCGTTGCTGTGGGGACCGATGCGCGCCGAGGCGCGGCGCCTGCAGGCTGACGGGGCGCCGGAGATCTCTTCGTTGCAGCAGGCTTCGCGCGATGTCATGCAGGCGCAGAGCCAGCATGCGATCCTGCCGCGCCGCTTCGCGTCACAGATGCGCGAGATCTGGATATTGCAGCCGCGCCTGCAACGCAATTCCGGCAAGCGCGCGTTACGCCTGTTGCAGCATCCGCGTTTCCGCGCCGCCTATGACTTCCTGCTGTTGCGCGCGGAGACCGGTGAGGATCTCGCCGAGCTGGCCGAATGGTGGACAGACTTCCAGCAGAGCGACGAGGCGCGCAGTGAATTGCTGTCAGCGCCGCGTCCGGACAGCCGGGCAGAGGGCGACGATGGCGATGCAAAATCGCCGGCGCGCCGTCGTCGCCGTCGCCGTCGCCGCGGCGGCAACGCGCGCAAGGGACAACCCGCGACGGAGCCCGCCGGGGAGTCCTGAGCCACGCACTGGGCTATACTATCCCCTGGCCGGACGGCGACCGCCGTGCCGGTTCCCGATCCAGTTTTCGAGGTCGTCACGCATTGAATCCGGCACACAAGCTTGACAGCAACCCGCGTCCAGTGGGACGGCGCACGCAGGCCTGTATCGGCCTGGGCAGTAATCTCGAGCAGCCGGCGGCGCAGATCGCGCGGGCGTTCCTCGCGCTCGGCCGTCTGCCGGACACCCGCCTGCTGGCGCGCTCCTCGCTGTACAGGAGTCGACCGCTCGGCGACCTCGATCAGCCCGATTATCTCAATGCCGTCGCCGTGCTTGAGACCGACCTTGCGGCCCATGCGCTGCTTGATGCACTGCAGGCGATCGAGGCGGCGCAGGGACGGGTGCGCGACGGCAGGCGCTGGGCCGCGCGCACGCTCGATCTCGACCTGCTGGTCTTCGGTGATGAACGCCATGACGATGCGCGCCTGACGGTGCCGCATCCAGGGCTGGTCGAACGCGATTTCGTGCTCTATCCGCTGTTCGAGATCGCGCCGGAGCTCGACATTCCCGGGGTCGGATCTCTGCGCGCCTGTCTCGCCGCCTGCCCGCTGCGCGGCATCGAGCGCGTCGCGGCGCGGGGAACCGGGATATGAGCAGCAGCCGTCGACGCGAGTACATCGTCATCGAGGGTCCGATCGGGGTCGGCAAGACCAGCCTCGCGCGCCGTCTCGCGCAGACCTTCGAATCCGAGTTACTGCTCGAGGGCGCGGGCGAGAACCCGTTTCTCGAGCGTTTCTACCGTAATCCGCGCGAGGCCGCGCTGCCGACGCAATTGTTCTTCCTGTTCCAGCGTGCCCGCCAGATGCAGGCGCTGCGTCAGGGCGACATCTTCAATCCGGTGCGGATATCGGATTTTCTGATGGAGAAAGACCGGCTGTTCGCGAGCCTGACGCTCGATGACGAGGAACTCAAGCTCTACGACCAGGTCTACGCGCAAATGACGATCGATGTGCCGGTGCCGGACCTCGTCGTCTACTTGCAGGCGCCTGCCGAGGTGCTGATGCGACGCATACGCGGGCGTGGCATCGCCTATGAACAGCTGATCGACCAGGAATACCTCGAGCGCATCGTCGATGCCTATGCACGCCTGTTCCACTATTACGATTCGTCGCCGCTGTTGATCGTTAACGCCACCGAGATCGACCTGGTCAATAACGAGCAGGACTACGAGGCGCTGGTCGACCGTATCTGCGGCATCCACAGCGGGCGGCATTACTTCAATCCGCTGTCGCTGGCGCTGTAGCGTCGCGACATTGCACGGTGAGTCCATGAGCGCACACCCTGCCGAAGCCCCCGAGATCACGATCAGGACGCTGCGCGACATGAAGGCGCGCAGCGAGAAGTTTGCCTGCCTGACGGCCTATGACGCGAGCTTCGCACAGATACTCGAGTCGGCCGGCGTCGAGGTGATGCTGGTCGGCGATTCCCTCGGCATGGTGGTGCAGGGTCGTGAAACCACGCTGCCGGTGTCGCTCGCCGACATGGTCTATCACACGCGCTGTGTCGCCCGCGGCCGTCGCCGCGCGCTGATCATGACCGACATGCCGTATATGAGCGCATCTACACCGGCGCGCGCGCTCGGCAATGCCGCGCGCCTGCTCCAGGAGGGTGGCGCGCATATCGTCAAGATCGAGGGTGGACGGGTCATCGAGGACGCTGTCGCGCGTCTCTCCGGCAACGGCATCCCGGTCTGCGCCCATCTCGGCCTGCTGCCGCAGTCGGTGCACAAGACCGGTGGTTATCGTGTGCAGGGGCGCGCGCCGGCCGATGCGGCTGAACTGCTCGAGGACGCGAAGCGACTGGTTGCGGCCGGCGCCGATTGCGTACTGCTGGAATGCGTGCCGGCTGCGCTCGCCGCCGAGGTCACCCGCAGCGTCGATGTCCCGGTGATCGGTATCGGCGCCGGGGCGGAGTGCGATGGCCAGGTGCTGGTGCTGTACGACATGCTCGGCATCACGCCGGGGCGGCGGCCGCGTTTTTCCCGGGACTTCCTCGCCGGCAGCGGCAGCATCAGCGCTGCGGTCGAGGCCTATGTCGGCGCGGTCAAGCGCGGAGAATTCCCGGCCGCCGAGCATACCTTCGTCTGATGCAAACGGCAGCGACGCGCCGCGAGCTCGAGGCGATCGTCCGCGCATGGCGGATGCAAGGCGAGACGCTCGCCTTCGTGCCGACGATGGGCAATCTGCATGAAGGCCACCTGCGCCTCGTCGACGCCGCGCGCGCCTGCGCTGATCGCGTCGTCGTCAGCATCTTCGTCAATCCGCTGCAATTCAATGATCCCGGCGATCTCGCCCGCTATCCCCGCACCCCCGGTGAAGACGAGCGGTTGCTGCGCGCGCGCGGCGTCGATCTGCTGTATCTGCCGGGCGTCGACGAGATCTATCCGCGCGGCGCTGAGGCGGGCACGCGGGTCGAGGTGCCGGAGCTGTCCGATATTCTTTGCGGCGCGCATCGGCCGGGTCATTTCACCGGCGTCGCCACCGTCGTCGCGACGCTGTTCAACAGCGTCAGGCCCGATCGCGCGCTGTTCGGCCTGAAGGATTACCAGCAATTGCTGGTGATTCGTCGCATGGTCGAGGATCTGGCCTTTCCGCTCGAAATCATTGCGGTGGAGACGGTGCGCGAGGATGACGGCCTGGCGCTGAGTTCCCGCAACCGGCATCTGTCGGCCGACGAGCGCGCCCGCGCGCCGGCGCTCTATCACAGCCTGCAATGGCTGCGCGAGCGCCTGTGCGCGGGCGCTCGCGACTATCCGGCACTGGAGGCGCAGGGGCGCGAGCGCCTTGAAAAGGCGGGATTTCGCCCCGATTATGTCAGTATCCGGCGCCTCGAAGACCTCGCGCAGCCAGACGCGGACGCGGGTTTCCTGATCGTGCTCGCCGCCGCATGGCTCGGAGAGACGCGTCTGATCGACAACCTGCCGGTTTGAAAGGCCGCATAATGTCCCCGGGTTTTGCTCCGGTGTCGCGGATGATAGAATCCCCGTCTGCCGGTTTTCCGGCCCGTGCAACAGGATGAATGCCGATATGGAACGTACCTTGCTGAAGGCCAAGCTGCACCGTGCGCGAGTCACCCACGCGGAGCTCGACTACGAGGGCTCGATGGCGATCGACGAGAACCTGCTCGAGGCGGCCGGCATCCTGGAGTTCGAGCAGATCCACGTCTACAACATCGCCAACGGCGAGCGTTTCGTGACCTATGCGATTCCGGCCCAGCGCGGCTCGGGTATCATCTCGGTCAACGGCGCGGCCGCGCACAAGGCCAGCCCCGGCGATCGCGTCATCATCTGCATCTATGCATCGATGAATCAGCAGGAGGCCGCGGCACATAAGCCGACCCTGGTCTACGTCGACGAAGACAACCGCATCACTCATCGCCGCAACCATATCCCCCGCCAGGTCGCCTGACCTGCCGTCGAAGCAGTCTCCCCCCGGGGGCTTTCCTCCGCGAATGGCTCGCCTCGCTACCGCTGCGCGGCACCCTTCGGGCTCCGGCGAGGCTGCGCTTGACTTCGCTGCAGAAAGCCCCCGGGGGGAGACTGCTTCGACGGCAGGCTAACCGGTATTGCGCATGCCGGCAGCGATCGCGTTGATCGAGCGCAGCAGCGGATCGAGCCAGGCGTTGCGTTCTTCCTCGCTCAGCTGCGGATCACGATAGCGCTGCAGCAGCGTGATCTGGATGTGGCTCAGGGGGTCGAGATAGGGGTTGCGCCGGCTCAGCGACAGCGCCAGCACCGGATTCTCCTCGATCAGCCGTCGCGCCCCGGCGGCCTTCAGTGTCTGCTGCACGGTCCAGTGATATTCGCTGTGGATGCGACCGAAGATCTGCGTCGCCAGCGCATGGTCGCTACAGAGTTCGGCGTATTCGCGCGCGATGTTCATGTCGGCCTTGAACAGCGACATCTGCGTATTGCTGAGCAGTGCGCGGAAGAATGGCCAGTGGCGATGCATGTCATGCAGTTCCCCGATCCGATTCGGATCGTTGCCCGACCATGCACGTAATGCAGTGCCGATGCCGTACCAGGCCGGGATCGTGTGGCGTGATTGCGCCCAGCCGAATACCCAGGGGATCGCGCGTATCGATCCCTTGGTGCGATCGGACTTGCGGCGGTGGCTCGGCCGCGAACCGATGTTCAGCATGCCGATCTCGCTGACCGGGGTCGCCTCGTAGAAGTAGTCGAGGAAGTTCGGCGTCTCATCGACCAGGCTGCGATAGGCCGATTCGCCGGCATCCGAGATTTCCTGCATCGCCTCCAGGTAGCGCGGCTCCACGCGCGGCGTCTCCGAGACCAGGCCCTTGCTGGCCTTCATCAGGCCGGTGATGCCGACACCGAGCTCATAGATCGCGGTCTCCTTGTGGCTGTACTTGTAGGAGACCATCTCGCCCTGTTCGGTAAACTTGATGCGTCCCTGCACCGTGCCGGGCGGCTGGGACAGGATCGCCTCGTGGGTCGGGCCGCCGCCGCGGCCGATGGTGCCGCCGCGGCCATGAAACAGGCAGCAGCCGACGCCGCGCTGTTCGGTCAGCGTGGCGATCGCGAGCTGCGCCTTGTACAGCGACCAGGCCGAGGCGAGGATGCCACCATCCTTGCAGGAATCCGAGTAGCCGAGCATGATCTCCTGCTGGTTGCCGGAGGCACGCAGCAACTCCAGGTAGATATTGCAGTCGAGCAGGTCGCTCATCACCGGCTCGATGCGATTGAGGTCGTCGATGGTCTCGAACAGGGGCGAGACGCGGAGATGACAATAACGCTCGCCGTCGGGCGAGCGGCCGAGGAGGCCGGCCTGGCGCGCGAGGAACATCACTTCCATGACGTGGCTGGCGCTGTGCGTCATCGAGATCACATAGCTGCCAAAGGCGTCACGGCTGACCTCCCGCTGCATCTTCGCCACGACCTCGAACACGGCCAGCGTCTCGCGCGTCGATTCCGACAGCAGCTCCGTATCGCTGGCGAGCGGGGTCTGTTCAACCAGATCGCACAGCAGTTCGAGGCGGCGGGGCTCGTCGAGATCGAGGTAGTCTATGCCGCCCGCGGAGACCGACAGCAGCTCCGCGACCGCCTCGGTATGACGCGAGGATTCCTGGCGCACGTCGAGGTTGGCGAGAAAGAAGCCGAAGGTCTCGACCAGGCGGATCAGGTCCTTGAGGCCGAGTTCGGCGACCGCGCTGTCGCCGTGCGAGACCAGGGAATCGCGGATCAGATAGAGTTCGTGCATGAACTCGTCGGAGGAGCGGTAGGCGCCATCCGGCATTGCCGATTTGTGGTCGCCCTGCAGCCTGCGGCGCTGGTGGTCGAGCATCTGCTGCAGCCGCCAGCGCATGATATACAGCTTGCGTCGGTAGGGTTCGTGACGGAAACGGTCGGCGCCGTAATCGAGCGCGTCCTCGGCATGGCGATCGTCGCGCCGCAGGCTGGCCATGAAGGCGTCGGTCGGCGTGCACAGCAGTTTTGACTGCGTCAGTTCGTGGCCGAGCGCGGTGATGCGCGGCAGATACTCTTTCAGCGCCGCGACCGCATGCATGCGCACCGCCATTTCAGTAATCGCCGGCGTGACATTCGGGTTGCCGTCGCGATCGCCACCGACCCAGGAACCGAAACGCAGGAAGCTCGGCACCGAGACGGGCTGTCCGGGGGCAAGCTCCGGCCCGTAGACCCGGTCGATGGCCCGCTCGAATTCGCGATACATCGCGGGCACGGCCTGGAACAGGCTGTCCTGGAAATAGTAGATGCAGTGGCGAATTTCGCCGGCGACGTTCGGCTTCTGCACCCGGACCTCGTCGGTCTTCCACAGGGTCTGTATCCAGGTCTCGAGCAGCTGGTGAATCTCGTCGCGTTCCTCGCGCGACAAGGTCGCGTCGTCGAGCTGCTGACTGGTGACGAAGATCCTGCGCAGCGCCTCCATGATCGTGTGCCGCTTGGCCTCGGTCGGATGCGCGGTGATGACCGGGTTGTAGTGCATGTGATCGAGCACGGTCTGCAACTGCGACGGGCTGATGCCGTCGGCGCGGAACTCGAGCAAGGCCTCGTCGAAGGACCCGGTCCACAGGGCCTCGCCTGCGCGACGCTGGCGGCGGCGGAGCTGGTGCTGGTGTGCTTCCTCGGCGAGATTGACGAGGCTGAAGTAGGTGCTGAACGCACGCACGACATGCGTCATGATTTCGGGGTCGAGCCCGCGGACCAGCCGGCCGAGACGCACACGCAGGCTCGGCGAGTCCTGTTTATGCAGGCGTATATAACCCTTGCGCAGCGTCTCGACGGCAACGAACACGCGGCCGCCGGCCTGCGATCGCAGGACGTTGCCGAGGAGGTTGCCGAACAGCTTGACGCGCGCGCGCAGTTTCTTGTCGTTGGCGGCGGTGATCTTCTCCTGTTCGGAGGGTCTCGGCGCCGCCTTTCTGGCGCTGGTTTTGCTCATGACCGGGGGATTATAGCCGATCAGGCGGGCTTTACCGCGCCGGCGTGCGCGGCCGCCGTGCGATACAGCTCCAGATAACGGCGGGCGCTCTGGCGCCAGCCGAAATCCTGCTGCATTCCTTGAAATATCAGCCGCTTCCATACCTTTGGCTGGCGGTAGCAGGCCAGCGCCCGCTGCAGGGCGGCGCGCAGGTGACCGGGATCGGGGGTGTTGAAGACATAACCGGTTGCGATGCCGGCATCGAGCGCCTGGTCGTCGGCATCGATGACGGTGTCGGCGAGACCGCCGGTGCGACTGACGACCGGCACCGTGCCGTAACGCAGGCTGTAGATCTGGTTGAGTCCGCAGGGCTCGAAGCGCGATGGCATCACGAACATGTCGGCGCCGGCCTCGATGCGGTGCGCAAGCCCCTCGTCATAGCCGATATGCACGCCAATACGGCCCGGCCAGCGTTCGACTGCCACCCTCAGCCGTTCCTCGAGCGCGGGATCGCCGCTGCCGAGCACGACGAGCTGGGCCTCCTGGGTCATCAGCCAGGGCAGGACGTCGAGCATCAGGTCGACGCCCTTCTGTTCGACCATGCGGCCGATCATGCCCAGCAGCGGGATCTTTCTGTCCTGTGGCAGTCCGAAGCCGGCCTGCAACGCGGTCTTGTTGGCGGCCTTGCCGGACAGCGTCCAGGCATTGTAGCGGCGTGGCAGGTGCGGGTCGCGCGCCGGGTTCCACTGGCGGTAGTCGACGCCATTGAGAATGCCGACGAGGCGGTCGGCGCGGTGGCGAAGCAGGGGATCGAGTCCGTAGCCGTAGGCGGGCGTCTGGATCTCGCCGGCATAGCTGGGACTCACCGTGCTCAGCATGTCCGCGAAGGCGATGCCGCCCTTGATGAACGAGAGCCCGCCATAATACTCGAGCCCATGCATCGACCACAGCGCGTCAGGCAATCCCAGCCGACCGAAGGACTCCGCGGGAAAGAGGCCCTGGTAGGACAGGTTGTGGATCGTGAACACCGTTGCCGGACGCGCCGGTGCCAGCGACAGCAGCGCGGGTGCCAGGCCGCATTGCCAATCGTTGCAATGCACCAGATCCGGCTGCCAGTCGATGCCGGCATTGCCGAGCGCGACCGCCGTGATCGCACGCGCGAACAGCGCGAAGCGTTCGTCATTGTCGGGCCAGTCGCCGGCGCCCGGCCGGCCGTAAGGACCGCCGTCGCGGTCAAAGTGGGGTGGCGAATCGACCAGCCAGATGCGGACCGAGCTGCCGGGCAGGCGGGTCTCCAGCAGGCGGATGTCGTGACGGCCATCGGGATTCAGGATGGCGATCACTTCGGCGTCATCGACCCTGGCGAGCACCTCGCGATAGGCCGGCATGATGATGCGGACGTCCCGCCGCAGATTCTTCAGCGCCACCGGCAGGCTTCCCGAGACATCGGCAAGTCCGCCGGTCTTGACCAGCGGGTGGACTTCGCTGCTCGCGAAGAGGATTCGATCAACGCTCATCTGTCAGTCTGTCGGGGCGGGCAGGCGGGCGCCGGATTGTCCGTGCCCGGCGCAGGCTTAATAAAATGCGGCAATAGTCGATAAGCCCCATAGGCCGTTTCTATTATCCCCGGATTGCAGGTAACATACGAACGCACTGGAATAAAGGCGTGGACGAATCGATCCGGGACGATCGCGAGTATGGGCCATTTATCCCATATATCGACAGAGAGTTCAATTGCCGGTGACTGTCACCGGCATCAGCATTCAGGGGTATCGGATTCATGAAAGTGGGAATGATGGGCCTCGGCAAGATGGGCGCCAACATGGTGCGCCGCCTGCGTCGCGCCGGCATCGAAGTCGTCGGTTACAGTCCGACGCCGGAAGCGCGACAGGCGCTGGCTGCGGAAACCGGCATGTTTGCCGCGCCGACCGTCGTCGGCCTGGTCAAGAAGCTCGATTCGCCGCGCATCGTCTGGGTCATGGTGCCGAGCGGTGATGCAACCGAGCGCGTGATGAAAGATCTCGAGAGCCGTTTGTCATCCGGTGATATCGTCGTCGACGGCGGCAATTCCAATTACAAGGATACGCAGCGCCGTGGCGCGATGCTGGCGCAGTCCGGCATCGGCCTCGTCGATGTCGGCACCTCCGGCGGCATCTGGGGGCTGGACAATGGTTACTGCATGATGGTCGGCGGCGAGAAGGAGCATGTAAAGGCGGTGCAGCCGCTGCTCGAGGCGCTCGCGCCGGCGCCGGACCGCGGCTGGGCCCATGTCGGACCGCGCGGCGCCGGTCATTTCACCAAGATGATCCACAACGGCATCGAATACGGCGCGATGCAGGCCTATGCCGAGGGCTTTGCCCTGCTCCGTGGCAAGAAGGAATTTTCGCTCGATCTCGCGAGGATCTCCGAGTTGTGGCGCCATGGTTCGGTGATCCGCAGCTGGTTGCTCGATCTCACTGCCGACGCGCTGGCGAAGGACCAGAAGCTCGAGGATGTGCCCGCCGTCGTCGCCGATTCCGGTGAAGGACGCTGGACCGTCATCGAGGCGGTCAGCCAGGGCCGGCACGCCGA
>CAYLKC010000014.1:0-31317 GCA_964384095.1 uncultured Chromatiales bacterium
GTAGCCGCGCGCCGAGGTGTCGCGATGGATCTTCTGGATCCACTCGAGGTTGATGATGGGGACGACGCCGATCAGCAGATCCACCCACTTCGCGACATTGGCCTTGTCGGTGACGACGCCGCCGTGCAGGCCTTCGTAGAACAGCAGGTCGGAGCCCGGCGTTACGTCCTCCCACGGCGTGAAGGTGCCGGGCTTCTGCTTGTAGGGCTCGGCCTCCTCCTCATTGTGCAGGTACTTGCGCAACTTGCCGGTGCCGGTCTCGCTGTAGCTCCGGAACAGTTCCTCGAGCTTGTCGAACAGGTTGGCATCGGGGCCGAAATGGCTGAGTGTCTTGCCTTCGGCGGAGGCGGCCTCGACGGCCTTTTTCATCTCGGTACGGTCGTAGCGGTGAAAGGCATCCCCCTCGATGATCGCGGCCTTGATGCCCTCGCGGCGGAACAGGTGCTCGAAGGCGGCCTTGACGGTGCTGGTGCCGGCGCCGGACGAGCCGGTCACGGCGATAATCGGGTGTTTCGCTGACATGAGTTCCTCTCGAAAGTGTTATTTGTAATTCCGGGCCGGGTCGGGTCGGAATGACAGGGATCCTGCGCGCTGATAGCGGATTCTACCGAAAAATTCCTGTGCTTTCACCAGATTGATGTCCGTGGCGGCCGGCGATGTCTTGTCTTGGCAGGCGTGGAATGCGATGATTCCCGGGTCTGAGAGGAGAAAACGCCCGTGAACCTGCGCGACGCCGCCGACCGCCCGACGGCTGGTCACCGGATGCGGATACCCCTGATATCGCTGTTGTTACTGGCGATCCTGCTGGCGGGTTGCGCCGGGACCCGGCTCGACAGCGGACACCCGCTGGTGACCCCGGCCGCGCAGCCCTCTGCGAAGGTCTATTTCATCCGCCCGTTCACCGACCGCTATCTCGGCTTCGCCGACAACGCGATCCACATCGAGGCCGAGAGCGCGGAGCTGATGCGGCTGGTCAAGGGCGAGTACACGCTGGTGTCGCTGCGCCCCGGGACCGTGCGCCTGGCGGTGCGTAACGACACCAACCACGGTCCGGAGTTTCTCCACAAGGAACTCACGCGCTCGAAGGAATTTACCTTCGAGGCGGGCCAGACCTATTTCGTCGTCCTGACCCCGTTCGATGGCGAATTCCGCGGCGTCCATTTCGAGTTCGAGTCCGTGGACCTCCCTCGCGCGAAGGAGCTGTCGCGGCATCTGCGTGTCGCCGGCCCGGCACGATCACGACCGATCAGCCGTCTCTGAAGTCCGCTGAAGCTGGGCGCCTGAGCCTGGTCTGGCAGGATGCCGGCAGCGGCCAGACCTATGAGGTGAGTTCACCGGCCAACGCGCCGTTGTCCGCGGTGAAGAACCGCGTCATGGCCGAGATCGGTCTGGTGCCTGGTTTCTCATCGAATTACGAGGTACAGAAATCGGTCGTCACCAGTACGACGCCGGCCCGCGATCTGCCGGCGGGTTTGTCTGCGCAGGACCGGCCTCATCCCGGCAAGGGGCGCGGTCTCTGATACAGGCGCAACGAACGAGCGGCCCGCTCAGAAGGGCCGCTCGCGTTCTTCCTTGATCTCGACGGTCACATCGACCAGGCGTCCGAACTCGTGGTCGGGGATATTGAATTCGCGACTCGTCGTCGTGCTTGCGCGCCGGGGGACGGAGATCAGGTCCAGTGACTGGTAGATGACCTTGCCCTCGGCATCGATGAAGCGGATTACCAGATCCGCGTCGTAGCTGACTGCACAGTCATTGCTGAGTTCGGCCTCCCAGTGCACATAGGTGATGCCGAACTCGGAACCCTTCTTCTCCCAGGTATTGCTGGTGACGCTGAGGCACTCGAGATTGGCGAGTGCGGTGCCGGGCAGCGTGATCAGTGCCAGCGCGAATGATCGCGCCTGCATCGTCCTGTTCATAATGTTCTCTCCCTCATCACAACCAGTCGCTGATCAGCAGTCCCGCGCCCAGGCTGGTGGTCCGTTGATTGTAACTGATCAGGCTTTCTCCGTGGCCATGGAAGGCCTTGACGAGGCCGCGGATACGTCGGTTCAGCGGGAAGCTCCAGCTGAGCTCGATCGCGCCGTAGTTAGTGCCGGTACGCAGGTTGTTGCGCAGCATGACCATATAGAGGTTGCGGCCCCGCACCCACGCCCCGTTCAGCTCGAAATGGCCGAGATAGCGCTCGATATCCGGGTTGTCGTCACCGCGCATGTCCTCGGGACCGGATTTCGCGCCTTCGCGGATGCGCAGCCAGGGCTTGATCGTCAACACGAAATCGTCCCTCTCGAAGATCGCGTGCAGCATCAGCCGGTTCCAGCTGCGTGAGCGATCGCCGTAACCACCATTGGACTGGTGGTTGAAGATCAGCTGGTTGGCGGTATTGCGAAAACCGAAGAAGCGGCTGTCGTTCTCAAAGGTCAGGATCAGCTCGGGTTCGTGATTGGTCTCGCGGAACGCCGCCGAGACGTCCTTGTTGTAGGCCTGCCAGAACGAGCGGTTGGTATAGGCAACCGACAGCAGGCCATTGCCGCGGTAGAGGTTGTCGATCAGCAGGACCTTGAGGCTGAGCTGGAACTGGATCTCGACTGAATCGAGTTCGTCATCGACACCCTCGGTGATGGACTGGTTCGGGTCGCTGATCCAGGCGACCGGCAGGAAATAATTGGGGCGGTGCGCGGTCAGCACATAGGGGTTGTCGCGGGTGTAGCGCTCGAGCTCCATGCGCTGGTCGAGCCTCGACGTACGTGGCGCGTCGCTGACGGTCGTGTCGGCCTCGCACAGCCGGATCAGTTCCGCGGCTGGGGTCTCCGCCGGCGCTGCGACCACCGCCGCGGCGAGACAGCGGTCGAAATCACCGTCTGCGATGACGGGCGACGCCTGCAGCAGCAGGGCGGCAAACGCAAGAAACCACGGCAGGATCACTTGTCCACCGGCTTGTCTTCGTCGTTGCCGGCCGCGCCGTCCGACAGCCTGATCGGGAAGGGTTGCGTGACCTCGCCGGTATAGATCGTGCGATGCGGGAACGGGATCTCGATCCCTTCCGCATCGAAGGCGCGCTTGATCTCTTCCTGAACCGAGTTGCGCAGATCGAGGAAGCTTTCCCGCCGCGCCCAGATCGAGAACTGGATGTCGAGTGAGGATTCACCGAAGCCGTTGAAGATGAACAGCGGCTTCGGTTCGTCGAGACACAGCGGGTTCTGTTCGGCGACGCGCATCAGCACCTCGCGCACATGGCGGATATCTTCCTTGTAGGCGACGCCGACCTTGAGGTCGAAGCGGCGGATCGGGAAGCGCGTCAGCGTCGTGACCTCGCTCTTGATCAGGGTCTCGTTGGGGATGCGGACGTAGAGGTTTTCGAAGGTCCGGAGTTTGACCGACAGCAGATCGATCGACAGCACCTCGCCGGTCGTGTTGCCGACGGTGATGACATCGCCGATCCCGAAGGGCCGCTCGCCGATCAGGAACAGGCCGCTGATCAGATTGGACGCCGAAGTCTGTGACGCGAAACCGATCGCGACCGACAGTACGCCGGCGGCGCCGAGCAGCACACCGAGACTGAAGCCGAGTTCCCTGAGCGCAGAGGCGATGAACAGCGCGAGGATCAGATAGAAGCTGAAGCGTCGGGCCAGCATGATGTGATGCGTGCTGAAGCGCTTGTTCATCACCCGCTGCGGGATGCGCGAGACCAGGCGCGCGGCGATGAAGCCGGCGAGCAGCAGCAGCGATGCCCGCAGTACCTGCATCGCTCGCTCGCCGTTCATGAATTCGATGAAGGCGTCGTACATTCAGGTCCTCCGCATCGGCTTCACCCGAACAGTCCGCTGAAGGCGCGCACGACGAGTCCGCTGCGTTCGACGGCCTCGCGTGCATTGCTGAGGAGTCGGGCATTGCGGGCGTCGCCCGGTGCGCCCGAGTCGATCGTCAGCGCCGCCATCTCGTGATCCGCGGTTCTGGTCAGGCGGACGTCCCCGGTCCACAGGCGCCCGTCCCGGTCGCCATAGATCGACAGAAAAGGGACCGGCAGGCAGAGCTTCTCAATCGGCAGCGCATCGTCCGCGCGGTTGTGGATATGCACCGGCGTCACCGCCCGGTGCGGGCGCCAGATCACCTCTTCAAGGTCCTTGCGCCCGTGAGTGCGCGCGGAATAACAGAGTTCGCCCTCGCGCGTCGAGCTGCCGAACCAGGTGTCCGACAAGCGCATGACCGGGAGTTCCTGCAGTGTCTGCGGGGGATCGCCGACCGCGATACGGATCCACACCGGCGAACTCAGATACAGCGTCGTGTCTTCGCCGGGCAGCACGAAGACCGGCTGGCGCGGGTGGATCACCACCGGCCGGTCGGCGAGCATCGGCGTGAACGTGACGGTGACGCCGGCGTCGCGGGTGACATGGCGTGTGTAGCGGTCGGCCCGGAACTCCTCGCTCGAGTGCAGCAGGCTGCCCCGCACCGGCTCGGCGTCCCCGCCCTCGCGTTCCCAGGCGATCATCCACTCGTCGCTGCCATGGCGGACGCGTGCGGTCATCGGGCCGAGACTGAGGATGGCGGTCTCCCCCGCCTCGACGGACAGGGGGTCCCACCACTGAGCGGGGGCCTGTTCCCTGTTCACGCGCAGGTTCGGGCGCGGTGGCCATCGGTTCGGGGTTTCATCCGGGTATTATACGTCCCGTCAGGCATTTGGCCATGACCACTGCGCTTCATCGCGGATGCTGCCGATACAGGAGCATGCCCCCTGTCCGCACATGGCTGCGCCGTCCGCTGGGCCCGCGCGGGATCGCGCTGGCCTACGTCGTCCTTGGCACGTTATGGATCCTGCTATCGGACCGCGTCCTCGGTTTCATCATCAGCGACCCAGAGGCACTGCTCAAGCTCGGCACGATCAAGGGCTATGTCTTCGTCGCGATCACCGCCGGCCTGCTGTATCTGCTGCTGGTCGATCGTACGCTGCGTGTCGCCCCCGGGGGCGACGAACCGGCATCGCAGCCGGAAGTGGCACTGCGTTCCTATCCCCTGCTGATCTTTCTGGGGCTGGCGATGATCGTGCCGCTGGTCGGTTACGGCACCGTCCAGGTCTATGGGCCGCGGCTGGAGCAGATGGCGTTCTCCGACCTGCGCGCAATCGTCGAACTGAAGGCCGGACGTATCGAGTCCTGGCTCGACGAACGACGCCATGATGCCGAGTTCCTCGGCTCCAACGATCGCCTGATCAGCGGCATCGAGGCCTGGATAGGCGACGGCGATGCCGCCGCGGCGGGAGATATCGAGGCGCGGCTCTCGGTCATCGAGCGCACCTACGGTTATCGCCTCGATGTCGTCGATCCTGCCGGCCGTACCCTGCGCGGCGCAGCCGGTGGCATCGACGGCGATGAGGGCGCCCTGGGCGTCGTGAGGCGCGCCCTTGCCAGCGGCCGGATCGAATATCGCGATCTTTATCGTGATGCCGATGGCCATACGCAGCTCGATATTCATGTGCCGTTGATACGCGTCGCCGATGACGGCGCACGCGTGGTGGTTGCGGGCATCGTGGTCCATACCCCAGTCGAGGAGTTTCTGTTTCCGCTGGTGGAGGTCTGGCCATCGTCGAGCCAGAGCGCCGAGAGTTTCCTGGTCCGGCAGGACGGTGACAAGGTGCTCTATCTCAGCAGGCTGCGTCACCACGGTGGCGAGAGGGCTGACTTCCGGCACCCGCTGGATGTGCCGGACCTGCCGTCGGCGGCAGCGCTCCTTTCCGGTACGACGCTGGCGATGGCCGGCACCGATTATCGTGGCGTGGCCGTGCTGGCGGCGTCGCGGCCGGTGGCGGGGACGCCCTGGCACCTGGTCTCCAAGATCGATCGCGCCGAGGTGCTGGAGCCCCTGCAGCAACTGATCTTCTGGATCAGCGTCATCGCCGTCTTCATGATTGCGTGCGTGGCCGTCGTCGTCGCGTTGATGTGGCGGCGACAGGGCCTCAGCCACCAGCGTGAGCTGCTGGCCGAGGCCGCAGAGCGCGACCGTTTGCTGCGTCGGTTCTATGAAATGCCGTTCATCGGCATCGCGGTTCTCGACCCCGCGACTCTCCGCCCGCTGCACGTCAACAATCAGCTCTGCGCCATGATCGGACAGGCACGGGAGCCGCTCGCCGATTCCGAATGGACAGGGCTGATCCATCCGGAGGAGCGTGAACAGGCGTCCGCGAACCTTGCCGCCGTGCTGGCGGGTGAACGTGAAGGCTTTCAGCATGAGGTCCGCGTCATGCGCGATGACGGCGAGACAATTGCCGTCATCGCCAACGTCCAGGGCATCCGCCGGCGTAACGGCAGCATCGAATTCCTGATCGCGACGATGCAGGACATCACCGAACAGAAACGCTCGGAGCTCGAACTGAGGAAACGCGAGGCCGATCTCAACCGGGCCCAGTCCGTTGCCCGGGTCGGCAGCTGGTCACTCGACGTCCGCAACAATCATATGGAATGGTCTGCGGAATGTCACCGCCTGTTCGGCGTTGCGCCTGGGACGCCGCTGAACTACGAGACCTTCTTCAATACCGTCCATCCCGATGACCTCGAGGATGTCCGGCGCGCCTGGCGCCTGGCCGAGCAGGGCGGCAGCTATGACATCGAGCATCGTATCATCGTCAATGGCGAGACCCGGTGGATGCGCGAGCGCGCCGAGCTGGTCCGTGACGCCGGTGGTCAGCTGATCTTCGTGATCGGCACCTCACTCGACATCACCGACCAGAAGCAGGACCGGGAACGGCTGCTGCAGGCCGCGACGGTGTTCGAGAGCACCCGCGAGGGCATCATGGTGACCGACGCGAATCGCCGCATTACGATGGTCAATCGCGCCTTCTGCGAGATGAGCGGTTACAGTGAGGAGGAATTGCTCGGACAGCCCCCGTCACTGATCCGCTCGGGCCGCAACAAGCGCGAGTTCTACGCCGCGATGTGGCGGTCGATTCGTGTCAGCGGAAACTGGCAGGGTGAGATCTGGGACCGGCGCAAGGACGGCGAGCTGTTCCCGGCGCTGCTCAGCATCAACGCGCTGAGCGATGGCGCCGGCAATCTCACCGGATATGTCGGCGTCTTCACCAATATCGCCCGTCTCAAGGACTCGGAGGCCAAGCTCGAATTTCTCGCCCATCACGATGCGCTGACCGGCTTGCCGAATCGCCTGTTGATGCTGTCCCGGCTCGAACACAGTCTCGAAATCGCGCGACGCGATCGCGGCCGCATCGCGCTGCTAATGCTGGACCTCGACCGCTTCAAGGACGTCAACGACAGCTACGGCCACATCTCCGGCGATGAGGTATTGCAGCAGGTCGCGCAGCGATTGACCAGCCGGCTGCGCGGGATCGATACCGTCGCCCGGCTCGGCGGCGACGAGTTTGCGCTCCTGCTCGCGAACCTGACGCACCCGGTCGATGCCGAACGTGTCGCCCGCGAGATCATCGAGGTCCTCGGCGAGCCGTGCCGGCTCGGCAATGGCGCCGAGGTCCGCATCGGCGCCAGCGTCGGCATCAGCCTCTACCCCGAACATGGCCAGGCGCCGGAGGTCCTGCTCCAGCACGCCGACGCCGCCCTCTATCGCGCCAAGGCCGATGGCCGCGGTTGTGTCCGGCACTTCAGCGGCGAACTGACCGCCGCGGCGCGCGCCCGCATCGAACTCGACGCCTGCCTGCGCCGAGCGATCCTGCAACGGGAGCTGCAGGTCTATTACCAGCCGCAACTCGACGTGCACAGTGATCGCATCATCGGCGCCGAGGCATTGCTGCGCTGGGATCATCCGGAGCGCGGCCTGATCCCTCCGGATGAATTCATTCCGGTCGCCGAGGAGACCGGCCTGATCGGCGAGATCGGCGCCTGGGTGCTGAAGGAGGTCTGTCGGCAGGGCAGTGCGTGGATCGCCGAAGGGCTGCCGCCGTTGAGGCTCGCGGTCAATCTGTCACCCCATCAGTTTCGTCATGGCGACATCGGTGGGCTGGTCGCCGACGCGCTCGACCGGAGCGGCTTTCCGCCCGGCAGGCTCGAGCTCGAACTGACCGAGAGCGTGCTGATGACGCGAGAGGAGGAGGCCGTCGCGGTGTTGCAATCACTGCGCGATCAGGGGGTTCGCCTTGCGATCGACGACTTCGGCACCGGTTATTCCTCGCTCGCGTACCTCAAGAGATTCCCGCTCGATGTGCTGAAGATCGACAAGGGCTTCATCAGGGATATACCGCGCGACAGCGACGATGTCGAGATCACGCTGGCGATCATCGCGATGGCGCATGCGCTCGGGTTCCGGGTGCTGGCCGAGGGCGTGGAGACTGCGGAGCAGCTTGCCTTCCTGCGCCGCAATGGTTGTGACCTCTACCAGGGCTATCTCGCCAGCGGTGCTCTCCCGGCCCGGGCCTTCGCAGCGCTGTTCAGCCGCCGCCGCGCCGGGACCGGCTGATTACAGCAGGCCGAGATCGGCGAGGCTGCGTACCCCTGCCGCCAGCCGTTCCTTGTCCGGTTTACCGAGTTTCTTGATCCTGCGCTCGATGCGCAGCGCGTCGGTGCGCGAGCCGATGGTACAACACCAGGCAAGCGACAGCGGGGCGCGACCGCGCAGGTACTTGGCCGCAGCGCCGTTACCGGCCGTATGCTCGCCGAGCCGCCGTGGTACGTCGGTAGTGATGCCGGTGTACAGCGAGCCGTCACCGCAACGAATCATGTAGAGTTGCCACATCGCCTGTATATCATCCTGTCGCTCAGGACTATAATACTGCCATGGATATCGATGAATCGGTCAATGTGTTCGGGGAGCCGCTCGAGTCGTGCAGCGAGCGCCCGCTCACCGGTTTCTTTCGCGACGGCTGCTGCAACACCAGCGACGATGACATCGGGTCGCATACCGTCTGCATCCTCGCGACCGCGGAGTTCCTCGAGTACTCCCGCTTCCGCGGCAATGACCTCAGCACGCCGATCCCCGAGTTTGATTTCCCCGGCGTGCGTCCGGGCGATCGCTGGTGCCTGTGCGCCGGCCGCTGGCTCGAGGCCCATGCCCAAGGCATGGCACCGAAGGTCCTGCTGAAATCGACGCATCGTCGCGCGCTCGAGATCGTGCCGCTCGAATTGCTGCGCCAGTTCGCCGCCGATCTCAATTGACAGGCGCGGTACGCCCGGCGGGTTTTCTCCGCGAATGGCTCGCCTCGCTGCCGCTTCGCGGCACCCTTCGGGCTCCGGCGAGGCTGCGCTTGACTTCGCTGCGCAAACCCGCCGGGCGTACCGCGCCTGTCAATTGAGGTCCACCACCACCGGATCATGGTCCGATGACCGCCACGGCCCGGCCGCGCGACGGCGGTTGAGTTCATGCAGCTCCGGTAGCTCGTCGGCGTTGACGTGCCAGAACGCGACGCCGTCGACCGCCGCCGCGAGCGCCGGGCTCGCAAGCGCGCCGTCGAGATAGCCGGACTCCCCCTGGAACACATAGCTGTAGCGTGACGCCTCCGGCAGGCGATCGGCGACGAGGTCGACGTAACCGGCCTCGCGCAGCACCCGCACCGGATCCTCGTCGCCGTAGCTGTTGATGTCGCCGATGATCAGCACGCGATCCGTCCCGGTCTGATCCATGAGCCGCGCGAGAAACCTCGCCAGCGCCCGCGACTGCGCACTACGGCGCTCATTCCAGCAACCCTGGCCGCGATCGACGTCGCCGCTCGCCGGGCAACCCGATTTCGACTTGTGATGGATCACGGCGACGAGCATGTCAGCGCCGTCGTCGCCGGTCCGGAAATGCCCTGCGACCGGCGGGCGGTGATGGACCGGATCCTCGTCGATGAACGGCCCCGCGAGCAGCGTCACGCGGCGGGGATCCCACGCCAGCATCACGCGGATCGCATCGGCGCCGACCGGCCGGTCGAGTTCGAAGTGACGATAGCCGCGGTCGATCCCGACCGCCTCGCCAAGCCGGCGCGCGAGATCGGCGACCGCCGCGGGCCGGTTCTCGACCTCGACCAGTCCAACCAGGTCGGCGCCGAGTCTGGCTGCGACCGCTGACAGCCGCGCGCGTTGCGCGTCGAGTTCGCGGGCGTTCGCGGCGCCCCGGCGCCCCGGCGTGAGAAAATAATTCTCGACATTGAAGCCGACGATACGCGCGCCGTTGCCGTGCCCGGGCGGCGCCGGTCGCGGATTGGCGTCACGGAATCGGACTGCGGCGACGTCGAGCGGATGCAAACGCCAGGCGCCGAAGGCGCGGGTCAGGATACCGCTCGCGGTGCGGACCTCACTGCCGACGCGACGCGTGCCGTCGCGGTCGACAAAGGGCACCGGTCGCGGGTCTGCCCGGTAACTGCCGTCGTCGAGTACCAGACGGCGGCGTGCATTGTCCTCCGTGCTGCCGCCCGCTGCGTTGGTCGGGCGGAACAGCCGCCCGCCGGCCGACAGCGTCAGGCTGCCGAAACGCGCGAGTTCGTGGTGGCCGGTCACGGTCAGCGGCGTGTCGATCCGCACGTACAGGCCTTCATGGTCGTCGAGGCCGTCCGTGGTGGCGGGCGGAAACGGCAGAGGCAGGGGTGCCGGCAGGCCCGGCGTGGCGCAGACCGTGAGCACCTCGACGCGACTCAACTGGCGCAGACCGCGAAACTCACCGGCGCGGGCGCGCACCGTGACCTCGACGCCCGGCGCGACCGGCGCCGCGTCGCGCGCCTGTTCGGGCGTGAATACGAAGATGCCGGCCGGGAGTCCGTCGTCATTCGCGACCGATTGCAGCCAGAAGCCGCGCAAGCGGTCCTCGCCGCGAAAGTCGCCGGTGACGACGCCGCGCACCGTGACGCGCTGACCCTGCAGGGCATCGCCGGCCGTGCCCTTCAGTGCCGCGATCGGCGTCAGGCCGGTGGTCGGACAGTCGGCATAGGCTGCGAGCGGCAGCAGGGAAATGAACAGCAGCAGCGCAAGGTGGCGCAGCGGGTTCGGCACTGAAATTCGTCGTTGGACCATCATGGGATAATATCAGTCGCAAGCACCGATTCGGAGCCGGCAGCCGGAATGCGCGCATGAGCGATCGCAATATCAGATACTACGAAGACCATGCCACGCGCTATTTCCGCGATACCGTCGCCGCAGATCTGACCCCGCTGTATGCCCGCTTCCTGCAACACATACCGCCGGGCGGTTCGATCCTCGATGCCGGTTGCGGGTCGGGACGCGACACACGCGCGTTTATCGAGCGCGGCTACCGGGTCACCGCGATCGATGCGAGTCCCGCGCTCGCGGCACTCGCGCAGCAACATATCGGACAGCCGGTTGCGGTGCTGCGCATCGAGGACATCGATGCGAGCGCGGCCTATGACGGCGTCTGGGCATGCGCGAGCCTGTTGCACATCCCGTTGCCGGCACTGCCGTCGGTGCTGGCGCGGATCGGGCGGGCCCTGCGGACGGGCGGCGTACTCTATGCGTCATTCAAGCATGGCCGCGGAGCGCACGCGCGGGACGGGCGCCACTTCACCGACCTCGATGAGGCGGGCCTGCAGGATCTGCTCGCCCGCGCGCCCGGCTGGCAGCTGCTCGACAGCTGGATCAGTGACGATGCGCGTCCGGGGCGTGAACAGGAATCCTGGTTCAATGTCCTGATGACGGTGCGCCCCGCGCAGGGCGGATCCGATCCAGAGGCGCAGGCCCGTGACCCGTCCGGTACGGTCCGGTGACGGCCGCCGCGCAGCGCCCCGTCCTGTTCCGCTTTCGCCGCGACCTGCGGCTCGGCGATCATCCGGGGCTCACGGCCGCCTGCGCCTCCGGCGCGCCGGTGATCCCGCTGTTCATCCTCGATCGCGCGACCGGGGCGCTCGGCGCCGCGCCGAAGTGGCGCCTCGGCCTTGCCCTCGCTGAATTACGCAAGCGTCTGCGCGCGCTCGGCAGCGATCTGGTGCTGCGGCGCGGCGAACCGGCCGACGTTTTGCGCGCGCTCGCGCGCGAGACCGGCGCGCGCGCGGTCCACGCCTCCCGTTACTATCTGCGCGAGAGCGTCGAAGACGATGAGTCGCTCGGCAGGACACTCGCCGAGGAAGGCATCGACTATGCGACGCACCCCGGCTTCCTGCTGCACGAGCCGTGGTCGGTGGAGTCCGGCAGCGGCGGTTTTTACAGGGTCTATACCCCGTACTGGCGCACGGTCGCGACCCGTGAAATCTCCGCGCCGCTGCCGGCGGTCACTTCGATGCCCGCGCCCGCGCGGTGGCCGGCATCGGACGATCTCGACGTCTGGCGGCTCGGCGCCGCGATGCAACGCGGCGCGGCGGTCGTCGGCCGCTTCCTCCGCGTCGGTGAGGCTGCAGCGAGCGAGCGCCTTTCGGAGTTTCTCGACGGCCCGGTCCACGACTACGCGCGCGACCGCGATCGCCCCGATCGCGCGGCAACCTCGCGGCTGTCCGAAAACCTGACATATGGCGAGATCTCCCCGCGCACGCTCTGGCATGCCGCCTGGCAGGCGCTGCACGCCGGCGCGCAGGGCGCGGAAGTATTTCTGAAGGAGCTGGTCTGGCGCGAGTTCGCCTGGCATCTCGCGTGGCATACGCCGCAGTTACTGGACCGGAACTGGCGTCCCGAATGGGATCGCTTTCCGTGGCGCGGCGACAACGAAGACGCCGAACGCTGGCGGCGCGGGCAGACCGGCGAGCCGATCATCGACGCCGGCATGCGCGAGCTCTATGTCACCGGCACGATGCACAATCGCGTGCGCATGCTGGTCGCGAGCTATCTGACCAAGCACCTGATGACCCACTGGCGCGTCGGCCAGGCATGGTTCGCCGACTGCCTGATCGACTGGGACCCGGCCGCGAATGCGCTCGGCTGGCAATGGACCGCCGGCTCAGGACCGGATGCGGCGCCGTTCTTCCGGATATTCAATCCGGCGACGCAGGCGGAGCGGTTCGATCCGAACGGGGCGTATCGGAGGCGGTTTGTTGCGGGATGGGTTGGCGAGGCCGCGCATCCGGATGCACTGGCATATTTCGACGCGGCACCGCGGTGCTGGGGGTCCGCGCCGTCGGACCCTTATCCTGTAGCAATGGTGGATTTGAAGGAAGGGAGAGAAACGGCGCTGGCAGCGTACCAGCATTTGAAAAGTGGCTGATCTATAAGGAGTAAAGTCCCGCGGTTTCAGTGCCTGAGTCTGACGGTGTTATCAGGCATATCCTGATTGCACGCGGTAAGGAGAGGGGTATAATATTACTTCCTTACATCCTTACCAGGCTGACGCCATGCTAGCCAAGCGAACCAGCAAGAACCAGCTCACCCTCCCCAAGGCGATCGTGGAGGAGGTCGGCGAATCCGAATATTACGACGTGACGATCGAGCACGGTCGTATCGTGCTGACACCGGTGACCGTGCAGCGCGCCGATGCCGTGCGATCGAAGCTCGCGGAACTCGGGATCTCCGAGGCGGATGTCAGGGATGCGGTCGCATGGGCGCGAAAGCGTCGGTGAAGCCGCCGCGGGTTGTCCTCGATACCAACTGCGTCGTCTCGGCCCTGCTGTTCACCGGCGGCAGGCTCGCGTGGCTGCGCCGGGGCTGGCAACAGCGCGATTTCATTCCTTTGGTCAGCCGCGATACGGCCGGCGAGTTGATCCGCGTGCTGAATTATCCGAAGTTCAGGCTTTCCGAATCAGCACAGGAAACCCTGCTGGCCGATTATCTGCCGTACACGGAAACGGTAAATATAAAGCCTGGCCGCTACCCGACGCCTGAGCTGGCAGACCCGGACGACATGATGTTCGTCGTGCTGGCGATTTCTGGCAAAGCGGATGCGTTGGTCAGCGGTGATGGTCAGTTGCTCAAGATCAAAAGGATCGGCAAGGGGATACCGGTACTGTCTGTGGAAAGATTTGCGGGATGGCTGGAGGATTGCTGACTTTATTTAATCAGGAGAAAGTGAGTTTTAAAATTTTCTTTTACCTACCGCCCTCTAATTCAGCATCACCCGTCTCATTTAAGAGCCAGTTAGCAGCATAGTCAATGACCTCGTTCAGATCGCGCTGACCTTTGCCTTTAAGCGCACATTCCCAGACGATCAATGTACGCCAATCCTGTGTCTTGTAGTCAGCAAGATTCCTGGCATCACGGATCATATTGGAGCTTATCTTCTCCTTCCAGAATTCCTCTCTGGAGGTCGGCCATTTGAACAGATGACAATTGTGACCGTGCCAAAAGCAGCCATTAACCAATATGATGGCGCGATACTTTGGAAATACCAGGTCAGGCTTCCCGGGTAGCTGCCCATAATGCAGCCGAAATCTGAATCCCTTTCGATGTAGACCCGAACGCAATAACAATTCCGGCTTTGTATTCTTGCCGCGAATCCCGGACATCATTCGCGACCTGGTCTTGCGATCAACTACATCAGTCATGTGGTGGGTATGTTGTACCGGCCTTGCCGATCCTTCACCTCGGCTATGAAGTCGTTTACAGACCACAGCCAGGATCTTTGCTTATCTGTGTAGGTTTCCTGTACCGGATACGGGACAACCAGTTGCAGCTTATTGGCTTGCATCTCACTGGTTTGAAATGTGGATATACCGGGTTCAAGCGTTGCGAGGTGCTTGCCGCGTATACGGTCCGCCTCTGCGAGTACCTGACGCCATCTGTCCTTGCAGGTGGATTTGACCCCGAGCATCGTCAGCCCTTCAACAGGGAATCCGGAATCATGGTATTCAATGGCGCCGGGAAACAGGAAATCAGGCTTGGTGCGGTTTTCTGTCTCCGCGCCCCGCTGGAAGCGGATCTCATGGCTTGTGAATATGTATTCCAGGTGATGCTCGAACGCATGGCCTGCCCGACTTTTTCTTCTGTTCTGAACGCTGAGGGAATAGGAGATAAATGATTCTATATCGGGGAATCCCTCATCCAGACGCTGCTCTACAAGATGTCGCTCAAGTAGTCGAAAGAGCTGCTCTTCGGTATCCATCAGCGCTACCAACGTAGCGTCCGGTCTGGTAACCGGATCGATATCTGCCGCCACCTCCCGTGCAAACGATGAAAATTCCTTTGTGGAAGGGAATTTTCCATCGAAACGCGCGATAATCCTTTCAAGCCAGTTATCGTCAGGGACCCGGGTCTCTATGCCCAGTTGTTCAAGTATCCAGTGCGCGGCCCATGATGATTTCGCATCATCATGATCGAGGCGCTTCGCTTTGAATGCCTCGCCAGCGCTGTCCAGACCGAAAAGCCAGATCAGCTGTTGTTCTCCGCTGCTTCCTGACTCGGCAAATACAAGCAATAGTGAATTATCGCGGGTCTTTGCAATCACAAAGAGCATCCCGGGGGCGATAGCTTCCGTAACGGCGTTGTTGTCATAATACAGCCGCAATTCCGGTGATCGGTGCGCCTTTCCCCGGCGGCTGTCGTACCATGAAACGCGGCCATCGACGCTTATCGATCTGTCTTCATCCTCCGAGAGAAGAATAAAGCGCGCCGGAAATTTAAGGGTATCGACCCCGGGATCTCCCAGATACAGCTTGAATCCCGCCTTGACCAGTCCGCCCACCTCATGCTGATTGGATCGGGACTGATCGGCATCCACGACAGACAGATACTTCCAGGCGATACCTTCGAAGTAGTTGTCTATATATTCCATGGATGACAGGCCGCCGTCAGGTATCAGCTGTCGTACCGGATTCCAAGGCGTTCCAGGAAAACCGGAAGCGCTGCCTCGTAAACATCATTCCCGTAACAATCGAACATTTCATCCAGAATGTGCTCGATATGCTTGCATTCTTCCGGAGTAAAGACCGGGCTATTGTCAGATATGGATACGATGGTCTCCGGTGAATCGTCAGGATGGAACAGCAAGTCACGGTCAGCCATTATTGAGAACCATGTATTCATGCCGGCATGTGACTGGTCATTCCACTCGGGTACTCTCTGTAATACTGTCATGATAGCCTCCTTGCGTTCAGGTGTTAGACGACAAGCAGATCCTCTTGAATCTCTTCCATGCGCGATTGACGAAGCAGTCGAGTGATTCTTGGTGCCATTATTCTTGCTACTTCAGAGATGACAGGTACGACCACACTGTTTCCGAATTGCCGGTATGCCTGCGTATCGCTTACAGGTATCTGGAAGCTGTCCGGGAACCCCATCAGTCTGGCGCACTCGCGTGGCGTCAGCCTTCTGGGGCGCTTGCGTGCGCCCCTCCATACCAGAATCTCGGAACCATCCTTGTAATATCGTGCGGAAAGCGTTCTTGTTACGCTCTCGGGGTAGGCAAGACCAAACCCGAAACCGTTACCGGCCGCACTGTGTTTTTCCTTGTAGGCCTGCAGATAGTTCCAGAGCTTTGGCGTAAGAATATATTTCGGATTTACCTTTGCCGTCTTGCCTCGAGTATAGGGTTC
This sequence comes from uncultured Chromatiales bacterium, assembly GCA_964384095.1. GTDB lineage: Bacteria > Pseudomonadota > Gammaproteobacteria > SZUA-140 > SZUA-140 > JAITWN01. Next base: position 16,331 of record CAYLKC010000014.1, read on the forward strand.
CTCAGTTTCCTCGCTCCCGTCTTCCGGGTGCAGGATGCTGACAAGACTTGGCCCGCTCCCTGGCAGGCGAAGATCTTCCCACGAGAAACCTGACTTCTCACGGAAGCCGACAATGATGATCCGCTCCCGGTGCTGCGGAGTGAAATGCTGGCCGTCTATGACTTTGTAATGTACCTCGTATCCCAGTTCGTCACGAAGGGTTTCGATGATGACACGGAAGGTATTCCCCTTGTCGTGGGACGCGAGATTCTTCACGTTCTCGAGGAGGAAGGCAGCAGGCCGTTTCTTCTCGATGATCTTCGCGACATTGAAAAAAAGCGTTCCCTGGGTCTTGCATTCAAAGCCGTGGCTCCGGCCCAGGGAATTCTTTTTTGAAACCCCCGCGATGCTGAATGGCTGGCACGGGAACCCGGCACAAAGTACGTCATGATCAGGGATGGATGCGGGATCAATAGCAGTCAGATCACCGGCAAAGGAATGATCATCGGTGACCGGGAAATTCGCGATATAGGTCTTCCTTGCGAAGGAGTCCCACTCGCTCGTGAATACACAACGACCGCCATTGCGGTCGAATCCCATTCTTATCCCGCCAATGCCGGCGAACAGGTCAATGAAGGTGAAATCTGATCTGTCCGTGTTTGCAGGGGCAAGCATCGGGAGGATTCTCTGACGAATGGCATCCTCAAGATATCGGGGCGGTTCGGTTTCACCGATCTCCCAGCGCCTGACGGTGCGATCCGTGGTTTCCAGAATGGCGGCCAGTTGCTCCTGGGTGAATCGGGAGCGGGCCATGCGGAGAAGTTGGGATACGACCCGGGTGTCCATGTTCTCGAAATATCCTCAGGGAAGAATACCGGACATTATGCCCGATAGTCTTCCCTGCAGCAAGCCGGGATCCGAACGCTTATCGTGGCAGTAAGAATTGATAAATCAATTAGTTATTCGGCAAGGCGGGGCGCCTTTTATCGCATCCCCCCTGCCCCCCTTCTGAAGAAGGGGGGGGCTGCGGAGGGGGTTACTGGATTGCTTCGAGGTTTGCGTAGGCTACCACCAGCCACTTGCTCCCCGCGCCCTTGAAGTTCACCTGCACGCGGGCATGACTGCCCTGCCCTTCGTAATTCAGGATCACGCCCTCGCCGAACTTCGCATGCGTAACGCGCTGGCCGAGTTTGAGTCCGGCGGGCATGGCTTCCATCGGGCGGGCGCGGGGCGCCGCTTGCGTCTGTGGTTGATACGCCGGTCGTGACACGCGCGATCGCGCGCGTACTTCCTCGATCAGTTCTTCCGGGATCTCGCTGATGAAACGCGACGGCGACTGGAACATCTCCGAGCCGTGCAGCCGCCGCATCTCGGCATGGGTGATATACAGGTGTTTCTTCGCGCGGGTGATGCCGACGTAGCACAGCCGTCGTTCTTCCTCGAGCCGGCCCGGTTCCTCGACCGAGCGGCCGTGCGGGAACAGGCCCTCTTCCATGCCGGCGAGGAACACCAGCGGGAACTCGAGGCCTTTGGCCGAGTGCAGGGTCATCAGTTGCACGCAGTCGGTATTCTCCTCGGCCTGGGTGTCGCCGGCCTCGAGCGCGGCATGCGACAGAAAGGCCGCGAGCGGCTCCATCGGGACGGCGTCGGGGTCGTCGCTGTTGGGCGAGTATTCGAACTGGCGCGCGGCGCTGACGAGTTCCTCGAGGTTCTCGATACGCGCCTCGCCGCGCTCGCCCTTCTCCTTCTGATAATGCGCGATCAGGCCGCCCTTGCGAATCGCTGCGTCGACCTGCTCGTACAGCGGCAAGTCGCGCACCTCGGCGTCGAGTGCATCGATCAGGTCGAGGAATACGCGCAAGGCCGACGATGAGCGCGCGGCGAGTTCGTTCGACTGGCAGATCTCGCGCGCGGCCTCCCACATCGGGATCCCGCGTGCGCGCGCGGTCTGGCGCACATGATCGATCGTGCGCTCGCCGATGCCGCGGGTCGGGGTGTTGACGACGCGCTCGAACGACGGGTCGTCCGAGCGGTTCGAGACCAGCCGCAGATAGGCGAGCGCATCCTTGATCTCGGCACGCTCGAAGAAGCGGAAGCCGCCGTATACCTTATAAGGTATGCCGGACTGGATCAGCGCCTCTTCGATGACACGCGACTGCGCGTTCGAGCGATACAGGATCGCGGCCTCCGAGCGACGGCCGCCCTCTTCGACCCAGCGGCGGATGCGCTCGGCGATGAAGCGCGCCTCCTCGAGGTCGTTGTAGGCCATGTAGCGCTGGATCTTCTCGCCCTCAGAGCCGGCGGTCCACAGCTTCTTGCCGAGGCGGCCGGCGTTGTGGTCGATCAGCGCGTTCGCGGCGCCGAGGATGGTGCCGGTCGAGCGATAGTTCTGTTCGAGGCGGACCATCTTCGCGCCGGGATAGTCGCGGCTGAACTTCTGGATATGTTCGATGCGCGCGCCGCGCCAGCCGTAGATCGACTGGTCGTCGTCGCCGACGACGAACAGCGGGATGTCCTGCCCGGTCAGCAGGCGCAGCCACGCATACTGGATTGCGTTGGTGTCCTGGAACTCGTCGACGAGTACGTGACGAAAGCGATGCCGGTAGTGCGCGAGGATCTCGGGGCGGTCGCGCCACAGTTCGTGCGCGCGCAGCAGCAGTTCGGCGAAGTCGACGACGCCGGCGCGCTGACAGGCCTCTTCATAGGCCTGGTAGATGCGCAGCATCTGTGCCTGGAACGGATCGCCGCGGTCGTCGATGTGCTTCGGGCGCTGGCCTTCGTCCTTGCGCCCGTTGATGAACCATTGCGCCTGCTTCGGCGGCCACTGTGCCTCGTCGAGGTCCAGCGCCTTCAGTACGCGGCGGATCAGCCGGTACTGGTCTTCGGAATCGAGGATCTGGAAGGTCTGCGGCAGGCCGACGTCGCGCCAGTGCGCGCGCAGCAAACGATGGGCGAGGCCGTGGAAGGTGCCGACCCACATGCCGCCGACCGGCATGCCGAGCATGTGCTCGATGCGCCCGCGCATCTCGGCGGCGGCCTTGTTGGTGAAGGTGACCGCGAGGATGCCGAACGGCGACACGTCCTCGGCGCGGATCAGCCAGGCGATGCGGTGCACCAGCACGCGGGTCTTGCCGCTGCCGGCGCCGGCCAGCACCAGCGCCGGTACCGGCGGCAGGGCGACGGCCTCGCGCTGGGCGTCGTTCAGGGGGGCGAGGATGCGGGTGACGTCCATATTGTTTATCTCTCGATCTTGACCTGGATGCCGGCGAAGGGCGCGGCCTTGCGGAAGGTTTCCGGCAGCCGCGTCCCGGAGAGTGTCGCGCCGTCGAGTTTCGCCTCCGCCAGCGTCGCCGAGGAGAGGTCCGCATCGCTGAGATCGGCGCCGGAGAGATCCGCGCCGGTCAGGTCGGCCCGCGTCAGGCGGGCGCCGCCCAGGTTCGCGAGACGCAGGTCGGCATGGGCGAGGACGGCGTCCGACAGATCGGCTCCGCGCAGGTCGACCTGGACGAGATTGGCCTCTCGCAAGGCGGCGTCACGGAGGTCCGCACCGACCAGCGTCGTGCCGTCGATCTCGAGCAACTCGATGAAGCCCTTTCTGTCAAAGATACGGATCATCGGCGGGACCACGGTTGCGGCACGCCGGCGCGGGTGACGGCCATCGATGTTATTCCCTTGGCGCCGCGGCCTTTTTCGGGCGCATCACCCGCAGGGGCATGTAGGCGAGGCTGAGGAAATCGATCAGCAGCCACACCGGGATCAGGTACAGCGCAAGGGTCCAGTCTTCCTTGAACATCGCCCAGGAGATGAACCACATCACGGCCCAGAAATAGACCATGTAGACCAGCGCCAGCAGGATCGGTTCGGCGAACAGGCGGGCGCCACAGGCCGGGCAGTAGATGTTGATCCAGTGGCTGCTCAGGTACTTGTTGCCGACGCTGATCGAGCGCCGTTCGCATTTGGGACAGACGAAGAAGTTCATGGCGCGGCTCATCCCGCCATGATAGCGGCGCGAAACCGCCGGCGCCACTCGCGCCGCCGGCGCGTCCCGCGGGCGGGGGATTTTCATGATAGCATTCAAGGTCATGGCCAGAATCCGATCAATCACCGTCACGCTCGCGATGGCCGCGCTCGGCCTCGTGCTCGCTGCCTGCGATGGTAATACCGAGTTCATGAAATCGGTGATGCATGGAGACGCCGCGCAGGCCCGCGTTGCGCTCGATGCCGGCACCGATGTCGATGAGCGCAACAGCTACGGCTGGACCGCGCTGATGCACGCGGCGCGCGGCAACCATGTCGAGCTGGTCGAGTTGCTGCTCGACCGCGGCGCCGATATCGATGCGGTCGACGATCGTCACTGGAGCGCGCTGATGCGCGCCGCGGTCAAGGGCAATACCGAGGCGGTGCGGGTACTGCTTGCGCGCGGCGCCAACCCGAACCTCGCCGATGATCGCCAGTCGACGGCGTTGCACTGGGCGGCGATGCGCGGTCATATTGATGTCGTCGCGGCGCTGATCGAGGGCGGGGCCGACGTCAATGCCAGAAACGATCACGGCTGGACCCCGATCATGGCGGCTTCGTCCAAGGATCACAACGAGATCGCGCTGCTGCTGCGCCGCGCCGGTCGCGGAGACGCGGGGGCGCCGTGAACGCGGCACGACCGCTGTCGCTGGCATGTGCCGCCTCTGCGCTGGCGCTCGTGCTGCTGTTCCATGCCCCTGCGCCGCGCGGCTCCGACCCTGTTCCCGACATGCAGAGCCTGCATCACGGCGAGGACATCGAGCGCTGCACGACCTGCCATACCGACCGGACCTTCGAGCATGTCAACGTCGACCAGGGCTGCGCCGCCTGCCATGTCGACGAGCGAGGCGGCGCCTTCGTCGCTGCGCTGGCCGCCGCGAATGACGCCGACCGCGAACGGATGACCGAGACCTTTGGCATGTCTGTGCCGCTCTATTATGATGAATCGCGCTTCGGCGCCGCGCCCGGTCCGATGATCCGCATCCCCGCCGGCGAGTTCATCATGGGCAGCGACGAGCGCTTCTCCGACGAAGGACCGCAACATGTGGTCCGGCTCGGCGACTATGAGATCGACCAGTACGAGGTCACGAATCTCCAGTACCTCGCCTTCATCGAGGATAGCGGCCGGCGCGCGCCGCAGCACTTCACCGGCCGCCGCATCCCGCCGGGCAAGGCCGATCACCCGGTGACCTTCGTGTCATGGTTCGACGCCCGCGACTACTGCGACTGGGCCGGCAAGCGTCTGCCGACCGAGCAGGAGTGGGAGAAGGCGGCGCGCGGCGAGGACGGCCGTGTCTTTCCGTGGGGCAACGAGTTTCGCCTGCACAAGGCCAATACCCCGGTGCGCTGGGCGCGCATCGGCATCGAGGGCGACACCACGCCGGTCGGCGCCTTCGCCGAGGGCGTCAGCCCCTATGGGCTACACGACATGTCCGGCAATGTCTGGGAGTGGACCGACGCCTGGTATCTGCCGCACCCCGGCAACGACAACCGTTCGGAAAACTTCGGGCAGATCTACCGCGTGCTCAAGGGAGGATCGTGGTGGGACTGCTCGTTCTATCAGTGCGGGATCTCGGCACCGCTGTATAATCGCAGTTTCTTCAACGCACGGGTGCAGAACGCGACCTTCGGGTTCCGCTGCGCCCGCGATGCCTGAGGAGCGCCGGTCATGAAGCGAATCGGTCCATGCCTGCTGCTGATGCTGCCGCTCGCTGTCGCGACTGCCGCCGCGCCGCCCGCCGGCGATGACGGCATGGTGCGCATCCCGGCCGGCAAGTTCGTGTTCGGCAGCGACCGTACCGACAAGGACCCGCTGAACCGGGAATTCGGTTTCAACAAACCGCTGTACCTCGACGAGCACCCGCGTCGGGAGGTTCACCTCGACAGCTTCCTGATCGACCGCTTTGAGGTCACCAATGCGGATTACCACCGCTTCGTCGTCGAGCAGAACTACTGGGTGCCCGACACCTGGCAGCAGAACGGTTATCTGCTGTCGACCGAGATGCTGGTGTTTGCGAATCCCGAGGTCGGCGTGCTGCGCGAACTCGCGACCGAGGTCTTTGAGGTCGGCCGCGACGTGCGTGAACTCGACCGCGATGAGCTGCTGACACTGATCGAACAACGCCGGCGCGCCCTCGACCCCCTGCCGGTCACCGGCGTCGCCTGGCAGGACGCCGCGGCCTATTGCGCCTGGGCCGGCAAGCGCCTGCCGACCGAGCAGGAGTGGGAAAAGGCCGCGCGCGGCGAGCATGGCCGTGAATATCCCTGGGGCGATGAATGGGCCCTGACCCGGGTCAGCGCAGGCGGCGACGAGCGGCTCGGCGTACGGCCGGTGGGTTCGGTCGAGGAAGGCAAGTCGCCGTATGGCCTCTACGACATGGCCGGCAATGTCATGGAATGGGTCGCCGACTGGTACGGACCCTATCCAGGCAGCGATTACGAATCAAAGGACTTCGGCGAGAAATTCCGGGTCGTGCGCGGCGGTGGCTGGGGCGGGCTCGGTCATTACGTGATCAGCCATTTCTACCGCAGTGCCTACCGCTTCTATCTGCCGCCGGACTCCCGCTTCGACGACCTCGGTTTTCGCTGCGCCCGCGACGCCTGATCCGGCGGACTCAAGCGCCGTTCAGGGCTTGGCCGGATTGCCCGGTGACCACGCAGGTCCAGGAAACGGCGTCACCTTGCCGCCCTTGTCGTCGAGCGCGGTGATCTTCGCGGCCCCCTGTTTCTCCACCTCGTCGATGCGAACGATCGCGTGCACCGGGATCCAGGTCCGCTTCACGTTGCCGAACTCGGCCTTGAGCCTTTCCTCAGACGGATCGACGACGACCGCGGACTTCTCGCCGAACTGAATCCCGCCAATCTCGACGAAGCCGTACAGGTTTGCCTGCGCGACTTCCCGCGCGTAGATCTCGTAGAGCTTTCCTTCGTTGTGGAAGATGACCTTGTAGAGTTTTTTCTGCTTCACGTCCGCGATAGTACACGCTCGATCCATGGCGTGAAACCGGAAGTCACTGAAATCACGCATAAAATAAAAGGGTGTTGACATCACTCCGAAGGCGCGTAACATAAACATGCAGATTAGATACATGTAATAAGAATACCACTTGAGCAGGTCAGAAAATAATTATTAATCAACGGCTTGGTGTCGACATCCGGGCGACGGGAGGTAGCGATGAGATCATTTCATTACGAACCGGCGATGCTTCGATGGCTGCTGGTCGCGGCGCTCATCACAGTGTGCTCGGCAGCAATCGCCGAGGAGCGCGAGTTTCACCTGACCATCGATGAAGTGACGATCCAGGTGGCCCCGGACCTCAGTTACCAGGTATTCGCATTCAACGGTCAGGTGCCGGCGCCGCTGATCCGCGTGCGCGAGGGGGACCAGGTGAAGGTCCACGTCACCAACAACACCGGCCTGCCCCACACCATTCACTGGCACGGCATCTATCAGCGCAACAACTGGCGCAACGACGGCGTGCCCGGCGTGACCCAGAAGGACATCGAGCCCGGCGCTACCTTTACCTACGAATGGACCGCCGACAAGACCGGCAGCCTCTGGTACCACTGTCACGTCAATGTCCACGAGCATGTCGGCATCCGCGGCATGTGGGGACCGCTGATCGTCGATCCGAAGAAGCCGGCGAAGATCGAACGTAAAGTGACGAAGGACGTCATCATCATGCTGAGCTCCTGGGACTCCGACTACGCGACCCGCTATGGTCAGGGCGGCGGGCCGCGCGACAAGCCGAACTACTTCTCTATGAACGGCCGTTCATTCCCGATGACCCAGCCGGTGCGCGTCAGCAAGGGCGATGTCGTGCGCATCCGCTTCTACGGCGCCGGCGGCGAGATCCATTCTATGCATCTCCACGGACACGACATGCTGGTCACGCACAAGGACGGTACCGCGTTGTCGTCGCCGTATTACGTCGACACGCTGCTGATCGGCCCGGGCGAGCGCTACGACGTCATCGTCGAGATGGACAATCCCGGCCTGTGGATGCTGCATGACCATATCGATCCGCATGTCACCAACGACGGCCAGGCACACGGCGGACCGATGTCCGTGTTCGAGTACACGGAGATCGAGGTCGATGAGTGGTACCACTGGAAGGACAAGGAATACGACCCGAACTTCTTCTATAGCGAGTCGATGAAGGCCGGCTACGGCATGCACGATCACAAGGGCTTCGCCGGCGAACCGATCTCCACGCGGTCGCGCCGGCAGGCGCCGAGAGGAGGGCACGCACATTGAAAACGAAACGACTCATGATCGCGATCGCATCGGCACTGGCGCTGGTGGTTGCATCGTCCGCATTTGCCGGTGAAGCAATCGTCAAGCGGGACTGCGTCCAGTGCCATGACATCGAAGGCCCGGCGCCGGTGACGCTGGAAGCCATGTGGTCGCGCAAGGGGCCGGACCTGTTCTACGCCGGCAACAAGTATCGCGAGGAATGGCTGGCGCAATGGCTGCAGGATCCGGTACGGATCCGTCCCGCAGGCATGTTCTTCGCAAACCATGTCACGCATGACGGCGAGCGGGATGTGCTGGAGGCGGACACCCTGCCCGCTCATCCGGCGCTGGAAAGCGACGACGCGGTGAGCGTCGCGGCCTGGCTGATGACGCTGAAGGCGGGATCGGAACTGATCAAGCCGGGCGAATACCAGACCGGCACGATCGCGATCAGTATGGGCGAGATGATCTTCGATCGCTTCCGTGGCTGTATCGGCTGTCACGAGATCGAGCCCGGGTATGGCGGCTTGTCCGGACCCGAGGTCTATACCGCGGGCGCGCGGCTCCAGCCGGACTTCATGATCAGCTATATGCGCAATCCGCAGGCCTGGGATCCGAGGAGTTTCATGCCCGCGCGCAAGCTCAATGACAACGATATGCAGAGGCTCGTGCACTACCTGCACGCGCTGAGTGAGGAGGTGGCGCAATGAATCGCATGATATCCGTCCTGGTATTTCTGCTGATGGCCATTGGCAGCCACGGCAGCGTGCTGGCGCAGGAATCGGGGGCGGCACTGTACAAGACCTACTGCGCGCAGTGTCACGGGATCGAGGGCGACGGCATGGGCATCAATCTGCGTGACATGTCGGTGCAGCCGCGCGATCACACGGATACGGCCTGGATGTCCGGCCGGTCCGATGAAGAGCTGTTCAAGGCCGTCAAGGAAGGCGGTCTCGCGGTCAGCAAGTCGGTGCTGATGCCGCCGTGGGAGGGCGCGCTCAGCGATGACGAGATCCACCGGCTGGTGGAACACATGAGAGAGCTTTGCAAGTGTAGCCATGGCTCGGGTTCGTGAGTCCGGAATGCGGTTTTGCATCAACGAGAGAGAAAAGGAGAGCAAGATGAAGATCAGGAAAATCAGTCATGGGGCGGGAATCGGCCTGGCCCTGGGGGCAGCGCTGACACTGGCCGGCCAGTCCGCGCTGGCGGAGGTCGTCAAGGTCGAGATGGTGGCGATGGAGCATGACATCGTCGTCGACAACAAGGGCACGAAGTATCCGGGATGGACCTTCGGCGAGCATATGCCGGGACCGGTCGTGCGGGTGAAGGAAGGCGATACCGTCGAATTCACACTGGTCAATCCGGCGAGCAACAAGAACTCGCATTCGATGGACTTCCATGCGGCGGTCGTCGACGTGCTCGACGAGTTCGCGCCGGTCAAGCCGGGCGAGAGCAAGACCTTCCGCTTCAAGGCAAATCATCCGGGCGTGTTCATGTATCACTGCGGCGCGAACCCGATGCATCAGCATATCGCGCGCGGCATGTTCGGCATCATCATCGTCGACCCGAAGGAGGGTTACACGAAGGACTATCCGAAGCCGGACCGTGAGTATGTCCTGGTCCAGTCGCAGCTGTTCCCGGATGCCGAGAATCATCATGCGATGATGATGGGCGAGGGCTGGAGCAACGCGCTGATCAACGGCAAGGTCTTCCACTACGACCCGGTGCACGACCCGGACGCCTCGCTGGCGCTGGTCTCGAAGCCTGGTGAGCGGGTGCGCATCTTCTACGTGAATGCCAACATCAACGATGCGACCGCGATGCACCCGATCGCCGGCATCTGGGATCGCGTTTACCTGAACGGCAATCCGAAGAATGTCGTTCACGGCATGGCAACCTATGGCGTTGCCGTGTCTGAGGCCGTGACGTTCGACATCGTGTCGCCGAAGGATCGTCCGACCAACAACGCCATCGTCGATCACTCGATGATTGCCGCGATGCGAGGAGCGATCACGGTGCTGATGAACACGCCGGATGCCGATCCGAAGATGGGCAAGGGCGATAACATCCTGCCGCGCTGAGGGATATCCTTCCAACTACCAGGACCTGCAAAAAACCCCCCTTCGCTTGCGAAGGGGGGCAGGGGGGATGCGAGCGCAGCGAGTAACTCAGAATGCTCGCTGCGCTCGCATCCCCCCTTTCTTTCCCCCCTTCTGAAGAAGGGGGGTTAGGTTACCTCCCGCAACAACGATTTGATCATCCTCTCCGCCTGCGCCAGATAGCTCCGCCCGAACAGGTTCAGGTGGTTCAGCACGTGGTAGAGGTTGTATACGGTCTTGCGCAGCTCGTAGCCGGGATCGAGCGGCCAGGCCTCACGGTAGGCGCTGTGGAAGCGCGCGGAGAAGCCGCCGAACAGTTCGGTCATCGCGAGATCGGTCTCACGGTCGCCGTAATAGACCGCCGGGTCGAAGATCACCGGCGTATTGTCACGCAGGAAGGCGTGATTGCCGGACCACAGATCGCCGTGCAGCAATGACGCCGGCGGTCGCGCCGGCAGCAGGGCGGGCAGTGTATCGAGCAGGCGCTCGCCATCGTCGCGCAACCCGTCCCAGCCGTTCGCGGCCGCGAGCTCGAGCTGGAAACCGAGCCGGTGCGTACCCCAGAAGCGGAGCCAGTCGCTGTCCTGCCGGTTGTGCTGCGGGGTCGAGCCGATCGTGTTGTCGGTATGCCAGCCGTACACCGCCTGCGTGATGCGATGCATCGCGGCGAGCCCGCGGCCGAGCGACTCGTCCGCGGCCGGGCCGCCACTGCCGGCGAGATCGAGGAATTCCAGCACCAGATAGGCCTGGCCGCCGGCGGCGCCGTAACAGACCGGCGCCGGCACCCGCAAGGTGGCGCTCCCGGCCAGCGCCTCGAGGCCGGCGAACTCGGCGGCGAACATGTCGACGCGCGCCGCATCGTTCAGCTTGACGAACCAGCGCTGGCCGTCGCCCTCGAGCACGGTCGCCTGGTTGATGCAGCCGCCGCCGAGCGCTCGGCGGCCGGTGATGCGGAACGGCGAACGGCGCGCGGCCGAAATCGCGTCTTCTATGGCTTGCCAGACCGTCATTACGTCTTCCGTCGGATATTTCGATTCAATTCACGCTGGCGGACACGTTATCATGTAGCGATGAATCGTTCACGAGACGTTATACCGGAAATGGAGCAGGGCGAGGACGACAAGGGCGGTGCGATCCGGCACGACAACCCGGTGCCGGAGTCGCCGTTCCTCGGCAATAAGTGCATCGACCGCATCCCGCTGCGCGCCGTCGTGCCCTATATCAACCGCCGCACGCTGTATCGCTTCCAGTGGGGCTTCAAGGCCCAGGGCCGCTCCGAGGCCGAATACCAGGCCTGGGCGCGCACCGAGGTCGATCCGATCCTCAATCGCCTCGTTGTGCGCAGCGAGCAGGAAGACATCAGCCGGCCGCAGGCGGTCTACGGCTATTTCCCCTGTCAATCTGCGGGAGACGACCTGATCGTCTATGCCGATCCGGAGGGCCGTGAAGAACGCTGCCGCTTTACCTTCCCGCGCCAGAACAAGGCGCGCCGGATCTGCATCGCCGATTTCTTCCGTCCGGTCGATTCCGGCGAGATCGACGTCGTCGCCTTCCAGCTCGTCACCGTCGGTCAGCACGCGTCGGATTTCGCGCGCGAGCTGTTCACGGCCGATCAATACCAGGAATACCTGTACTGGCATGGTTTCAACGTCGAGACGACCGAAGGCCTCGCCGAGTTCATCCACAAGCGCATCCGCGCCGAACTCGGTTTCAGCCGCGAGGACGCGCGCTCGATGCCCGATATGCTGAAGCAGGGCTATCGCGGTTCACGCTATTCCTTCGGTTATCCGGCCTGCCCCAATCTCGCCGACCAGGACAAGATCCTCGACCTGCTCGGTGCCGATCGCATCGGCGTCGTCCTTGGCGACGAGGACCAGTTGTGGCCCGAAGAGACCACCAGTGCGATCGTCGTGCATCACCCGCAGGCCAAGTACTTCAGCGTCTGATGCTGGTCGTCCTCAAAAGCTTCCTTGCATTGTGTCTGCTGCGGCTCAGGCCGCAGGACCTGCCGGCGGTACCGGTGCTCGCGGGCTTCGCGGCGCTCTGCTATGTCGCCGCCGGTCTGGTGATGGCGTTACAGCACATGACGCCCGCAGCCGCCGCCGGCCTCGTGCTGCTCGATACCGCGCTGTTCGGATTCCTGATCTGGCTGTTGCTGTGGGTGCGGCTGATGATGAACCGCTATCTTCAGACCTTCACCGCGATGCTCGGCGCCAGCGCGGTCCTCGAGATGGCGGCCCTGCCGCTGGTGATCTGGCAACAGCAACTGGTCGTCGGCGACGAGCTGTCGGCGATGGCGGTGATCGTTTCGCTGCTGCTGTGGGCCTGGCTGTTCTGGAGCCTGCTGGTGCTCGGCCATATCCTGCGCCATGCAATCGATACGATCCTGCCGATCGGCGTGATGCTGGCGCTGCTCTATATGTTCATCACCTTCAGCGTCACGCGCAGCGTGTTCTTCTCGGCCTCGGGCGCGACGGCCTGACATGCGCGTCCATGTCCTCGGCGTCTGCGGCACCTTCATGGGCGGCCTCGCGCTGATCGCGCGCGAATCCGGTTTCGAGGTCAGCGGCGCCGACCAGGGCGCGTATCCGCCGATGAGCACGCTGCTCGCGGACAGCGGCATCCCGCTGGTCGAGGGCTATGATCCAGCGCAGCTCGATCCGGCCCCGGACCTGCTGGTCATCGGCAATGCGATGTCGCGCGGCAACCCGGTCGTCGAGCGTGCGCTTGCGGACGGTATTCCCTATACCTCGGGACCCGAGTTCCTCGCGCGTCATGTCCTGCCGGGGCGCTGGGTGCTGGCGGTGTCCGGCACCCATGGCAAGACCACGACCTCATCGATGCTGGCGTGGATCCTCGAATACGCCGGTCTCGCACCCGGTTTCCTGATCGGCGGCGCGCCGCACGACTTCCCGGCGCCGGCCCGGCTCGGCGCGACGCCGTTCTTCGTCGTCGAGGCCGACGAATACGACTCGGCATTTTTCGACAAGCGTTCGAAGTTCGTGCATTACCGTCCGCGCACGCTGGTCATCAACAACCTCGAATACGACCACGCCGACATCTTCCCGGACCTCGCCGCGATCCAGCGCCAGTTCCATCACCTCGTGCGCACCGTGCCGGGCAATGGCCTGATCATCGCGCCGCGTGGCGTCGAAGCGATCGACGCCACGCTGGCGATGGGGTGCTGGACAGCGGTCGAACGTTTCGGCGACGACGGATCGGGCTGGTCGGCGCGGCCGCTCGCGGATGGCCGCGGCTTCACCGTGATCCAGGACGGCAGGACGATCGGCGAGGTGGGCTGGCAACTGAGCGGCCGCCACAACATCGACAACGGCCTCGCCGCGCTGCTCGCCGCGCGTCATGCCGGCGTCCCGCCCGCGACCGCAATCGCGGCGCTGGCGGAATTCGGCGGCGTGCGCCGCCGGCTCGAGCTGCGCGGCACGGTGCGCGGCATTGCCGTCTACGACGACTTCGCCCATCACCCGACCGCGATCGCGACGACGATCGACGGCCTGCGCCGCGCCGTCGGCGACGCGCGGCTTGTCGCGGTGCTGGAGATGCGCTCCAATACGATGAAGATGGGCGTGCACCGCGACCGCATCGCGCCGTCCCTGGCCGGCGCCGATGAGGTGTTGTTATATCGCCCGAGCGGACTCGGATGGCCGATCGAGGAGGTCGCCGGTACGCTCGGCCCTCGCTGCCGGGTGTTCGATTCGGTGCAGGCAATCGTCACGCATGTCGCTGAGACCGCGGCGGACGGGGATCACGTCCTCGTCATGAGCAACGGCGGTTTCGAAAACATCCATCAACGTCTGATCGAGGCGCTCGAACATGACTGACCGCAACGATGCGATCGCGCTGGCGATGACCGGGGCCTCCGGCATCCCCTACGGCCTGCGCCTGATGGAATGCCTGGTCCATGCCGGCGAACGCGTGCAGTTGATGGTGTCGCAGCCGGCGCAGGTGGTCATGGCGATGGAGACCGACCTCAAGGTGCCGCCGGCGCCGCGCGACATGGCGCAGTTCTTCTCCGAACTCTACGGCGCGACCGACGGCCAGATCGAGGCCTTCGGCAAGGACCAGTGGACCGCGCCGGTCGCCAGTGGCTCGGGCGCACCGCGCGCGATGGTCGTATGCCCGTGCACCAGCGGCACGCTCGCCGCGATCGCCACCGGGACCAGCGACAATCTGCTCGAACGCGCCGCCGACGTCGTGCTGAAGGAGCAGCGCAAGCTGATCCTGGTGCCACGCGAGATGCCGTTGTCGGCGATCCACCTCGAACACATGCTCAAGCTCGCCCGCCTCGGTGTCGTCATCATGCCGCCGAGCCCCGGCTTCTATCACCTGCCGCGCGCGATCGGCGACCTCGTCGACTTCGTCGTCGCCCGCATCCTCGACCACCTCGACGTCCCCCACACGCTGCTGCCAAGGTGGGGTATCTAACCCCCCTTCTTCAGAAGGGGGGAAGGAAAGGGGGGATGCTCGCGCAGCGAGCGTTCTGATTTACTCGCTCTGATTTACTCGCTGCGCTCGCATCCCCCCTGGCCCCCCTTCGCGAGCGAAGGGGGGGACGCTGTAAGCAGTGCCAGCAATTTAGCCCCCTTCGCGAGCGAAGGGGGGGCGCTGTAAGCAGTGCCAGCAATTTACCCCCCTTC
>CAYLKC010000015.1:0-30764 GCA_964384095.1 uncultured Chromatiales bacterium
GATGTCGGCGTCGTCGGCGACATCAAGCTCAGCCTGCCGCGTATCGCCGATCAGGCGAGACCGCACGAAGGGCATCGGATGCGCGCCTTGCGCGACGCCCTGATCGATGAAATGAACCAGCACTGCGAGGACCGCAGCTTTCCGCTGAAGCCGCAAAAGATCATCTGGGACCTGCGCACAGCGATGGACCTCGAGGACATCGTGATCTGCGACGTCGGCGCACACAAGTTGTGGATGGCGCGCATGTTCCGTTGCGAGCAGCCGAACACCTGCATCATCTCCAACGGCTTTGCCAGCATGGGGATCGCGGTTCCGGGGGCGATCGCCGCCCATCTCGCCTGCCCGGACCGGCGCATCGTCGCGGTCACCGGGGATGCCGGCTTCCTGATGAATTCCCAGGAACTCGAGACCGCGATGCGGCTGAAAATACCGATGGTCGTCCTCATCTGGAACGATAACGGATACGGCCTGATCGAATGGAAGCAGCTCCAGAGCTTTGGCCGCTGCAGCGGTGTTCGATTCGGCAACCCCGATTTCGTAAAATATGCCGAGGCCTTCGGCGCGAAGGGGTACCGGATCGAGGAAGCCGGACAATTGCTCCCTGTACTCGAAACGGCGCTGGCCGATAATACCGTCAGCATCATCGACTGCCCGGTCGATTACAGCGAAAACCTGAAACTGACGGCCAAGCTCGGAGAAATGGTGTGTCCGATATGAGCCTGCCTCTGAACAGCGCGGAGACGGACGCGGCCCTGACTGCGTCCGCGCTCGATGCCGCCTCTGTGGCCGGACGGCAGCTGCGCCTGATCACCTACAATATCCAGGTCGGCATCGCCTCGCGGCGCTACCGTCATTACCTGACGCACAGCTGGAAGCATGTACTGCCGCACGCCGAGAGCTTCAGCAATCTCGATCGCATCGCCGATCTGGTCAACGGTTACGACATCGTTGCGCTGCAGGAGGCCGATGCTGGCAGTTTCCGCAGTCTGTTCATCAATCAAGTAGAGTTTCTTGCGCGCCGCGGCGACTTCCCGCACTATTATTTCCAGACCAATCGCAACCTCGGCAAATTCGCCCAGCACAGCAACGGCCTGCTGAGCCGTTTCGCGGCGACGCATTTCACCGAACACCGGCTGCCGGGGCTGATCCCCGGACGCGGGCTGATCGAAGTCCATTACGGCGAGCCGTCCAACCCGCTGGTGCTGTTGCTCGTCCACCTTGGCCTCAGCAAACGCGCGCGCCTGCGCCAGATCCTGTACATGTCGCGGATCGTGAACCAGTACCGACATGTCATGGTGATGGGCGATTTCAACTGTCGCACCCGCAGCGACGAGATGAACCTGCTGGTCGACTGCACCGGGCTGTGCCCGCCGGTCGACGACCTGCCGACCTTCCCGAGCTGGCGGCCAAACCGCAATATCGACCATGTGCTGGTATCGCCATCGATCCGCATTGACGAGGTCGAGGTACTGCAACACCCGCTGTCGGATCATCTGCCGATCGGGGTCGAGGTCACCTTGCCCGACGAGCTCGAGTTCGGCGACCCGGCGACGCCGGTCGCCCGCAAGGTGGTCGCAGGCGGCCATCGCGCCGGCTGACAAACCGTCAGCGCCCCGCTTGCCTGCCGCGGTGCGGCGGATTAAAGTCATGGCAAACCCGCTATAAGGTGCCGTGATGCCTTCGTCCACCGCAGTCTGGCCGGCCAGCCCCCTGCTCCGGGACACCCTGTTCCGACGCCGGACGCGGAAGTCCTCCGGTCGCTGGTCGTCCTGCCCCGAGGCCGTTGCCGATACAGACGAGCGCCGTTTGTTCCTGTTGGCCTTGCGGGCGCGGGCCTTCCTCGAACCGGTCTGGCTCGAATGGCATACCGCCAACGGTGGCGACATCCCCTCGCCGCTGTCGCGCTCGACCTGCGGGCGTTCGAGCCTGTTCCTGAAACGGATCCTGCACGCCGAGTTTCCGGGGCTCACGCCTCGCGCCTGGTTCGGTTTCCATGCCGGTCACGACTGGCAGAGTCACGCCTGGGTCGAGGCCGGCGAGTACCTGATCGATCTCACCGCCGACCAGTTCGGAGACGAACCCGTCATCGTTGCCCCCCGTCCCGACCCCCGCTACCAGAAAGGCGTCTGCGACAGCGCCTACCCCGAATTCGCCCGTGCCCACCGCCGCAGCGTCGAACGCCTCTGGCAGCGCTGGCAGCGCTGGTCGCGCGGGGTCGGACCACGGCAACCTTATGCTTTAACTGACTATTAGTCGGTTTTCTGGCCTAAATCAGGCCCTCCCAGGCGATTTTGGAGGCCGAAATCGGTCATCGGCAACATGTGCCTGGCCAGGTCCGGCGAAACACAGTCATTTCGCCCCCGAAAATCGCCTGGGAGGCCCGAAAACACCCCGATATCGGGGATCTATTTATTAAAAAACAATCAGTTATCGTGGTCCGACCCCGCGCGCAAGCGGGTGTAGGCGTCCCAGGTGGAGAGGTGGACGGTGCCGCCGAGGTCGCTGAGCAGGCGGTTGGCGGCGCCGAGGGGGTCGAGGACCGGGCCCTTGACCTCGGCGAGGTGGAGGTCGATGCCCTTGTCCCTGAGGCGC
Organism: uncultured Chromatiales bacterium; assembly: GCA_964384095.1. Classification (GTDB taxonomy): domain Bacteria; phylum Pseudomonadota; class Gammaproteobacteria; order SZUA-140; family SZUA-140; genus JAITWN01. The sequence goes on from CAYLKC010000015.1 coordinate 2,593, forward strand.
CGGTTCAGGCGTTCGAGCATCTCGAGCGCGGTCTCATCGACATAGCTGACCGAGGACATCACCAGCACCAGATGACGCACCTTCGGGTGCTCATCCAGTTCCTCGCCGATGCGGTCCTCGACGGCCTCGGCGTTACCGAAGAACAGGTTCTCGTCAATGCGCAGCATCAATAGTTCGGGCGCGGTTTCGACCTCGTGGCGCTCGACGTTGCGAAAGTGCTGGCTCTGACCGATGCGACCGAGCACCGCGATATGCGGCCGGCTCGCTCGCCAGATCAGTGTCGCCAGCGACAGCGCGATGCCGATCGCGATGCCGATGCCGACGCCCGACAGCACGACCCCCGCCGCGGTCATCAGGTATGCCCAGGCCTCGGCGCGATCATAGCGCCAGATCTGTCGAAACCCGTCGGGATCGATCAACCCGAATGCGATGACGATGATCGTCGCCGCGAGCACGGTCTCCGGCAGTGTACGGAACAGCCCGGTCCCTGCCAGCAGGATCAGCGCGATCAGCAATGCGGATACGACCCCGGCGAACGGCGTACGGGCGCCGGCATCGGCGTTCAGCGCGGTACGCGACAGCGCGCCGGTCACCGGAAACGCGCCGGAAAAGCCGCTGGCGAGATTCGCCGCGCCGATACCACGCAGCTCGGCGTCCGGATCGATGCGCTGGCCGTTGCGTACCGCATAGGTGCGCGCAATGCCGACGCTCTCGACGAAGCCGACCAGGCCGATCAACAGTGCCGGCAGCCATAGCTGACCGATCAGCGACAGTCCGGCGTCCGGAAAGGCGAGCTTCGGCAGACCGCCTGGCAATTCACCGATGACGTCGAGCCGACTCTCCCAGCCGAACAGCGCCACCAGCAACGCGCCGAATATCACCGCCAGCATCGGCACCAGCCGGGTCACGAGTTCCGCCGGTTTTTCTGCCAGACCGGCGCGTTGCAGCAAGGCGCCGAGGCCGAAGCGGGCAGCCACCAGCAGGGCCAGAATGATGCCGCCGAACATGGCGCTCAGGAGATTGATTTCGTCGAGCGCCGCGAGGATCCCGATCAGCAGTTCGATCGCATTGTGGCCGTCCACGGAGATACCGAGCAGGGGCCGCAACTGGCCGATGATGATCAGCAACGCCGAGCCGGCGATGAATCCGCTGATCACCGGATGGCTCAGAAACTGCGCCAGCATGCCCAGTCGCAGCAGACCGAACAGGAACAGCATCACGCCGGACAATAGCGCAAGCATCGCGGCGGCAGCGATATATTCGGGGGAGCCGACGACCGCAACCGGGGCCAGCGCGGCTGCAGTCATCAGCGAGATAACCGCGACCGGCCCGACCGAAATCACCATCGAGGTGCCGAACACGGCATAGGCAAGCAGTGGCAGCAGGCTGGCATAGAGGCCGTAATGCGCCGGCAATCCCGCGAGCGCCGCGAACGCGAGCCCCTGCGGCACCACCAGCATCGTCGCGATCAGGCCGGCGAGCAGATCACCGGTGAAATCCTCGCGGCGATAGCCGCGGACCCAGCCGGGGATCAGCCGATCGATCATGCGCGACGACGACGCTCGATCAACTCATACAGCCCCATGCCCGCGATCATCGCGATGACAAACACCAGCGCCTTGATCTCGAACGCGCCAAGCGCCACCAGCGCCGGCCCCGGGCAGAAACCGGCGAGCCCCCAGCCGGCGCCAAAGCCGAGCGCGCCGAGGACCAGCGGCGCATCGAGGTCGCGCCGTTCCGGCAGGCGTATCGGCTCGCCGAACAGCGAGACCGCACGACGGCGCGCAACCGTGAAGGCAACGAGGCCGACACCGACTGCGCCCCCCATGACCAGCGCCAGTGACGGGTCCCATGCCCCGGCGAGATCGAGGAAGCCGAGTACCTTTTCCGGATTCGCCATGCCGGAGACCAGCAGGCCGACGCCGAAGATCAGGCCAACGATAAAGGCGGATACCAGATGCGCGGGCATGGGCTCAGCCTCCGATCAGGTGACGGATCACGTAGACCGTCGCGAAGCCGCTGCCCATGAACAGCAGCGTAGCGACGATCGAGCGCGGCGACAGCCGCGAAATACCGCAGACACCGTGGCCGCTGGTGCAGCCTGCGCCATAACGCGTGCTGATGCCGACCAGCAGGCCGGCAGCGACCAGCATAGGCCAGCCGGCCTCGATGCGGATCTCCGGCAGCGTCGTGAACAGCAGCCACAGCAGCGGCGCGAGCACCATGCCGGCGATGAAGGCGATCCGCCAGCCGGTATCGCCGGCCGCCCGCGGTCCGAGCAGTCCACCGATGATGCCGCTGATGCCGGCGATGCGGCCGTTCAACAGCACGAATAACGCAGCCGCGAGGCCGATCATCGCGCCGCCCGCCAACGCACTCCACGGCGTGAATGAGGTCCAGTCGATGGTCATAAGCAGTTGCTCATCATTAGCGTGTCTGTTCGACGGGGACGATATCGACAACGAGCGCGCGCACACGGGCATCGCTCGCATTTTCCCACCAGTGGATCACGCCGGTGTTTTCGAAGGCGATGTCGCCGGCGCGGCGCAGGATCGGCCCATCGGCGTCATTGCGATGTTCGACGATTTCGCCCTCGAGGATATAGGCGAGTCCCGGCCGGCCCTCATGCTGATGCACCGCGATCACGCCACCGGGCGAGATCACGATCTCGCGCGCGCGCAACTGCCGGTCTTCCAGGCCGGGGAATTCCCCGCCAAGCAGCAATGCGCCGAGGGCATGAACGGCCTCGACGCCGCGATTCGCGTCGGGTCCGGTCGCGGCGAGATCTCGCGCGATCTCACGCTCGTGCTCCGGCACGACCTCGGGCCCGCCGTGCCCCTGTGCGATCATGCTCGCAGTGGCCAGAGCGGCGCCCGCAAGCATTGTGAACACTCCTTTTCTCATGGCATGCCTCCCGGCCAGGACGCGGTCGCGGCGTCGCGAATTGCCCGTAAAATACGGTAGACATAGAATAGCAATCAATCCCTGCACATGCACTTGGTATCCCCGATGGCCCGCCTGCTGATGAACCTGCGCAACGTCCCCGACGATGAATCCGACGATGTCCGCGCGCTTCTGTACGAACACGATGTCGACTTCTACGAGACGAAGGCGAGCAAATGGGGCCTGTCGAGCGCCTGCCTGTGGCTACGTGACGAGAGTCAGTACGAGGTGGCGAAGGCCCTGCTCGCGGAATACCAGCAGACGCGCGCGAGCCGGGCGCAGGCGGAGTACGCCGAACGGAAACGTCGCGGTGAGGCCGCGACCTGGTACACGCTGTTTCTGCGCAATCCCTTGCGTTTCGCGATCTACACCGTCGCGATCGTCCTGGTCTTCTATCTTGCGCTGTTGCCGGTGATCCTGCTGAACCGCTGATCGCGGCGGGAGCCTTCTCAACCGGGGAAGAAATCGATCGGGTAGGTGATCGCGGTCGTCGCAACGTCCTTCGCGCCAAAGTTGAATATCATGACCCGCGCGACGATCCGCCGTTCCAGTTCCGGGTCTCCGAGTTCGCTCGATGCGATCTCGCAATGCGTCACCTCTCCGCCGGGCGCGATGACCAGACGCAGAACGACCTTGCCGGCCAGCGCCGGATTGGCGCGCAATGCGCGATTGTAGAGCGTGTTGAGCGCGCCCTTGTTACGATCGAAGACCATCTGGATCTCCTCGCTCGTCCGCGCGGCCTGCGTCCCGCGCACGGCCTGCGCCGCGTTGCCGCTGGCCGGCGCAGTGCCCTCGCCAGCGGCGATGCGCGTGGTCTCGCGTCCGGCAAGACGGGTGTCGCCAGTATCCCGCGCCAGCGTCGAGGTGTCGATGCCGCCGCTGCCGCCGGTGTTATGCCCGCTGATCGCCGGGGCGTCTCCGCGGGCCCCGGTCGAGGCGCGGTCCCGCAACGGCCGGCTTTCCAGTTCCTGCGTGATCGTCGCGCTGCGCATCGCGGCCAGGTCCTGGCTCAGGGCGAGCAGACCGCTGCGAGCCGCTCGTTCGCGCGCGGTGGACTGCGGCGCCGCCGGCTGACTGGTCTGCTGCTGAGGCTGCGCCGCGGGAGGCAACTCGCGGGCGACCGGCTCGGGCAGCTGTTCCGGCAACGGCCGCGTCTCTTCCTGACGCGCCGGCGGCGGAGGCGGCGGCGCCGGTTTCTCCTCGACGATCAGTCGGGCGAAGCGGGCCGGCACATCCTGCACGTGATCGAGAATCCGGTCCGGGATCGTGATCATCGGTATCACCAGGGATAGCAGCAGCATGAATACGATCACGGATATCATGATCGTGCGCAGCCGGCGCTGGTCTTCGGGATCCTCGCTCCACGGCAGCCGGCTATCGTGATAAAAAACGGTGGCGCTCATGTCAGACCTCCCCCGACTTCTGCATGACCGCGAATGACACCTGGCCGTATCCCGCCTCCGTGCAGGCGATCATGATCTTTCTGAGCAGGCGATAGGGCAGATCCTTCTCGCCGACGATCGTGACCTCGAGATCCGAGACTGTCTCACCGGAGACATTCCGCACGCGTTTATGCGCGATGACATCGAGCTCCCTGCTGAGGGCGGGTATCCCGCCGGCCTGATCGGCCAGCGCGGCGTCGATGCCGGCGACGATCCGGCCCTGCACGAGGATTTCGCTGGCGGTCACCGTGACGACCACGGTCTCGCGCGGCCGCTCGACCGCGATCGATTCCGGCAGACTGATCGCCTTCGAAGAGGGCAGCACATCCACTTCAGTGGAATTGACCAGCAGGAAGAACACGAGGATCGTGAATATGTCCATCAGGGATACGAGATTGAGTGCGCCGATGATTCCACGGCGCTTGTGATGGCGCTCCATACGCAGGGCCCGTCGCGACATCTTCATGGCAACTTCTCCTCAGCCCTTGCGATCGCGCGGGACGGCGTCGCCGATCGAGATGGCCGGAAACAGATCGACCCGGGAAACCTGGGATGCCTGTACGACCGGGACGGAACGCACCGTATCCATGACCTGGACGAGCACATCGTAGGAGATGTCCGGTTCGAGCAGGATCATCGCCTCGGCATGGTCCGGAAACTCGGCCTTGACCCGCTTCAGCATGTCGGAGAGAGACTTGAGATTGTATTCCCCGTCCCGCATGCCGATGACCAGCGGCTGTCCGCCGCGGTTGCTCAACTCGATGCGATCATGGCGTACAGTGACCTCCAGACTCAGCCGGTCGCTGTCGTCCCGATCGGCGGCGCCGGCGGCAGGCAGCCCGAGCTCGATGATCGCGATGCGGGAGAACACGGCGGTCACCAGCAGGAACGGCACCAGGATCACCATCAGATTCATGAACGCGGTGATGTTCAGTTCCTGCTGGGCCTGCGACCGGCGATGTCGGGAACGCCGTATCATGCCGGCGCTCCACGCATGCCGGCGACCGGCGCCGCGGAGGCAGCCGCCGTCTTGCCCGCCTCGGAGAGAATGTTCAGGAACTTGACCGCCGCCATTTCGAGACTGTCGACGAGCTGGGTCGTCTTCGATTGCAGCAGCGCATGGATCAGCAGCAAGGGGATCGCCGCCATCAGGCCGAATGCGGTCGTGTTCATCGCGACTGAAATACTGGCGGAGAGCATGTCGGCCTTCTCGGCCGGATTGACCGCCGCGACCGCGGTGAATGCCTGGATCAGACCGATGATCGTGCCGAGCAAACCGAGCAGCGTCGCGATGTTGGCGAAGATTGCCAGATAATGGGTACGCGACTCGAGCCGCGGCAGAATTTCCATCAGGCCCTCTTCCATCGCCGTTTCGATATCGTCCCGGCGATGCGCGGAACGCGAACGCTCGAGGCCATAGGCGAGGATCTTTCCGATCGCGGCATTGGAGTTTCGCGTGATGCCGAGCGCGCCCTGATAGTCACGCTTCGACAGCATCCCCATGATCGCCTTCCAGGCCTTCTGATTGGCGCTGCGCATCGCGCTCAGATAGATATAACGTTCTATCGCGATCGCGACGCCGAGCGCGAGGACCACGACGATCGGGTACATGAATACCCCGCCGCTCTGAAAAAATTCGATTACTGTAGCGAACAGATCCATAACGTTTCTCCTTCAACCATGGTCATCAGTCAATGTTGGCGTCGCCGGTCTGTCCCGCCCGGTGGCGCAGCTGTCTCTGCATCACGTGTCTTTTAAGCTGTTCGGGCAACATGCCCCCTCCCCGCTGACTCTCCGGCGCCGCGGCGGAAACCGGGGCGGGGTCCTTCCACGGCACGACGTAGAGGACGTTGGGCAGCTCCTGGTCGCCGATGATCGATATTCCGCCCATATCGATCTGTACGGGCTCCTGGGCGAATGCCGGCGCCAATGCGAACAGCAATAACGGTATCGACAACGCGCGCGAGGAGATCATGATCCGCTCTCTCCCTGCGGCCGCCCGCGCGTGCGCGCAAGATCGGCAATCCATGGATCGACCCGCGCCGCATCAGCAGGTTTCAGGACCCGATAGCGCTCATAGTGGACCAGCGCCTGATCCGGCTGTTGCAGATAGAGATCGTAGAGAATGCCGAGATTCAGATGGGCGTCGGCATAGACGGGATCGAGCTCGAGCGCCCTCTGATAGGCGCGGCGGGCGTCCTCGAAACGACCCTCCTCGCGATAGACCACGCCGAGGAGATTGTGGGCGACGGCGCTGCGCGGGTTCAGCCCGGTGGCCGCCAGCAGCGCAGATTCCGCGTCCCTGTCGCGACCGAGATGGTGATACGCAATCCCGAGATTGATGTACGGCCCCGCCATTTCCGGATAACTGCGCGTCATTCCGTCCAGCTTGACGCCGGCCTGGTCATAATGTCGTGAGCGCATCATTCCCAGCGCCTCTTCGTACTCTCCGCGAAACTCCCGGGAAGCCGCCGGCACAGCGTCAACGCCGTCCGCGGTCTGGACAGCGCGCTGTGCGGCGCAGCCCGACAGCAGCAGCGCCGCGAGGCAGAAGATGCAGATAATCTTCATCGGTTTGTCAGTGTATGGTTTCAACGATCGATACCAGGATTTCCGCCTTGCCGTAGCGGGCCGGCAGCAGCGAACCGAGCTGTTCGATGCTGCGCTTCACCCAGTCGTCATAGATACCGTCGGCGATACGCCGGTAATTGACCTCGTGCAACTTGATCGCCTCCTCTTCGAACGGATAGGCCTGTTCCTCGAGGAGGATGTCGTACTGCTCCAGCTCCTCTTCGGACAGACCCGCGGGTCGCTGGGACGCCAGCAGGGCGCGGCTCAGCTCGTGGTAGATCTCGCCTATATAGAAGGTCGCGGCGGTCGTCACGTCGGCCACACCGTAGTCGGCCGCGCTGCGATAGGCCTTGAGGGCGCTATCCATCGCCGCACGCTTGGCCTTCAGGCTGCGATCGAGCGGGGTCACCAGCCGCACGTCCTCGAACTGCCGGCGCAGCGGTTCAGCCAGTGTCAGCACGGCCCCGGCGGCGCTTTCCCGGCTGAAATCAGTGCGCGAGCCGCCGGCGCGGGTATCTGCCGCAACGACTTCCCCGAGCCAGTGTCTGTGACGCTCCTCATTGCCCAGCGCCAGATAGGCGCCGGCGATACGCAGACGCGCCTCGACGGCCTGATCGAGCGGCTCCGGCCAGCGCGAGACATAATGCTGGTAACGCTGCAGGGATTCCTTCGACATGCCGGCGCGCTCGTAGAGCTCGGCCGACTGCCATGCCGCGGCACGAGCCTCTTCCGGGTCGCTGCTGCCCGCCTCCAGACGTATCAGTTCATCGGCGGCGCGCGCGAGCCGGCCCTCGTCGAGGTAGGCGAAATACAGCTTGCGGCCAACATCGTCGGTCCAGCGGCTTGCGGGCCAGTCACGGCGGAAGCGCTCCAGCACGATGATCGCGTCGGTCCGGCTGCCGCCGGCAAGCAATGCGGTGGCTGCGTCGTATTCAGCGGTCTCGATGATCGAGGCGCCCGGGGCAAGCTGCGCGATCCGCAGGAAATGCGCGGCGGCATCGAGCGGCTGGCCGCCGTCGAGCGCAAGCCTGCCCTGCTGGTAGATCGCCGCGGCCTGGCGCTCGACGAGGCCCGGGCGCGCGGGGTCGTCTTTCCGCAGCAGCGCGATTGCCTCCACAAACGCATGCTCGGCCTCGCTGTAGTTCGAGCGGTCGAACCGGACCTGACCGATCAGCATCCACGCCGATTGCCGCAGCGCCGGTGTCGCCGTTTCGCCGTAGGCGGTGACGCGCAGCGCAACGGTAAGCGCATCGTCTGTATGCCCCTGGCGGAACAGGTGCTCGGCGCTTCTCGCCAGCACCGCCGGCGTCTCGGGATGCCCCGGGAAGCGGTCCGCGAACAACAACGCGCTGACGACGGCCTGCTCCTGCCAGGCGGCCTTTTGCCCGTCGTCGTCGGCCCCGGCGATGAGACGGTCGTATGACAGCAGGGCCGCATAACCGGCCTCAGTGGCCTGTTCATGAGATCCGTAGTGATAGGCGCTCTGCTCATAGCGTGCTATGGCCTCTGCATAATCACCGCTTTCGAAAAGCAGCTCGCCGAGCAGGAAACTCAATTGCGGCGCGCGCGCATCGTCGGGGAACCAGGCGAGATATTCACGGTACCAACGCGCCGCTTCCTGGGAGGCGTCGGCATCGCCGGCCTGGGCACGGGCATGTGTCCGTTCGGCCATTGCCAGTAATTCCTGCCTCAGCCGCTCCGCGACCTCGGGCATCCGGGCGATGTCGTTGTGCTTCCAGTAGACGCTGGCGATACCGAAGCGTTCCAGCAGGTCGCGGCGGGCCTGCAGCGCGAGCTCGCCGAACCCGGCCTGTTCATGGATGTCGATGATCCTTATCTGACTGGCGACGGCATGCGAATGCCCGGGATTGCGCAGGATGAAGACATCGAAAGTTCGCGCGGCATCGCTGTAGCGTTCCTTTTCGAGATAGTGATCAGCCAGACCGGCGAAGACCAGATGCTCGTAGGCAACCGGGGGACGGCTGGCGAAGTAGGCCGCGACGGCGTCCGGGCCGTCCAGATGAGAGAAGGCCAGGCCGATGACGCGCAGGGTGTCCGTAACGAGCGAGCGCTCGGCCGCCGGCAGCGCTTCGGGATCGATGACCTCATCCCCGGCCCCGCTGACGAGATGGTCATCGAGTACGGCGATGAAATCATCGACGGACTCATCGTAGCGAGTCTGCTTGAACAGCGACCAGCCATGCTTGTAACGGGCCTGCAGCCTGAACGGGGAATCACCGACGGCGCCCACCGCTGCATAGGCCTGTTCGGCCTCAACGTATCTGCGCTGCACGAACAGAATCTCGCCGAGGCGGAACCGGATCTCGGCCTGCAACGGCGAGTCCGGATGGTCTTCAGCGATCCTGTTCATGGCGTCGAGGCTACGGCCCGGCTCGTCGAGCGCGTCGTACGCGCGCGCCAGTTGATAATGAATCCCGTCATTGCCGGGACAGGAGGCGCAGGCGAGCAGCAGGTTTTCATAGATATCGATCGCGGCGCGAAGCTCGCCGGATCTAGCGGGATGATCGGCTGTCAGGGCATCGGCCAGCATCAGCCGCATATCGGCGATGCGGCGCAACGCATGCAGGCGCTGATCTTCGGCGACGGCGACGCTATTGAAATCTATCCATGCGTCGAGCGCCGCTTGCCATTCGCCGTCGGCCGCCGCAACGGTCATTTCATCGAGCAGGGTCGCGAGCTCATAGCGGGCGCGGGCGGCGGCGCCGGCAGCCAGCTGACGCTGCTGCTCAAGTTCGGCGATCACCAATCCCTTGATGTAAGCTTCATGTCTCGCCGCAACGCCGGCGAGCCGTTGCGAAAGCGTGGTGATACGCGCCTGCGCGTCGGCGATGCGATGATCGAATCCGGTGAATCTCGCCGGCGCCTCTTCCCGGGCCAGGACCAGCCGGGCGCGGCCCTCCTCTACGCGGGCGATTTCCGCATCCAGCGCCATCACCCCCTTGCGGCTCCGCCACAGGCGCGCCTTGAAATCATGCTCGATGTTCCACAGCAGCACTCCCTTGAGGATGCGCAGCCGCTCCCTGTGCTCATTGAACAGGCCATCGGGATCAGGACGCGACAACCGGGATTCGATATCGGCGATGAGCGCTGAAATCCCGTTCTCACCGGCATTCGCAAGCGCGGCGGCGTCCCCCCGCGCGGCTATGTCATCCACACGCGCGACATATCCCGCGACGCGGGCCCTGAGCGTATCGATGTCGAGCGCGGCAAGCCGCTTTTCCGCTTCGGGAAGTCGCTGCGCGTATCCTTCGCGACGGGTATCCAGCATGTGATCGAACGCGGTGATATCCGTGGTCCAGGCATCGAGTCTCTCCCTGAGAAAATGCAACTGGCGCCAGGCGCTCCATGCCTCATGGAAATCGTCATCGGCGGCCAGCGCCCTCAGGTAGGCGGAACGATAGGGCGAGGGCAGCGCGTCGCGGGCTGCCTCAGCCCGCGACGGCGAACCGATCGCCGCAAGAAACGACGGGTCCGCACTGACATCGGCGATCATTCGCGCAAGCTCCGCCGACTCCCGATCGAGCCCGGCCATCATCGTGCGATAGGCGGCGACCGCCTCCTCGCGCGACCCGTGTCGCCGCTGGGCGTCGACTCGCATCAGCATCGCTTCCCGGACCACGGGACCCGGCGCATGGCCTTCGACGAGCGACGACCACAGCCTGTTCGCCCCGACCAGGTCTCCCCTGTCGTAGGCCGCCTGCGCCTCGCCGAGCCGGGCCTGTCCGGCGACGACGCTTTCGGCATCTACACGCGCGAAGGCCGCTTCCGCCTCGGCGAGGCGACCTTGGTTCAGATGATGGAGGCCCAGCGCGACATGGGCATGATCGTGCAGACTGCGCAGTTCGGGATCGACCGGCTCACCGCGCTTCGCCGCAGCCGGCGCCGCCGAGGCAATGCCGTCGATCCCCAGGCGCGCCATCAGCATCATGCGGTTGTAACGGGCATAGGCGGACCATACCGGCGGTGCATCAATGCCTTCGAGCCGGGCCAGCGCCCCGCGTTCATCGCCGCTCTGTAGCGATATGTCCGCGGCGAGCAACGCCCGCTCGGCGGAGATATCCGGGCTTGCGCCCCTGTCGATCCGTTCAAGCACATCCGACGCGCGCTCCGGATAGCCGCGCCGGGCCCATGTCCTGGCGAGGGACAGCCGGATCCTGTCACGCATCTGCGGCGCGGTCCCGCGCCCTATCAGCTCCTCGAAACCGGTCAACGCGCTCTCGTGCATTCCATATGACAGCTCTATGCCGACGCGCAGCAGTCCGGCATCGGCGTTGCCGGGATCGACCCGATCGCGCTCCTGACCGGCGAGCAGCGTGGTCAGGGCATGAAAATAATCCTGCTGATAATGGTGAAAGAGGACCTCTCTATAGTGGAGATCACGCACGGGGGCGGGCATCGGTGACGAATCCGCAACGGACGGCGCCGGCGTCAGCAACGCCAGCGCGGCAAGCAGCAACAGACGGCGGGCGGGCGCGCCTGCCGGCGGCCCGCCCGTGCTGACGCGCATCGATGTAATCGTCAGTCCCATTCCCTGATCAAAAATTCCGGCTGCTGCATGCTCTCGCTGTCGACGATCCGGAGTTCGACATACTTCGGGCCGATCTCCTTCTTGATGATTCGGGTGGCGCCGCGACGGTAATCGCGCTCATGCGGACCCTTGCCGGTGAAGAACGCGACGATCTCGTGCTCGCCGAGATTCAGGTTTCCCGCGTAGAGTCTCTGCACCCCGCCACGCTTGAGCGCATCGGCTTCCCTGCGCGTATACAGGTGATTGGCAACGTCTCGTCCGCCGACCTTGAGCTGCACCGAATCGAGATCGAAGTACTGGCCGACATCCAGCGACAGGAAGACCATCACCTGCGTGGTGGCGGGAAACAGCAGATCTTCCTCGAGCAGGAAGAGATCCCTGCCGAGTTCGACGAGATCCTTCTGCAGAGACTGCACCTCCCGGTCGAGATCGCTGTAGCTGCCGTCATCGCCGGATGCGATTCCGGCGCCGGCGCTCACCAGGCACAGCAGCGCCAGGGTCGCCCATCTTGTAATGAAATTACGCGTCATCGCTTCATCCTCCGGGTCATGCCGCCGCGACGCGGGGCATCCCTGTCAACGTCAATACCAGAGAGAGAAATAGAGCTGGGTCACACCGGCCGTGAACCCATAGAATGGCTCTTCGCCCGCAATTCCGCCGGCCGGGATATTGCGAAAATCGTCATAATCGAAGCGCAGGCGGTCATGCGAAATCGTTACACTTCCGCGCTCGATCAGCCCTTTCCCGCCGTTCAGGAACTCGTAACTGATGCCGGCGCCGATCGCGGTATTGGTGAAGGTGCTGAGCTCCTTGTCGCGCGCCAGGAAGTTCTGCGCGCCGGCGGCAGGGAACAGATCACCGTAAAAATCGGCGCCGGTCTGCCGGTAATGGCGGTAACGCAGATCGAGGATCCAGCGCTCGCGAAACGGCTGGCTGTAGCTGAATTCATAGGTATTCGCGGCAATCCCCCAGGAATCGTCGAAACGGCGGTATTCGCCGCGCAGGGACGCGCGATACGGCAGATAGTAGAGGGCGCGGATTCCGAACGCGTTGCTGTCTCGGGTGCGCGGATAGACCTCGCGCTCGAACGAATAGCCAAGCGGACTCGCCGGGTCGAGATAGCGCACCGAACGGTAGGGATTGTTCAGGTAACCCTCATCGGTGACGGTCTCGAAGGCCAGATCCAGAAGAAGATTCCTGCTCAAGACCTGGGTCATGCCCACCCGATACTGCTGCCGGTTCACGCCCTCGCTGAAGGCCGGGTCATCGCGACGGCCGACGCTATCCTTGCCGTAGGTATATCCGAGCGACACGGTGGTCATATCCCCGAACATGTCCTGGCTGATATTGAAACTCCAGGTGTCGGCGTCATAGTCGCTCTCGCGGCTGGTGGTCATCGACATGTCCATCGTGACCTTGTTACGCAGCCAGCTGACGCTGACGCTGTTTTCGGTGCGCTTCTCGCTATAGGGGCTGGCCGAGGTCACGACATCGATGGAGGCGCCCGAGATACTGTCCACATAGTGGTTCGCCGAAACCGACGCGCTGTCGCCTATCTGCTTGCGGATGAGTAACGACGGGCCGTCTATCAGCACGCCGCCGCCGTCGTAACGGTGATAAAGCGCGTCGAAGCGGTCCTCCGGCAGGATCGCACCGAGCAGGGACAGCGAGCAGACGACACAGGCCATGCCGATCGCCAGCGCCTGAGCTTTCGGGCTAGTTACAGCCACAGCCTCCCCCCTGCCCCGACTCCGCACCGCGCGCGGCATTACGCGCCTGGAATACGTGGTTGCGGAAACCCGCCGACACCGGATCGCGATCGATCTGCATGATCGGATCGGCCAGGTTCGCGCGCTCGTAAGGCTTGACCCACGGCTGTATGCCGCACCCGGCATTGGCCGCGGTCAGCGCCGCCAGCGCAACGATGACCAGCAGTCTCCTCATGGACGCTCCATCAGCAGCGCCCGGACATTCTGCTGATACTTCTCCTCGTCACCGGGCTTGTAGCCGCGATGCAGGTAGCGGGCATCGCCGTTGCGATCGACGATCACCGTGGTCGGCATGGCGATCACGTCGTAGAGCTTGCTGACGTTGCTCGCGGTGTCGAAGACGACGGGGAACCCGACCGGTATGCGCTCGAGCATCGCCCGCGCCTGGGCGGGGTCCTGGTCGACGTTGACACCAAGCACGGTGAACCCGAGCGGCGCGTACTTGTCATGGAGCGCGTCGAGCAACGGCATTTCCTGACGGCACGGGCCACACCAGGAGGCCCAGAAATTTATCAGCACGACCTGGCCCCGGTACTCGCCGAGACGAAGGTTCTCCCCACCCTGACTCTTCAATGTGAAGTCCGGCGCGGCTGCGGGTGTCGCCCCGCCGGAGAACGCAGGCATCGCGGCCAGCACCAGCGCGGCGAGCAGGAGCGAGCGCAGCGGAAATATATCGATCAGGAACTTGCCCATGGTCACCTCCATCAGAAAAACACGGTCACGCCGCCCGCGACCGCGATGTTATGCGTGGTCTTGTCCTCGCCGATGACATCGATGTCGAACAGGTGGTCTCGAATATCGATACGCAGGGCCAGCCAGTCCCTGAACAGGATCCGGTAGCCGACGCCGATGTTCCATGTCATGCGCCGGTCACCGGCGAAATCGGTGGCGCCGATGCCGCCGGCCACGTACATCGCCGAATTGAACGCGCGTCGGCCGCCGATGAACGATTCTCCGGGCAGCAGGTTGTATCCAATCGACAGGTTGTAGAACCTGTATTCACGCTGGGCGTCGGTCAGCAACATGACATCGCCCGCGAGCAGTTCGAAGCTGGTCCTGCCTGCCTCGCCGGACCCGATCATCGCTTCGATGAACGCATCCTCGGTGACGTGATAGGCCAGCGTCGCCGCATACATGGCATCACTGCCGAAATCCTCGATGCTGAGGAATCCGGCATAGACACCGATCTCTATGTCGCGCGCGTCTATCTTCGCTTCGGTGATCGTGCGCCGATCGACTTCGGGATCGAACAGCGGATCGCCGCCGACGACCTCACTCTCGTCATCCTGGGCGATGGCCGCGCCGGCAGACAATATCGCGGCCAGCGCCAGCGCCGTCGCCCGCATCAGAAGAAAACCGAGAATCCTGCCTTCCATTCGCTCACTTCCTCGTTGTCGTCGCGGCTGGTGAATATCACGTGATAGCGATACTCGATCCTGGCCACCACATGTCGCGTCAGATAGGCCCGCACGCCGATGCCGGCATGACTCAACTGATCCTGTCCGTCACGCGCCTGCACCAGAACGGTATGCGGACGGGTATCGATGATCCCGGTCCCGACCAAAAAGTACGGCGCGACCCGCCATTCCGGCGCGGGCAACGCCATCAGGTCCGCGCTGGCGATCAGGCTGTCCGAAAACCTGCCGAGCACATGCGCCAGCGATATCTCGCCGTGCAGGCCCGGTGACAGCACCCTCACCGCGCTCAGCGTGATCGTCCCCGCGCCACCGAACTCACCACCGAACGCACCGAATTCCCAGCGGCGCGTCTGATAATCGTCGAAACTTCCACTCCCGATCCGGACCGGCTCACCCGACGCACCCAGCGTGCGCTCGAGCTGTACCCGATCGACCCAGCCCTCGATTCCGCGCGCGGTACGCACCCGGTACCACGAGGTCTTGCGGCTCAGCAGTTCGATCCGCGCGCCCCGCTCCCCGACATGGAATACCGGGTATCCCCGCCCCGGACCGGTGCGCAATTCTATATACGGATCAGCAACCTCTACTTCGCCGGCCTGCGCCGGTGATGGATCGCCGAGCGACAACATGACAAAGACCAGCCATACGGCCAGCCCATGCCAGTGACTGCGGCGATTCCTGGTGCTGGTGTTCATGCTCCCCCGCGACAAACCGGTTACGGCCACGCCGATATCCTGTGTTTTCGGCCGAAACCGGCGCCGGCAATATGTCGCCGGCGTTCAGGGCGCCGGAATCACAAACGGATTGTTGTAATACTGCGCCCCGATATCGAGCCATTCCGAGATCAGCCTGAGTTCGGCCGGCTCCAGCCGCCCCTCATGGCTTCCCCCCGCATTGAACCGGCTGAAGAAACGGTTACTGGCGGCGGCCCCGGCCGGCGACATCGATTGCGGCACGCCGACCGTCACGAAGATGATGTTGCCCTCGCCGTCGACCGTCTCGATCAGGCGGTCCTGCAGCACGCCTTCGATGATCTCCTGTTCGTTATCGCCGAACAGCAACTCGCGATAGGACTTGAAGTGCGCCGCCTGCTCGGCGGAAGGTCCGTCGCCGAGATCGAGCTGGGCGGCCGGCACCTGGACACCGCCCATCGCATCCTGCGGACCATGGCAGGCGGTACAGGTGTCGTCGCCGCGGTCACGGCCCCACAGCGGATGGATATGGGTCTCGTAGTTGATCACGACCCGGCACAACACATGCCAGGCAAGCTGGCAGTCGGGATCGGCGGGCGCAGGTGTCGCCAGATCGGCATAGCGCAACTCCATCGATGCATCCGGCGCACGACCGGCCGCGTCCTCATCGGTCCATACATCGGCGTAGACGAGGTCGGTGGACGGCGACAGCGCAGCCGGATCGATCCGCGTACGGGTCTCGGCCATGGTCTCGCCGAAATCGGAAAACAAGGTCGCAACGGTGTTCGGGAATGGCGCGCCGGTCAGTTGAGAACCGACATTGACGGCCGCCGGTCCCTGGGCATGACCGTGGCCGCTGCCGTTGGTCGAGACATGGCAACCATTGCAGTTCAGGATCTCGCCGGCGCGCACCTGCAACCAGTACTGGTGACGCGCACCGATCCGGCGACCGTCGCGATCGAGAACGCTGACCGCGAGGGCGACATCGGCCGGCACCTTGATTCGGACAGACCCGTCGGGTTCGATCGGCGCATAACCGACGATCTCGCGCATGAGCTGCTGCGTGCTCGCGCCGAATGCGGTGTTGGGCACTTCGACCACGGTATCGTCGGGGATCGACACCGCCTTGACGATGCGCAGGAAGCGCGCCGGGCGCTGGTTCGCACCGGTCTGCGCCGGATCCGCCAGTGCCGCGATACCCGCCCTGCCGGAACCGAGCGGATTGAAGGCGCCGTCAAAGTCGTAGACGCTGCGGATGTGCAATACACCCGCATTCTCCTCGAAGAGAGCGGCATCGAGCCCGGCGTCCGGAACTGCATCGGGCAACAGCGCGGGCAGCGGCCGCGACTGCATTGCCACCACCTCGGAAACCATCACGCCTTCCTGAGGCGTCACCACCGGTCTGCGCGTATCGGTCGCGGTATCGATGACATAAGCGCCATAGAGGGGCGGCGCCTCCTCGGCCTCTACCGCGGCGAGTCGTTCCTCGTTGCAGGGGACGATGACGCCTTCTTCAATCATCCGGCACACGCTCCAGCTCGCCAGAAAGCGCGGCGTGCCATCCCATAACGGGGATACTGAGAGATAGCGACCGCCCGGTGACGGCAGGGCGTCGGTTCGCACGCTGGTCGTGAATACCGATGCCTGTCCGGCCCCGACGCTGCTGCCCTGTAACCCGGCGATCGGCTGATCGTGATTGATGAAGCTGGCGGCGTCGATCGCCACGACATTACCGCCGCCGTAATTGCCGGTAAACGGACGGATCAGGCTCAGGAGCCGGCCGTCGGGTCGTTCATGAGGGCGGAGGAACTGGACGGTCGATCCGTCGCTGCCGGTTGCATGGCTGTGTCCGCCGTAAAGCGGTTGCAGCCCGGTGCCGTCGGGCCGAATCTTGTACAGACTGATCTCGTTGTGCGTACCCATCCGGTTCCAGCGACTGAACATGATTTCGCCGCCGGTCAGTATCGAGGGATGGAGGTCATGACTCTGGTTGAAGGAGATCTGGCGGATATCGCTGCCATCAGCGTTCATGACATGCAACACTGCGGCGGGCTGGTTGCGTGTTTCCTCGAGCGCATCGAACTGCGGCTTGCCCTCGTCGAGCAGGATCGCTTTCGAACGGCGCTGGCGCGTCGATGAAAATACGATGCGACCATCGGGCAGATAGGCGGGCGAGATATCCTGGCCGGCCTCGGCAACGATATCGGAAGCAATGACGCGCCGCAGCGCGCGAGTCGCGAGTTCGTATTCCCAGATATTCCAGGTCGGCTGGTCCTCGGGATCCGCGTCCTCGATTTCCGGCGCCCGCATCGAGAACAGTAACCGTTCGCCGTCGAACGATACCGAAAGATCCCTGACATCACCGGCGCCGCCGGTCTGCTCCACGGTGATATTGCGCCCGACCGTCCCGGGCGCGGCGAGGTCGCGCAACCAGATATCAGCGCCGGCACGGAACGCGAGGACGTCACGCACATCGGCGACGCCGTTCGCGGGCACTGGTCGAGCCACATAGGCGATCGCGAAGTTCTCGACGACGGCTATCTCGCCGCCGCCGCTGCCTGACCCGCAACCACCCAGGACGCCGCTACAGGCTATGAGCAACATCATTATATGGAATAAATTTCCGCGCACCGGGCGCCCCTCTCACAAGAAATACCGGACGGTACGGACAGGACGATCCGGATCAGCAACCGCCGGCTCCTCTTTTATCGGCGCGGCGCGCACTTCCCCGATGCCGATGCGGATTTGCCGCAAGGAATTGTGAACGGCGTCAGACAGGCAAGGGGAAACGGCGCCGCCATCATGGTCTGATCGCGCGATTTCGGGACTGACAGCACAGATGAAGGCCAGACGATCCCCTACATTCTCGCCATCGGTGCCGATAAAGAGGTGCGGCCCTCCCGGGACATGGTGTCCCCGCTGTCGCCGCACGGCAACATAGAGAGTCGGGAGCCACAAGTACCATGAAGACGATCGCAGTACGCCGCCCCCGTTCAACCACAGTCACACTGATCTCCTGCCTGCTGGTCATCCTGCTGCCACTGTCCGCGGCCGCCGGCCCGCGCGAACAGGCCAAGCGACTCCACGACAGGATCGCCGGCGTGCCGCCGAGTGCAGCGGTTCTCGACCAGATGGAAACGATGATCGCCGGCGGCAATGCCCTCGGTGCAGCCGACATCGCGCTCGAAAACAGCGCCTTCTACAACGTCACGCTGAAAAACTTCGCGACTCCGTGGACCAACGAGGAGCAGAGCGTATTCGCGCCACTGAACGACTACACCGCGACTGTGATCGGCATGATCCGCGATGAAGTCCCGTTCAACCAGGTGCTGTCGGCGGACCTGCTGTATATAGGTCAGGGCAGCTTCCCCGCCTATTCGCCCGCCAACAACAACCACTATGCGGCGATCGAATCCCAGGGCGCCGATCTCAAGACGGTATTGACCCCGACGACGCAGTCGGCAATGACGCAACTGCCCGCCGACGCGACCGCCGGCGTCATGACCACGCGCGCGGCCGGCGAGGCCTTCTTCTCGGCCGGCACCAACCGCGCGATGCTGCGCTTCACGCTGATCAATCACCTGTGCACCGACCTCGAACAGATCAAGGACAATACGCTCCCGCCTGATCGCATCCGTCAGGATGTATCACGCAGCCCGGGCGGCGACAGCCGGCTCTTTCTGAACAACTGCCTGGGCTGCCACTCCGGTATGGACCCGATGGCGCAGGCCTTTGCCTATCATGATTACGATTTCGGAACCGGACGCATCGTCTACAACGGCGTCGGCGCCACCGATCCGGTGACCGGCACCCGTGTACAGGCGAAATACCTGATCAACAGCGATAATTTCAAATACGGTTATGTGACCACCAGCGACCGCTGGGATAACTACTGGCGCAGCGGCCCGAACGTCGCACTGGGCTGGAGCCAGTCACTGAACGGCAGCGGCAACGGCGCGCGCAGCCTCGGCATCGAACTCGCGAGCAGTGACGCGTTCGCGAGCTGCCAGGTCAAGAAGGCCTTTCGCGCAATGTGTCTGCGGCCTCCCGTCGATGCCGCCGATCACTCCCGGATCGATGCGATAACTGCTTCATTCAAGTCGCAGAACTACAACATGAAGCGGGTTTTCGCCGAAGCCGCGGTCTATTGCATGGGCGACTGATCACATAACCGATCCCGGACAACGAAGCCTGAATCATGGACAACAGAAAATTCCCGATGTCGAATCCGTGGCAACTGTTTTCGTTGCTGGCGCTCGTGATCGTTCTTGCCGGTTGCAAGAGTGGCGCCGAGACGGTCGCGAACCCCGGCAGCGGCAACAATACCGTGGTGGGCAACTATAGCGGCCCCGCGCCGGCAACGACCGACGTGCAGGCATTCAAGCTCAATGTCTGGGATAACCTGGTCGCTGCCAATCGTTGCGGCAGTTGCCACGGCGTCGGCGGTCAGCCGCCGCTGTTCGTGCGCAGCGACGACGTCAACCTTGCCTACACGGAAGTGAATCCGCTGGTCAATCTGGAGCAGCCGGCGCTGTCGCGCCTCGTCACCAAGGTCGCCGAAGGACACAACTGCTGGCTCGCGAGCAACAGCGCCTGCGGCGACATCATGACCGCGTTTATATCGGCGTGGGCCGGTGACTCCGCCGGCAGCGTCCGCCTGATCCAGCTGGTGCCGCCGCCGCTGCGCGATCCCGGCGCAAGCCGCGCCTTTCCGGAAGACGCCGGACTGTTCTCGACGACCGTGTGGCCGCTTCTGACCGCGAACTGCGCGAGCTGCCACAGCGCCACCGCGACGATACCGCAGGCGCCGTTCTTTGCCGGCAGCGAGGTCACGGCCGCCTATGATGCCGCGAAGTCGAAGATCGACCTCGACACGCCGGCCAATTCGCGTCTCGTCATCCGCCTCCGCGACGACGCCCACAACTGCTGGAGCGACTGCGCCGATGACGCGGAGGAGTTGCGGCTCGTAATCGCGGAAATGGCGGGACAGATCCCGCTGACCGAAGTCGATGCGGATCTGGTGTCCAGCAAGGCGCTGCGCCTGACCGACGGCATCGTCGCGAGCGGCGGCAGCCGCTATGAAAACAACCTGATCGCGCTCTACGAGTTCAAGACCGGCGAAGGAAATATCGCCTATGACACCAGCGGCGTCGAGCCTGCGCTGGACCTGATGCTGAGCGGCAATTACGGCTGGGTCGGCGGCTGGGGCGTCGAATTCAATGGCGGCAAGGCCCAGGGCACGACCACCGCGAGCCGCAAACTCTACAACCTGATGCGTGCGACCGGAGAATATACGGTCGAGGCATGGACGGTGCCGGCGAACGTCACCCAGCAGGGTCCGGCTCGCATCGTCAGCTATTCCGGCGGCACCACCGCGCGCAATTTCACGATCGGCCAGACCCAGTACAACTATGACTTCCTGCACCGCAGCAGCACGACGGGCGCAAACGGCGATCCCGCGCTGTCGACCGCCGATGCCGACCAGCGGCTGCAGGCGACGCTGCAGCATGTCGTCATGACTTTCGACCCGGCCAACGGGCGTCGCATCTTCGTCAACGGCGCACCGACCGGCGACACCGACCCGGTCATCGGCGGCACCCTGACCGACTGGGATGACAGCCTCGCATTCGTGCTCGGCAATGAAGCGAGCGGAGACCGGCCGTGGGCGGGCACCCTGCGCATGGTCGCGATCCATAATCGCGCGCTGAGCGCCGAACAGATCGCGCAGAACTTCAATGCCGGCGTCGGCGAGAAATTCTTCCTGCTCTTCAGCCTCGGCGACCTGGTCGATGTACCACAAAGCTACATCATGTTCGAAGTCAGCCAGTTCGATAATTACGGCTACCTGTTTCACAGCCCGACCTTCGTCAGCCTGGATCCCGCGGCAAACCCCGACGGACTGGTGATCTCCGGTATCCGCATCGGCATCAACGGCAAGGAAGCGACGCTGGGCCAGGCCTTCAGTCCACTGCTGAGCGTGATTTCCTCCAATCTCTTCAGTAACGGCGGCCAGCTCCTGTCCGAGGGCGGGACCGTGATCGCGATCGAAAACGGCCCGCAACAGGACGAGTTTTTCCTGACCTTCGAAGTCCTCGGCGACCATACCCACATCGCGACGCCGCCGGCGTTCATCCAGCCGGGTCCGCCGCCCGTTCTCGCGCCGGTGTCCGACATCGGTCTGCGCACCTTCGATCGCATCCACCACACGATGGCGGCGGTCACCGACGTCAGTCCGTCCCAGAACGCAGTGCGCACCACCTATGACGTCGTCAGGCAGCAACTGCCGTCGGTGGAGAACATCGAAGGCTTCCTGTCGGCCCACCAGATGGCGGTGTCCCAGCTCGCGATCGAGTATTGCAGCGCGCTGGTCGAGAACCAGGGACAGACGCCGCGAACGACCTATTTCACCGGCTTCGACTTCAATGCATCGCCGGCGACAGCATTTGATAGTGCGGGCAAGCGCAACCAGATCATAGACCCGCTGCTCAACCGCATGATGGGCGCCGGTCTCTCCAGCCAGCCCGATCCAGCCGATGTCAGGAGCGAAATGAACGCGCTGATCGATCGCCTGCTTGCCTGTGACAGTTGCGCATCGAACCAGCAGCGCACGCGCGACATCGTCAAGGCCAGCTGCGCCGCGATGCTCGGCAGCGCAGTCATGCTGGTGCAATAACCGGAACAATCCATAAAGGACACGTGACCATGGCACGCCGACAGAAACACCTCGATCCCGACGCGCCCCTGCGCCACCCGGAACACAAGCGGCCGCTTACCCGCCGCGATTTCATCGCCCAGGGACTGCGCGCCGGCGCCGGCATCGCGATCGGCGCGTCATTGTTCAGCCTGTTCGCCGACCCGCGCGCCGCACGGGCGGCGTTGTCACCGGACCTCGAGTCGTTGAAGAGCGGCTGCGGCATTGCGACCCAGGGCGCCGGCAAGATCCCGTTCATCTGTTTCGATCTCGCCGGCGGTGCCAATATCGCCGGTTCGAACGTGCTGATCGGTCGCCAGGGCGGCCAGTTGGATTTTCTCACCACCGCCGGCTACAGCCGTCTCGGCCTGCCGGGCACGATGATCCCGAGCCTCGGCGCCGGCAACTTCATCAATACCGATCTCGGTATCGCGTTCCATAGCGACAGCGCGTTCCTGCGCGGCATTCTTGAGAAGGCCGCGTCTCGCGCCGGCAGCATTAACGGCGCGATCATACCCGCGCGTTCCGACGACGATACCGGCAACAACCCCCACAACCCGATGTACGGCATCTGGCGCGCCGGCGCAGACGGCAGCCTCGTCACGCTGGTCGGCTCGCAGAATTCCCCGTCCGGCGGCAACTCGATGGCGCCGGCGGCGCTGATCGATACGACCGTGCGCCCGACCAAGGTCGATCGCCCGTCGGACGTCACCGGCATGGTCGACACCGGCCAGTTGATCGGCGTGCTGAACCAGGGCGATGCGGTCGCGGTCATGGAATCGATACAGCGCATCAGCGCACGCAAACTCACCCGCGTCGATACCGGTCTGGGCGCCGATGCCGTGATCAAGGACCTCGTCAACTGCGGCTACGTCAAGGCCGCCGACCTCGCCGACCGCTTCGGCAATCCGGCGACGCTGAACCCGGCGCTCGACCCCGAGATCGTCGGACCGAACGGCATCTTCACCGAAGCGGAGTTCAACAGCGACGCCGAATTCCGCAAGACCGCCTCGGTCATGAAGATGGTCATCAACGGCTTTGCCGGCGCCGGCACCATTACGATGGGCGGCTATGATTATCATACCGGCGAGCGCGCGACCGGTGAGCTGCGCGATCTGCGCGCGGGACGCTGCATGGGCGCCTGTCTGGAGTACGCCGCGCGGGTCGGCGTCCCGCTGATGTTGTACGTATTCAGCGACGGATCGGTGTTCAGCAACGGCATGATCGACGACTCTCCGAACGGGCGCGGCAAGGGTGTATGGACCGGAGACAACTCGTCGACCGCCGCGTCATTGATCCTCGTCTACAATCCGGGCGGCCGCCCGGGATTGCTCGGCGCGACTCCTGAACAACAGGCTCAGCATCAGCAAATCGGCTGGTATCGTGGCGAAGGCGCTGTCGAGACAGGGTCGACACCGGCCGCCAACAACGTCAATCTGCTTGTCCAGACGGTGATCCTGAACTACCTCGCACTGCATGGCGACCAAGGCAGCTTCGGCGCGCGCTTCCCCGGACACGGCCTCGGCAACGCGACGATGCAGGACCGCCTCATTGCGTTCCAACCGATCGTTAACGGTACGATCTGATCTCTGACGCTTTCATGCAGTTGTCAGACGATCCAGCAGGGCGGCCATCATCCGGTTGATCGTCACGAAGGCCTCTGCGGGCGCGGCGCGCAGCCTGTCTTCCGTCTGTATGTCTGTCCCATCGACCAGCTCGTCTCGACAGTTCGTGACGAGCGCATCGAGGCTTTCCGCCGTCGTCTCCAGATGAAACTGTAGCGCTAGCACCCGATGCCCGATTCGGAACGCCTGGTGTTTGCATGCCGCGCTGCGTGCGAGCGGCACCGCCCCCGGCGGCAGGTCGAAGGTCTCTCCGTGCCAGTGGAATACCGACATGCGGGATGGGAAACCGAACACATCCTCCGGATCGGGAACCGCGTCGATATCAAACCAGCCGATCTCCTTCCGCGGCGCCGGATACACGCGCGCGCCCTGCGCGCTCGCGATCAGTTGCGCGCCGAGACAGATGCCGAGCACCGGCACGCCGGCGACGATCGCTTCGCGAATGAAACGCTTCTCATCGACGAGCCACGGTAGCGCGGCCTCATCGTTGACGCTCATCGGCCCGCCGAGTGCGATGACGAGGTCGAGTCCGCGCAACGCGGGCAGCGTCGGTTCATCGAAGAATCGCGTATATGAGTGATTTGCGCCGCGAGCCCTCAACCACGGGCCGATGCTGCCGGGGCCCTCGAAGGGAACATGCTGGAGGATGTGGACTTTCACCTGGTGAAAGATAGCAGTCGCCGCGCGAAATGGCGATCTGTCGGGGGCCGGTCAGGATTCCGGGGCCGTCAGCAGTTGTTCCCACGGAATGGTCTCGGCAGTCACTGCGCTGTCGACCGTCAGTGTCAATGTGACTGCATCGCCGTCCACAGTCGCGACGAGGCTGCGGTTGCCATCGACGAGACTGATCTCGCCGGAGGTCGGGCGTTCGAGATAGCTCTGCGGCTTACCCGCAGTCCAGGTGATCGGCAGCAACCCCGACGTTGCGACGGTCACGTTGATCTCGCCGGGCGGGGTCGTAGTATAACGTTCGAGCCGGCTGATGCCGTCTGTTGAATGCGGCTCGATGCTCACCCGGTACTCACCGGAATCGGCATCATCGACGAGCACGGTCCGGAATGGTCGGAACTGATAGTTGACTGCATACTGGTTGATCATCGACGGGCTCAGGTGATGCTGGGCGTTGACCCCGCCCAGGGGACCTTCATTCGGTTCCTGATCAGCCTCCATCGTCACTGTCAGCACGTTGCCGGCGCGGACCGCGGTAAAACTGAAGTCATCGGTATAGCTGGTGACAGTCTGGTTACCGTTGTCGATCTGGAACGGGCTCAACGCCACCGTCGCAGCCAGGCTCCAGTTACTGCCCGACAGATCACCGCTGCGGTTGATGGCCGCAATATGCAGAAAGCCTGTCAGCCCGAAGCCGTTGATGACACAGTCGGTGAACGCGGCCGTCAATACATTCCCTGCCGGCAGGTCGAAATTACCGCTGCTGACATTCCAGTAGCGGAATTCGTTCATCGAGGGACCGGTGCCGGCCGGGCTGTCGGCACACTCGGGGATCACCATCGTGCCCTCAATCGGTCCATCCAGCAGACCGGCGCCGGACTGGATCATCCCCACGGCGATATCGCCGATCAGCGCAAAACGCCCGGACATCGCCATGACCGAGCGCGCGAGCAGGATCGCGTCTTCATCGGTGATCTCGCTGATCGGGGTTGGCTCGGGGGGCGGTGGCTCACCCTCGCCGCCACCGCCACCACCGCCGGGTCCCTCTATCGGGCCCGTCACCTCAGTCAAGGGCGTGCTGCTGCCACAGCCGCCGAGCAGCAGCCCGGCGCAGAGGAGGAGGGACAATGAGACGATGCCTGCTTTCATTCGGCAGCCTGCCGGGCACATGCCGGCTCGGTGACAAGGTTATATTATGCGCTTCGAACCCGCGCTTACGCTACGGATTTTTGACGGTCCTGGCAGGACTATCGGCAGATCAAAGACTTGCTGAAGTGGTGGCGCGCCCTAGAGGATTCGAACCTCTGACCTTTGGAATCGGAATCCAACGCTCTATCCAGCTGAGCTAAGGGCGCTTCGGGGCGACCGGCAAGCATAAGCCAGCGGGATCGGCAAATCAACCGGGCGCCGGCGGAGTCAGCCGGGCAGGCGGTTGGCGAGGTCGCGGTACTGCAACGCGTAGAACATCTCGAGGTAGCGCCGGGCCTGGTCGCGCTCGAGGTTGGTCACGTATTTCCAGAAGCCGTAGATCCGTGACAGCGTCATCATGCGCTCGGCGTACAGCGTCCAGGTGTAGCGCGTACGGATGCGCTCGAGCGCCTGGCGGGAGATCTCGTCCCAGTGGTCCGGATCGCGAGCGGCGCGTTCGAGGAAGGCTGCGATGACATCGGCCGCTGCCTCACCGTGGTTCGGATCGATATGAAAACCGGAGCGTCCGTCCTCGATGATCTCGAGCGGACCACCGTAACATGTCGCGAAGGTCGGCAGGCCGGTGCTCATCGCCTCGACAACGGTCAGGCCGAAGGCCTCGAACAACGCCGGCTGCACGAAGGCCCCGCGGCGGTCGGCGATATAGCGATAGAGTTCGCCGGCCATGTTCTTCTGCAGCTGTACGCCGAGCCAGCGCACCTCACCGTCGAGTCCGTAGCGGTCGAACAGTTCGTGCATGCGCACGATCTGTTCCTGCTCCTCGCGATCGGCGGAGCGTGATGGATCGACATGACCGGCGATGATCAGCAGATTCGCCTGTTCGCGCAGGCGCGGCTGTTCGCCGAACCATTCGACAAGCCCGGTGATGTTCTTGATCCGGTCCAGCCGCGCCATCGAAAACAGCAACGGCCTGTCCTGGTCGCGCAACACGCCGCGCGCATCCGTGCGTGCCTCTTCGCCGAAGACCAGCGCATCGATCTCTGCGTGCAAGGAACCGAGGCGGCGCGCGGTCTCGGTGTAAGGGAAATAGACCTCCTCATCGGCACCCGGCGAGACGATGTTGAACTTCGGGTCGAACATGTCGATGCCGCGCACGACGCGATAGAGTCCGGGCAGGGAATAGGCACTGTAACTCTCATACTGGCCGACGCTGTCACTATTGCCGGCGATCTCCTGGTAGGTGCTGGTGATAATGAAGTCGGCGGCATTCATTGCAATCAGGTCGGCGGTGAACTGGCAGGCAAAGTGATACTGGGCATCGTTTGCCTTCCAGTAGAGATCAGACATCAGGTATTTCGGTTTTTCGAGCGCGTGGGCGATATTGCACTGGGTCACATGCAGGCGGTGCGCGAGCAGCGTTGCGACCAGATTTCCGTCCGAGTAGTTGCCGACGATCAGGTCCGGGCGACCGGCCAGCTCGGCCAGCACTTCCTTCTCGACCTCCAGCGCGAAGCGCTCCAGGTAAGGCCAGACCTCGAAGCGCGAGATCCAGTGCGGCACGATCTCGCCGTCGGCGCCGCGAAACGGCACGCGCAGGATGCGGGCGTGCTCGGTGCCGATGATCGCCTCGCTGCGCTGGTCGCAGGTCGTGCCTTTCGCCTCCGGGATCAGCCGTGTGACGACGAGGATCTGCGGATCGATGTCGATACCCTGCTCACTGAGTCGACGGCGCATCTCCTTCTCGAGCGCGCGGACCTGGTCGAGGATATAGACGACCTGGCCGCCGGTGTCCGGCATACCGAGGACATTGGCCTGGGCAAAGTAGCCGTGTGGGGTCAGGATGACGAGACTGAAGATCATCGGAACGCGGCCGAGGAACAGCTCGAGATTGTCGCGATCAGGGGCCTCGAGGATATCGCGCAACAGCGAGAGCGTGTCGCGCATGCGCGCAACCGTGCGGCCCCAGCCCGGCTCAAAGCCGAGGGTCTGCAGCTCGTGGCCGACGTCGTCCCATTCCGCATCCGCGGGCTGGCGGGCGAGATACTCGTCTGCGCGGCGCAGCTGGCGGCGCAGTTCGGTGACGCTGCCGATGCGATCGTTGACCATCAACTGGCGGCCCTGACACTGATGGACGCTCAGAAAATCGAGCAGACGTTCGTCGCCCTTGCCGAGTTCCTGGAACAGCTGGCTGGAGAGGCGGCGATTCAGGAATTCGACGCCGCGCCCGATCGAGCGTGATTCGCGCAGACGAGGAAACTCGCGGCTGAACGGGCCGATGTCGAACTCCAGCGTGGCCCAGTCGTCGCCGTGCTGTTCGCCGTTGACGAGCCGCTCCTTGAAGGCCAGGAATGCGGACACGCTGATCGCCTCGGCATGCAGCGACTCGGCATGAATGCGGTAATATCGCCAGCGCGCGATCGACGGCCGGAATGCGATATAGACCCAGGGCGCCGAGATCGCGGCCTCCTGCGCCGACTGTATCATCGCATGCAGCGGCGAGCGGTCGAAACCGAGCGCGGGATTTTCCGCACAGAACGTGCTGCATTCGTCCCGGATATCGGAACGCAGCAGAAACGGCCGACCGAGCGCGATGTAGCGACGCAGCAGCATGTAACAGGCCTCGCGCTGCTCGTGCAGATAGCGCTCGACCTCGG
>CAYLKC010000016.1:0-29150 GCA_964384095.1 uncultured Chromatiales bacterium
GCTTGGCCGTTGAGCTTGCCCTTCAGCTCGGGATAGATCAGCGCGATCGCGGTCGCGCTGCCGGTCGTCGTCGGCGCGAGGTTCATCATCGCGCTGCGGGCGCGGCGCAGGTCCTTGTGCGGCGCATCGACGACCAGATTGGTGTTGGTCGGATCGTGG
Organism: uncultured Chromatiales bacterium; assembly: GCA_964384095.1. GTDB lineage: Bacteria > Pseudomonadota > Gammaproteobacteria > SZUA-140 > SZUA-140 > JAITWN01. The sequence goes on from CAYLKC010000016.1 coordinate 160, forward strand.
ATCGTCGTGATCTGACCGTGGCGGATGCCGAGCGCCTCATGCACGACCTTGACGATCGGCGCCAGGCAGTTCGTCGTGCACGAGGCCGCGGTGACGATGCGGTCGCGCGCCGGATCATAGCGATGCTCGTTGACGCCGACGACGATGTTCAGCACATCGCCGGTCTTGACCGGCGCGGCGACGATGACGCGCTTCGCGCCGCGCTCGAGATGACCGGCGATCGTCTCCGGCGTCAGGAATTTCCCGGTGCACTCGAACACGAGCTCGACGCCGAGATCTCCCCACGGGATCTCCGCCGGCGTCGCGTGCGACGTATAGCCGAGATGCCGGCCGCCGATGCGGATCGCGTCCTCGCCGGCAGCCTCGATATCCTCGCGCCAGCGACCCTGCACGCTGTCGAACGCGAGCAGATGCGCGGTCGCGGCGCTGCCGCCCTTTATTTCATTCAGATGAACAACCTCTATCCGGTTGTCGATCCGCGGGTCATTCACGGGCCGCTCTACCGCGCCGAACGCCGCCCGCAAGGCCAGCCGCCCGATCCTCCCCATGCCGTTTATTCCCGCTTTCATGACGCCCTCCGCCTCCCCGAATTAATCACTATATTTCCAGTAATATCGAAATATAGCGGAAAATCATGACAGTCTGATGACATGCCCGTCACCCCGTCATGAACCATGGGGACGCACTCTTTCAAAACCGCGAACGACAGCAGTCAGTCGCCTATTCGCCTTTTCCGGCATCGCCCTTCATGGGTTCCGCGACGTCCGCCGATTCCGGCGCTTCGAGCACCCCCTTGGGCGGATCGTTCAAGGGCACGCCGGAATTGCCTTCGACACGGTCACGGTGCAGGGCCGCGCGGCCAAGCAACATCAGCGTCACCGGGGTGGTGATGATGACGAACACGCCGATCAGGATCTCATGGACGACAGGCCTGGACTGCAGAACCGTGAAGAAGATCATCGAAGCCAACATGATACCGGCGGCACCCCAGCTCGTACCCAGCGTCGGCGCGTGAATACGGTCATAAAAGCTCTGCAAACGGTAGAGGCCGTAGGAACCGACCAGCGTCAGGAATGCCCCCAGCAACAGGAACGCGGCTACGAGCAACGCGGCCCACAGCGGAAGGTCAGCGGCCTGGCTCACTCGATCACCTCCCCGCGCATCAGAAACTTGGCCAGCGCCACGGTTGCGACAAAGCCGAGGACAGCGATGATCAGTGCCGTCTCGAAATAGACCGTATTGCCGCTGCGGATTCCGAAGACCAGCAGTTGCAGCAACGAATTGACATACAGAGTATCGAGTCCGAGCACGCGGTCCTGCGCCCGCGGCCCGCGCACCATGCGTACCAACGCCAGCGCCATGGCGATTCCCAGCGCGACCTGGGCCGCGGTAATGGACCATAACAGGATCGTGGCGCTCATTCGAATATCTCCAGCAGGAGTTGCTCGTAGCGGTTTTTGATCAGATCGAGCCAGACGGACTCATCGACGAGGTCGAAGACATGCAGCAACAGCGTACCGCGGGACGCGTTATAGTCGAGCCAGGCGGTACCCGGCGTGCTGGTCAGGATGATCGCGAGCACGGCAAGGGCCGTCGGATCGCGTAATTCCAGCGGAATGGTCATGAAGCCCGACTTGCGACTGCTGAAATCGCCCCTGAGGATGATCCTGGTCACCGCGATATTGGAGCGAATGATATCGACGAAGACGATCGCGACCAGCCGCGGCAACAGGTCCCAGCGCCGCAACCGCGGCTTCGCCGGATGCAGGGCCGCCAGCCCCTGAACAGCGACCAGCGCGACCAGGATTCCAAGCAGCAGGTGACCGGGGGAAAAGCTGGTAAGCAGCATCCATATCAGCACCAGCGACACGATCAGCACGGGATAGGGGAACAATCGCCTCATGGCTCCACCCCTCCTTGCGGCGACGTCACGCGCGGCGCCTGCAGGACACTCTCGACGTAGAGCTGCGGGGAGTGCAGCGATTGCGCGGTCGCATCCATGAACTGCATCACCGGACCGGCCTGGACCACGAGCGTAAAGGTCATCGCCAGCAGCAAGACCACCGCGGCGAACTCGATGACACGTACGCGCGGATTTGGCGCCTCCAGCGGCGCCCAGAAGATGCCTATCCCCGATCGCGTCAGTGATATCAGTGTGGCCAGGCCTGCCAGAATCAGCAGCGCCGCCAGCCACCAACCGGATGTCGCGATCTCACCGCCCTCACCGAGCCCTGACGGATTGATCAGCGCAAGCAGTATCAGGAACTTGGCGATGAATCCGGACAGCGGCGGCAAACCGGCGAGGAGCAGTACGCAGATACCGAAGGCGATGCCGAGGACTGCGAGCGTGCCCGGAAACGCCACGCCCTCCTCTTCCTCTTCTTCTTCACCATCGCCAAAGGCCTCACGTGTCACCGCCAGGATACTGGCGGCCGCGGTTTGACCACGCTCGACCAGTTCGATAATCAGGAAGAAGGCGCTGATCGCCAGCGTGGAACTGACCAGATAGTACAGCGCGCCGGCGGTCACATCGACGCTGGCGAAGCCGAATGCCGCAAGCAGCGTACCCGATGAGACGAGGACCGAGTAGCCGGCGATCTGGCCCAGGGCCTGCGACGAGAGTACACCGATCAGACCGAAGGCGATCGTCGCCATGCCGCCCAGCAGCAACACCTGCGAACCAAAGCCGGCGGAGTCACCCGAATCATCGCCAAAGAACAGCAGCGAGAGTCGCAGCAGGACATAGACGCCGACCTTGCTCAGGATCGCGAACATCGCGGCGACCGGCGCTGCGGCCGCGGCATAGGTCGCCGGGAGCCAGAAGCTCAGCGGCCACATACCGGCCTTGACGAGGAAGGCGACGCCGAGGATGGCGGCGCCGACCTCCGTCATCATGCGCTCGTTGCCTGCAAGGGCCGGGATCCTGGCGGCAAGATCGGCCATGTTCAGGGTCCCGCTCGCGCCGTAGATCATGCTTACACCGATCAGGAACAGCAGCGAGGCTGCGAGGTTGACCGCGATATAGTGCAGACCCGCGCGTACGCGCACGGGCCCCGAGGCATGCAGGGCGAGGCCGTAGGAAGCGGCCAGCATGACCTCGAAGAACACGAAAAGATTGAACAGATCGCCGGTCAGGAAGGCGCCGTTTATGCCCATCAGGAGCAGCAGGAACAGGCTGTAGAAATGCGGTCCGGCCCTGTGCCAGCGTGCAAACGAGTACAGCAGCGCCGGGATTGCCAGCACGGCCGTCAGCACCAGCATCATCGCCGACAGCCGGTCGAGCACGAGGACGATCGCGAATGGCGGCGGCCAGTTGCCGAGCAGGTAGACCGCAGCCTGTCCTTCGCCGGAATGGGCAGCGAACAGCAGGACGACAGCAACGACCAGCAGCGCCAGCACCGTCAGGCTGGTCAGGAATGCCCGCAGCAGGCGTTTCTTGTCGTTGACGAACAGCAGCAACGCCGCGCTGACGATCGGTATGATGACGGGCGCGATGATCAGGTGGGCGGACGCGAGGGTCGTCACTTGTGATGCTCCCTGCCGTCGACGTGATCGGTCCCGGTCAGGCCCCTGGAAGCCAGCAACACGACCAGAAACAGAGCGGTCGTGGCAAAGCTGATCACGATCGCCGTCAGCACCAGCGCCTGCGGCAATGGATCGGCGAAGGTCGCGGGATCGATCTTGACGCCGGCCTCGACGACCGGCGGCGCGTTCATGACCAGGCGCCCCATGCTGAATATGAACAGGTTGACGGCATAGGACAGCATCGCCAGGCCGATGATGACCTGATAGGTGCGCGGACGCAGCAGCAGCCAGACGCCGGCGCCGACGAACACACCGATACCCAGTGAGAGAATCAGCTCCATTACCGGTCTTCCTCCGTCCTGGCGATCTCGACGGCCCGCGCGCGATGGCTACGGATCGACTGGTGCGCCAGTGTAATCAGTATCAGGACCGTGGACCCGACCACGAGCAGGAACACGCCCAGGTCGAACAGCAACGCAGTGGCGGCAGGGACCTTGCCGATCAGCGGCAGCTCGATGTACTGGAAATACGAAGTCAGGAACGGATGGCCGAACAACCAGGCGCCGATGCCCGTCATGCCCGCAAACAGCAGCCCCAGCCCGATCCAGCGCAGTGGCTGGATCGACAGACGGTCCTCCACCCAGCGCGCGCCGCCAGCCAGATATTGCAGCAGAAAACCGATCGCCATGGTAATGCCGGCAGCAAAGCCGCCCCCCGGCAGATCATGCCCCCTCAGGAACAGATAAGCCGCGAGCAATATGATCATCGGAAACAGCCACAGCATGATGACCGAGGGCACCATCAGGTAGTCTCGCAACATCTCCCCCGTCTCGCGATCCGGACGCGATGCATCATAGGCATCCTGGATGATCTGCTGCCGTGGCGATGCGACGCTTTCAGGCGCCGGACGGAAGCGGCGCAGCAATGCATAGATGGTGAGTGCCACGATTGCAAGCACGGCGATCTCGCCGAAGGTGTCAAATCCCCGGAAATCGACCAGGATGACATTGACGACGTTGGTGCCGCCCCCCTCCGAGTAGGCACGCTCGAGAAAGAAGTTGCCGATACTGTCCGGCAACGGGCTGGTCATCATCACATAGGCCAGCACCGTCATGCCGGCGCCGCAGGCCACCGCGAGCATGAAGTCGCGATAGCGGCGCAGGCGTGCCATCGAGGTTACCGAAACGTCGATCTCCTCCCTTCGCTTTGGCAGCCAGCGCAGACCGAGCAGGATCAACACCGTGGTGACGATCTCGACGAGCAGCTGCGTCACCGCGAGGTCGGGGGCCGAAAACCAGACGAAGGTGATGCAGGTCACTATCCCCGCGCCACCGAGCAGGATCAGCGCCGCGAGGCGGTGATATTTCGCCTGGTATGCAGCACCGATCGCGCAGATCATGCCGATCAACCATATCGATGCGAACACGAGATCACCACCGGCGAGCGTCGGCAATGCAGGAGTGAAGCCCCTGCTGATCAGCGGCCAGGCCCCGGCAACCAGGGCAACAAAGACGAGAAGGCGAAGTTGCGGCTGAAGGCTGCGGGCGCCAAGGTGTCGCTCGATCCAGCGCGCCCAGCGCCAGGAAATAATCACGAGCAACCGGTTGAAGATGCGCTGTCCATTGAATCTGCGCAGCCCGGGTGGACCGCCTTCACTGTCAGCCAGATAACCTCGCAGCACGAGGTAGAGAATAATGCCACTGACCAATGCGATCGTACTCATGACAATCGGGACATTGACGCCATGCCAGACCGCAAGGCTGTATTCGGGCGTCCTGTCCCCGAGCACCGACAGCACGGCCGTGTGCAAAAAGGGTCCGATCGTGATCGCGGGTATGGTGCCGACGATCAGACAGGCGAGGACCAGCAGCTCGATGGGGAATCGCATCCAGCGCGGCGGCTCATGCGGTTGCACATTGGGCAAGCCGGTCGGCGCCGGCCCGAAGAAGACCGTGTGGATGAATCGCACGGAATAGGTAACCGCAAATGCGCCGGCAATCGTCGCGACATAAGGCAACATGCCGTCGAGCAAAGAATTCTGATGTTGCTCCAGCGACTCGGCAAAGAACATCTCCTTTGACAGAAAGCCGTTGAGCAGTGGAACGCCGGCCATTGCCGCGCTGGCGACCATGGCCAGCGTCGCGGTGATCGGCAGGAAACTGAACAGGCCGCTGAGCCGGCGCATGTCGCGGGTGCCGGTCTCATGATCGATGATGCCGGCGGCCATGAACAGGGACGCCTTGAAGGTCGCATGGTTCATCATATGAAAGATCGCAGCGACCGCGGCCAGCGGACTGCCGAGACTGAGCAGCGTAGTGATCAGCCCCAGGTGACTGATGGTCGAATAGGCCAGCAGCCCCTTGAGGTCATGCTGGAATATCGCGTAATAGGCGCCCAGCAGCAGCGTGAACATCCCCGCCAGACCGACCAGCACAAACCACTCCTCCGTGCCGGACATAACGGGCCAGAAGCGCGCAAGCATGAACACCCCGGCCTTGACCATCGTCGCGGAGTGGAGATAGGCCGAGACAGGCGTCGGCGCTGCCATCGCGTTCGGCAACCAGAAATGGAACGGAAACTGGGCGCTCTTGGTCAGCGCCCCCATGAGAATCAGCAGCAGCGCCGGAACATACAGATCATGCTCGCGGATCGCATCGCCCGAAGCCAGCACCACGTCAAGGTCATAGCTGCCGACGATATGACCGATCAGCAGCAAGCCCGCGAGCAGGCACAGGCCGCCGGCGCCGGTGATCGTCAACGCCATGCGCGCCCCGTCGCGGGCAGCTGCGTTGTGATACCAGTATCCGATGAGAAGGAAGGAGAAGATGCTGGTCAGCTCCCAGAAGACGGCCAGCAGTATCAGATTGCCCGAGAGCACGATACCCAGCATCGCGCCCATGAAGGCGAGAAAAAACGAGAAGAACCGGGGCACCGGATCCTTGGGCGACATGTAGTAGCGCGCATAAAGCACCACGAGGAATCCGATGCCGCTGATCAGCATCGTGAACATCCAGGCGAAGCCATCCATGCGCAGCGTGGCGTTCAACCCGTGCTCAGGCAGCCAGGCGATTTCACGGCGCAGCACGCCGCCGTCGGTAACCGCGGGATATAAAGATGCGGCGATGACGAACAGGACGATCGCGATCGTGCCCGACAGCCAGGCCTCGGCATTGCGGGCATTCGCAGGCAACATCGCGGCGATCACGCTGCCCAGGAAAGGCAGCATCAGCAGCATCAGGAGATAGTTTTCGCTGGGAATTGTCATCCGTTGACACTGCCGGAAATTGATCGGGTTTCAGTTCGGGCGGTCGTCGTGCGTGTCCACCGAACCACAAGCACACCTGCCCGCATCCGGACATCAGGTGACCGCAGGAGAGGACGCAGGGTGAGGGGCCAGGCCCCTTGCCGCCAAACCGGCCAGACACGAGCGAAGACTACCGCAGCCGGGCATCCATGCCGCCCGGCCATGTCCTGCGATTATATAGTGATAAATAAAATATACACAATCATGCGGTTATGACCAAAGCGGCAATAACGGACTGCGCCATCACGGGAGCCATCGCCCCCGAGCCGTTGCTTGCCCCGCTGTCATATTCACGCTACATAGTGATGCATAATCAATCGCTATGGCATTGATTGACCAAAGTACACGCCGGCCGTGACCACCGCCAACACCTTGCTGTTGCTCGGCGGCCTGCTGCTGTTCCTGAGCGTGCTCGGGAGCAAGCTGTCCGCGCGCCTCGGCTTCCCGCTGCTGCTGATCTTCCTGGTCCTCGGCATGCTCGCGGGCGTCGACGGCCCGCTCGGGATCGTCTTCGACAGCTTCGACGCGGCCTTCCTGATCGGCAACCTCGCCCTTGCGATCATCCTGCTGGACGGCGGCCTCGGCACCCGGATCTCGACCTTCCGCGTCGCCCTGTGGCCGGCCGCGACGCTCGCCACCGCCGGCGTCGTCATCACCGTCGGCCTGCTCGGCGTGTTCGCGACCTGGCTGCTCGACATCGACTGGCGCTATGGGCTGCTGCTCGCGGCGATCGTCGGTTCGACCGACGCCGCCGCGGTTTTCAATGTGCTGCGCCACGGCGGCATCCGCCTGAACGAGCGCGTCGGCGCAACCCTCGAGATCGAGTCGGGCACCAACGACCCGATGGCGATCTTCCTCGTCATCCTGCTGATCGAGCTGCTGCTGAACACCGGCGACTTCAGCGCCTTCGACATGGCGCTGATGCTGGTCCAGCAGTTCGGCATCGGCGCGGTCGCCGGCCTCGCAGGGGGCTGGGTGCTCGCCCGCCTGGTACTGCGCCTGCACCTGCCCGACGGCCTGTATGCGCTGATGATCGCATCCGGCGGCCTGACGATCTTCGCGGCGACGAACTACATCGGCGGCAGCGGCTTCCTCGCGATCTATCTCGCCGGACTCATCATCGGCAACCAGCGCAGCCAGGCCACCGAGCATGTGACGCGGGTCATGGACGGCCTCGCCTGGCTCGCCCAGGCGGGGATGTTCCTGATCCTCGGGCTGCTGGTGACGCCAAGGGAACTGCTGGACAGCGCCGGCTACGCGCTGGCGATCGCGTTCTTCCTGATGCTGGTCGCGCGGCCGGTCGCGGTACTGCTGTGCCTGCTGCCGTTCCGCTTCCCGATGCGCGAGACCGGCTATGTGGCCTGGGTCGGGCTGCGCGGCGCGGTGCCGGTCGTGCTCGCGATGTTCCCGGTGATGGCCGGCATCCCCGAGTCGAAGCTGTTGTTCGAAGTGACCTTCGCGGTGGTGCTGGTGTCGCTGCTGGTGCAGGGCACGACCGTCCAGCTCGCGGCGCGCCTGGCCCGCACGCTGATCCCGCATCGCGCCGAACCACGCGACCAGAAGGAGATCTGGATCAGCGACGAGGAGATGCTCGAACTGGTCGCCTACCGGGTCGAACCCTACTCGCAGGCGATCGGGCTGTCGCTGTCCTCGCTGCACGACCTGCGCGGTGACAGTGCACAGTGTGTCGTGCTGATCCGCGGCAGCAAGCGCATCCCGCCGGAACCGGGCCTGCGCATGGAGGTCAACGACGAGGTCTGGCTGCTGGTCGAGCCCGAGGACGTCGAGCAGCTCGCGCCGATCTTCTCGCAGCAGGACCAGCAGGGCCTGCTGGCCTCGCGCAACTTCTTCGGTGAATTCACGCTGAACCCCGACTCGCCGGCCGCGGATCTCGCGCGCGCCTACGGCCTCGTGCTGTCCGACGAGGAGCTGAAGGGCTCGATCGGCGACCTGGTCCAGCGCCGGCTCGGCCGCCGACCGGTGGTCGGCGACCGTGTCACGATCGCTACCCTCCGGCTCGCCGTCCGCAAGATCGATGGTGGCCGTATCTCCCAGCTCGGCCTGAAACTGACCAGCTATTAGCCCCACCCTCCCGCGACGTCCGTGATCGCGGTCACGATCCGCGGGCACCCTCTGACGTATTTGTGACCCGCGTCACGCTTTTCTCCCCGCTTCCGGTCGATCTGGCAATCGGGCGCGCCGTGTCAATCCACGGCCGGCCTGCTACGCACGAACGGAGGACCACAACAATGAGAAACAAGCCGTCACACGAATACATCTGCTTCAACAAGGGCGATGAGTCCTTCCTCGAGGACCACAATCTCGAGGACCTACTCGACACTCACGACCGCAAGAATGCGCCGCTGCGCACAGAGAATGTCCGCAAGTCGATCGAGCACCATCTCGAACGGCGCCGACTCAAGGAGCGCCTCGCCGACCTCGACTGGGACGAACAGGACTTCTACGAAGAGCACTAGGCGACCATCTCCGCCACCGGCACAGGGAATGGTCGCCGGTGGCGCGCAGGACCCTCATCCCCCCGCAATGAGTCCGCGATCGATATCCCCGAGCACGCGGCAGCCGCATAACACCATCGCCGCCTCGAATTCGGCGCGCAGTATATGCAGCACATGCGCGACGCCGCTCGCCCCGCCGACCGCCAGTCCCGCCATATAAGGTCGTCCCACCAGAACCGCGCTCGCGCCGAGCGCGATCGCCTTCAATACGTCGGTTCCGCGACGCACGCCGCCGTCGAGCAAGACCGGTACGCGAGCCGAGACCGCATCGACCACCTCCGGCAGGACATCGATCGAGGCAGCCATGGTGTCCAATGTGCGGCCTCCGTGATTCGAAACGATCAGCCCGGCCGCGCCCGCCTCGACCGCCCTCAGCGCATCCGCCGGATGCGCTACGCCCTTGATGAGCACCGGAAGCCGGGTCATCGACAGCAACCAGTCCAGGTCGTCCCAGGTCGGCGCATGATCCAGCAGCGGCGTACCGAAGACCGCGCTGCGACCGGGCCCCGCGAGATGCGGGGACACCGGCGGCATGCCTCGGAGATTGGCCGCGTCGATACCGGGCGGCAGCGAGAATCCGGCCCGCTGTTCGCGGTTGCGCACGCCGCTGACAGTGGCATCGACCGTCAGCACGATCGCCCGGTAACCCGCAGCCTCCGCACGGCGCAACAATTCCAGGGTCTGCGAACGCCGGGGTTGCAGATAGAGCTGAAACCACAGCACGCCGCGGGACACGCCGGCGATTTCCTCCAAGGTCATACTCGCCAGCATACTGACGACCTGGGCGGCGCCGACCGCCGCAGCGCCGAGCGCGGTCGCGCATTCGGCTTCCGCGTGAACGAGCCGTTGATGCGCCACCGGCGCCAGCAGAATCGGATAGTCCAGCGTCTGTCCGAACAGGGTCAGACCGGTCCCTCCCCCGGCCAGGTTTTGCATGACCCGGCCGCGCAGGCGCACGCGGTCGAATCCCGCGCGGTTGTCGCGCAATGTGATCTCGTCCGCGGCGCCGCCGAACAGCCAGGCCGAGACCGCGGGCGCGAGGCCCCGGCGGGCCAGGTCTTCATAGTCGGCGACCGAGACCAACTCCGGGGGTATCCGCGCCAGCGGCAATGACGGAGGACTCATCGCCATCGATCAGGTTGCGGCCCAGCCGCGCAGCAGGTTATGGTAGACCCCGAGCAGGCGCGCCAGCGCGGGATGATCCGGCGCCACGGGACCAAGCTCCTGGATCGCCTCATCCAGGGTCAGCAGTAACGCTCGCTGTGCGTCCTCCCGGACCATGCTCTGTATCCAGAAGAACGCGGCATGGCGCACGCCCCGGGTCACCGGCGTGACCTGATGCAGGCTGGTGCCCGGATAGAGCACGAGGTGGCCGGCGGGCAGCTTCACGCGATGCTCGCCGTAGGTATCGTGGATCACCAGTTCCCCGCCGTCATACTCCCCGGGATCGCTGAAGAACAGGGTGGCCGACAGATCCGTGCGCATGCGATGCGAGGTCCCCGGCGCGGTCATGATCGCGCCGTCGACGTGTTCGCCGTAGCTGCCGCCCCCCTCATAGCGATTGAAACGCGGCGGCATGACCTTCAGCGGAAGCGCCGCCGCGAGGAACCGCGGATTCGCCCCCAATGCGTCCAGGATCATGTCGCCGATCCGGCCGGCCACCGGATCGTCATGCGCGAGTTGCAGATTGCTCTTCACCCGGATCGCGTGTCGGCCTGCGGTCAGGCGGCCGTCCTGCCACGAGGCCTGCATCAATGCCTCGCGACAGGAACGCAATTCGTCATGATTCAATATCTCAGGGATTGTCTTTATCACTCTGTCTTGCCTCGCATATTTATTCTGACTCCTTCTTCAAAGTATTTAACGAGAATGATTATTGTTATTATTATCGTTGACACTTACATGAGAATGATTATCATTTGTTGCTCTCGAAATATCAAGGCCCGAGACCACCCGCAGAAGAACCACGGCCCACAACACTGGAGAGCGAGACAATGGACAACACACCGAAGCAATCACCCCGATCCCCCGGCCTGCGCCGCAAGCCGCTGGTCATGGCGATCCTGTGCGCGGGGACCGCCGTCGCGGCCCTGCCGTCAAGCGCGCAGGATCGGTCTGCGGTCGAAACCGATACGGTCACACTCGACGCGCTGTCCGTCAGGGCCACCTCGGCACCGCCCGCCGGCCAGCCGGCGTTGCCGAAATTCACCGCGCCGCTGCTCGACACGCCGCAGACGATGCAAGTGATACCGTCAGACATCTTCGCTCAGCAAGGCGCGCAGAGCCTCACCGAGGTGCTGCGCAATGTCCCGGGCATCAGCTTCAACGCCGGCGAAAACGGCTTCTCCACCAACACCAACAACTTCAGCCTGCGCGGCTTCGACACCAGCGGCAACATCTTCATCGATGGCGCGCGCGACTCCGGCAATTATCGTCGCGACGTATTCAACGTCGAACAGGTCGAGGTCGTGAAAGGACCGGCCGCTGACAATGGCAGGGGCGGCGCCGGCGGCTACATCAACATCGTCACCAAGACCCCGCACCTCGAAGACGCCTACCAGGCCGACATCGCCTACGGCTTCGACGACTATGACGCGAAGCACCGGCTGCGCACCGCCCTCGACCTCAACCAGACCATCGCCCCGGGTATGGCCGCGCGCCTGAACCTGCTGATGCAGGAAGGCGGTGTCAGCGGGCGCGATGTCGCCGAACAGCGCAGCGTCGGCGTCGCGCCTTCGCTTGCCTTCGGCCTCGGCACGCCGACCCGGCTGATCCTCGGGCTGCAATATCTGGAGCAGAACGATGTCCCTGACTGGGGCGTCCCCGCCGCATTCATCGACGGCATGCTGCGCTACGACCCGGCAACCCGTGAAAAGGACCGCGATAACTTCTATGGCCTGGCCTCCGATGTCGATAACACGGTTGCCCGCGCGATCACTGCGCGCGTCGAACATGACTTCTCTGCCGATCTCCGGATCAGCAACCAGACGCGCTGGTCCGATACCCGGCGCGACGCGCGCTTCACGGTGCCGACCGCCCATGACCCGCTGACCGGCGCGGTATCGACGCAGACCCAGTTCTACGATCGCGAAACGACGGCGATCTCGAACCTGACCAATCTCACGACCCGCTTCGAGACCGGCGGTCTGAAGCATCATCTGTCGGTCGGACTGGAGCTCTCGCGCGAGACCTCGGACTCCCTGCGCTTCGGCACCGCCAACCAGCCGGCGACTGACATCTTCAATCCCGACCCCTTCCGTACGGCGGGCATCCCGCTGCTGGCGCCGACGGAACTCAGTGACGTCGAGATCGATACCCTCGCGGTATACGCGCATGACACCATCGACATCAGTCCGCGCTGGCAGGTGACCGGCGGAGTGCGCGGCGAGCGGTATGATGTCGCGATCGGCAGCAAGACAACGGCCGGCGCACCCCAGGGGCCGGACGGCTACGAAGTCAGCGACACCACCCTCGGCGGCAAAGTGGGCCTGGTGTTCAAGCCGGCGGAACAAGGCTCGATCTACGGCGCTGTCGGCTTGTCGACCCTGCCGCCGGGATCGTATCTCTCGAATCCCGACATCTCACGCACCGGCGACAATGCGTTCCCGGGTCTGGTCGGCCAGAACAACGAGACGGCCAAGACCCAGGAGGCGCTGAACTATGAGCTGGGCGTGAAGTGGGACCATTTCGATGAGCGCCTGCACACCGCGGTCGCCCTGTTCCGCACCGAGCGCAGAAATGTCGCGATCACCGGCGCCGACAACCCGGGCGATCCCGTCGTCCTGCAGGGTTACGGCAAGCAACTCGTCCAGGGCATAGAGCTGAGCGCCAGCGGCGAGATCAGCGCAGCGTGGTCCGCCTTCGGCGGCATCGTCCTCCTCGACAGCGAGCGCCTACACAGCGCACTGCTCGACCAGCGCCGCCTCAATGCCAACCCGGGCGACTTCGGCGCCTTCACCTCGACGAACGGGGATGAACTGGCCTTTACGCCGAAGGTCTCCGCAAGCCTGTGGACGACCTATGCCTTCGCTTCAGGCTTCACGCTCGGCGGCGGCCTCAGGCATGTCGATGACTCCTGGGTTGGGCGTCCCGATGACGCCGACCGGATCATTCCGAACGGGGTCTCCGGCAAGCTGCCCGGTTACACGGCGTTCGACCTGATGGCGTCGTACATGGTCAGCAAGAACCTGGTGCTGCGCCTGAACATCGACAACGTCACCGACGAACTCTACGCCGTCTCCTCCAACTGGCCGGCCCAGCGTGTCCTCCTCGGCGCACCGCGGTCCTACCTGCTGACGGCCAATCTGAAGTTCTAGACCCCGCCGTCCCACCGTCCGGGTCCGATCGGTATCGATCGGACCCGGACTTTTTTCCGCCCTCTCCCCTTGCAGTGACATAGGCGTACGCACGCCCGGTTGCTATAATTCGCGCTTTCGGTAATGCCCCTGCCCCGGTAGCTCAGATGGATAGAGCATCCCCCTCCTAAGGGGAAGGTCACACGTTCGAATCGTGTTCGGGGCGCCAGCCAGCAACAGGGAATCAGCACCCTGGGCAGGATTGCTCGAATCAAGGCAAGCTAGCAAGGGTTATAGATTGATCCTGCTGATAAAATTCTTATCAACAAATTCTGTGGATAAGTCTGTTGAGAACTTATTGAAATCAGGCCAGGTGGCGTCCCGGCCGGGGACTTAGGCCCATTGGCTACAAATTGCTCAAATATATTCAACTTATAAAACATAGGCTTGAATAGTCTACCAATCGACCGGGCCAGACAGGCGCCGGACGGGTCGACGCATGACCCGAATCCGCCGGCGAGCACGGCTTGTGCATAACCGCCCGGCCCACAGGGGATGGAAACGCCATGAAGAATCTCTGGGATGACGCCGAAGCCGCGCGATATCCGCACGACCTCGCGCTGCGCGTCTATACCTCTCGGCTGCTTGGCCGCGACCCGTCGCTGGTCCTCCATGGCGGCGGCAATACCTCGGTCAAGCTGAAGGCCCGGACGATCCTCGGCGGGGAGGAGGACCTCCTCTACGTCAAGGGCAGCGGCTGGGACCTCGAGACCATCGAGGAGGCCGGTTTCTCTCCGGTGCGGCTCGACCACCTGATCGCCCTCGCCCGCCTGCCCGCGCTCAGCGACCCCGAGATGGTCAACGAGCTGCGCACCCATATGACGAACGCGGGGGCGCCGACGCCGTCGGTCGAGGCGATCCTGCATGCGATCATCCCGCACAAATATGTCGATCATACCCATGCCGACGCGGTCATCACGATCACCAACACCGACGGCGGCGAGGCGCGCATCCGCGAGATCTACGGCGATGAGGTCGTCGTGATCCCCTATGTGATGCCCGGCTTCGACCTCGCGCGCCTGTGCGCCGAGCGCTTCACGGCCGAGGCGACCCCCCGCACCCGCGGCATGGTGCTGATGAACCACGGTATCTTCTCGTTCGGCGCGACCGCGCGGGAATCCTATGAGCGCATGATCGAACTGGTCCAGCGCGCCGAGGACCATCTTGCACGCGCGGGCGCCTGGACCCTCGAATTCCCGGCAGCGTCCGCCGGACGCGCCCCGGCGCCCGGAATGCGTCAGCAGATCGCGGCGCTCCGGCGCGCGATCTCGGACGTCGCCGGATTCCCGATGCTGCTCGCGACCCGCCAGGACGCCCGCAGCCTAGCCTTTGCCCGCCGCGACGATGTCGGCGCGATCGCGAACCGTGGCCCGGCGACTCCCGACCATGTAATCCGTACCAAGCGCGTGCCGCTGATCGGGCGCGACGTCGAGGCCTATGTCGCCGCCTATCGCGGTTATTTCAACGAACTCGCGCCGCAGGCCCGCGATGAAAAGACCATGCTCGACCCGGCGCCACGCGTCGTGCTCGACCCCGATTTCGGTGTCGGCACGCTCGGCCGCAGCGCCCGCGACGCGGCGATCGTCGCCGACATCTACGAGCACACGATCGACGTGATCCTTCGGGCCGAGGCGCTCGGCGGTTGGCGCGCCCTGCCGGCGAAGGACATCTTCGATGTCGAGTACTGGGACCTCGAACAGGCCAAGCTGCGGAAGGCCGGCAATCCGCCGGTCTTTGCCGGCGAGGTCGCATTGGTCACCGGCGCCGCCTCCGGCATCGGCCGCGCCTGCGCCGAGGCGATGCTCCGGCGCGGCGCGGCGGTGATTGGCCTCGACATCGCCTCCGGCATCCGCGACGCCGTTCGCCATCCGGGCTGGCTCGGACTCGAGTGCGATGTCACCGACGAGGCCGCGCTGGTCGAGGCGATCGAGGCCGGCGTGCGCCGCTTCGGCGGCCTCGACATGCTCATCCTGAACGCCGGGATGTTCCCGCCTGGATGCCGGATTGAGTCTTTGGAATCAGAGGCTTGGCGGAATGTATTCGATGTCAATCTGAACTCGAATCTGGCCCTGATGCGTGAGGCCGCACCGCTGCTGAAGCTGGCGCCCGGCCGGGGCCGGGTCGTCGTCATCGGCTCGCGCAACGTCCCGGCGCCGGGGCCCGGCGCCGCCGCCTACTCGGCGTCGAAGGCCGCGCTGAACCAGCTCGCCCGCGTCGCTACGCTGGAATGGGCCGCTGACGGCATTCGCGTCAATACCCTGCACCCGGATGCAGTATTCGACACGGGCATCTGGACCGAGGAGACGCTCAAGGCGCGCGCCGCCCATTACGGCCTGTCGGTCGAGCAGTACAAGACCCGCAACCTGCTCAGGACCGAGGTCGCGTCCCGCGACGTCGCCGAACTCGCCGCCGAACTCTGCGGCCCCCTGTTCGCCAAGACCACCGGTGCCCAGATCCCGATCGACGGCGGTAACGACCGCGTCGTCTGAACCCGCCTCTGGTACGCATCCTGCATAATACGGTGGTAGAATTGACGGCCTGAAGTTGCCGATCCGCCGGCGATTTTTGACCAGGGCCTCCGACCACCATCATGGCAGGGCGCATCTGAGTGAGGAACATCATCCCGATTCAGCCGAGGACCGCGCGCCCGCACGCGCGTCGCCCCGAAGGCAACGGACCCCCGCGCGTGATCGCGATCACCAGCGGCAAGGGCGGTGTCGGCAAGACCAATGTCACCAGCAACCTTGCGATCGCGCTCGCGCGCCAGGGCAACCGGGTGTGCATCTTCGATGCCGACACCAATCTCGCCAATATCAACATCGTCATGGGGCTGTCGCCCCGCTACACGATCGAACACCTGCTGAGCGGCGAGAAGTCTGTCGACGAGATCCTTGCCGAAGGCCCCGAGGGGGTCATGATCGTGGCGGCGGCGTCCGGCATCGCCGACTGCGCCACCCTCGACGAGACGCAGCAACAGCGCCTGATCGATGCGCTCGAGACCCTCGAGGACAGTTTCGACTACCTGCTGATCGACACCGCGGCCGGTATCGCCGACCCGGTGCTGTCGTTCGTGCAATCGGCGCAGTACACGATCCTCGTGATCTCGACCGAGCCGACCTCGCTGACCGACGCCTTTGCGCTGCTCCGGATGCTGAAGCGCCGCCACCACGAGCGCCCGGCCTATGTGCTCGTGAACATGGCGCTGAACTACGCGAACAGCATGGAGATCTTCAAGCGTTTCGAGGCCGCGGTGCGCAAATACCTGGCAATGAAGGTCCACTACCTCGGCTATATCACTGATGACCGGGCTGTGAAGGCCTCGGTCAGCCGCCAGACGCCGGTCCTGATGAACGACCCTGACGCCCTCGCCAGCCGCTGTTTCACGACGCTGGCCGCGGTGCTGAGCAAGCAGTTCACGGCGAGTCCCGCGCCGCATGGCTTCAGCGCGTGGTGGAAATGCCTGTCCGACGCGGAACCGGTCCCGGAGTCTGCGGCGGGGGTACACGAGCCCCCTGCGCCGGCGCCGGCGCCTGCACCCGAGCCCGCGCTCGCTGTCGCAGCCGGGGTGGAGGCCACGGCGCCGGAGTCCCCGGAGACCCGGGCACCCGCGGCAGAACTGCCCGCGGCCGGCAAGACCGTGACGGCGCCCGACGCAAACACGGAATTGCAATCGCTCGCGGCGCGCGCCCTCGCCCTGCTCGCCGACCCGACGCTGAATCTTGAGCGCGGCTCCCGTTTCCTCGACCCGATGATTGAAATCTACATTAACCGCTTTCATCGAATCCCGCCCCAACTGTCTGACTTCAAAAGATTGATGTCACGAACCAGCCCGTCGGAATCGGAACTGCGCGATTGGCATGACGCCATCGGGGAATACTTCGAACGCCGCTTCGGAAAGCCCTTGCACGCGGACCAGGAAGGGCGCGAGGATACCGAACGCGAACAGCGCGAGCGCCTGCTCGGTGAATACCGCGCGATCGCCGAACGCCTGGAGGCCGAACAGGGACTGCTGCACCAGACCCTGACGCGGCTGTACGACTACATCAATCAGGAGCTGTACGGCCGCCGCCCCCCCGGGGATGCGGACAAGACGGGCGACCCGGGATAACGGCCGGCGCCCGGGCTACTCCCCCAGCGCCGTGCGGATCGCCTCGCCCATGCCGGCCGGTGACTGCGTGATCGTGATGCCCGCCGCCGCGAGCGCGGCGTATTTCTCCTCTGCCGTCCCCTTGCCGCCGGCGATGATCGCGCCGGCATGCCCCATGCGCTTGCCCTGCGGCGCGGTGACGCCGGCGATATAGGCCGCGACCGGCTTGGTCATATGCTCGCGGATGTACGCCGCGGCCTCCTCCTCGGCGCTGCCGCCGATCTCGCCGACCATCAGCACCGCCTCGGTCGCCGGGTCCTGCTCGAACAGTTCAAGGCAGTCGATGAAGTTCATGCCCGGGATCGGGTCGCCGCCGATGCCGATGCAGGTGCTCTGGCCGAGGCCGAGGTCGGTGGTCTGCTTGACCGCCTCGTAGGTCAGCGTCCCGGAACGCGAGACGATGCCGATGCGCCCCGGCAGATGGATCGCGCCCGGCATGATGCCGATCTTGCACTGGCCCGGCGTGATGATGCCGGGGCAGTTCGGGCCGATCAGGCGCGCGCCGGCCGCACGCACGACGCGCACCGCCTTCAGCATGTCGAGCGTCGGGATGCCCTCGGTGATGCAGACGATCAGCCGGATGCCGGCATCGGCGGCCTCGAGGATCGCGTCGAGGCAGAACGGCGCCGGCACATAGATCACCGAGGCCTCGGCGCCGGTCGCGGCGACCGCGTCGTGCACGGTGTCGAACACCGGCAGGCCGAGATGCTGCTGCCCGCCCTTGCCCGGCGTCACGCCGCCGACCATGCGCGTGCCGTAGGCGATCGCCTGTTCGGTATGGAAGGTGCCCTGCTTGCCGGTGAAGCCCTGGCAGATCACGCGGGTATCGCGGTCGACGAGCACGCTCATGAGCCGCCTCCCTGCACCAGCGCGACGATCTTGCGCGCGGCCTCGTCGAGGCCCGCGGCCGCGGTGATCGCAAGACCGCTGTCGTTCAGTATCCTGCGTCCGAGTTCGGCGTTGGTGCCCTCGAGGCGGACGACGACCGGCACCGAGATGCCGGTCTCGGTGACCGCGCCGACGATACCCTCGGCGATGATGTCGCAGCGCACGATGCCGCCGAAGATGTTGACCAGCACGCCGCGCACATGGGCATCATCGAGGATAATCCGGAAGGCCTCGGCGACGCGTTCCTTCGTCGCGGTGCCGCCGACATCGAGAAAATTCGCCGGCCGGCCGCCGACCAGCTTGATCAGGTCCATCGTCGCCATCGCCAGACCGGCGCCGTTGACCATGCAGCCAATATCGCCGTCGAGCGCGATGTAGCTGAGATCCCATTCCTTCGCGCGTACCTCGCGTGCATCCTCCTGGCGCAGGTCGCGCAGCGCGAACAGGTCCTTGTGGCGATAGAGCGCGTTGTCATCGACGTTCAGCTTGGCGTCGATGCACAGCAGATTGCCGTCCGCGAGCTGCACCAGCGGGTTGATCTCGACCAGGCTGAGATCGCGCTCGACGAACAGCCGGGCGAGACCGCGCGCGATCACCTCGAACTGGCGGAAGGCGTCGCCCGTGAGTCCGAGCGCGAAGCCGATGCGCCGGCACTGGTAGGGCTGCAGGCCGACCAGCGGATCGATCGCGGCGCTGAGGATCTTCTCCGGTGATTGCGCCGCGACCGTCTCGATGTCGACGCCGCCCTCGCGCGAGGCCATCAGCACGACCTGTCTGCGCGCGCGATCGACGACGAGACCGAGATAGAACTCGCGCGCGATCGCGACCGGGGATTCGATCAGCAGCTCGTTGACCGGCTTGCCCTCGGGCCCGCTCTGCACCGTGACGAGACGCTTGCCGAGCATCTCACTGATCGCCTTGAGCGCCGCATCGCGGCCCTCGACCAGGCGTACGCCGCCGGCCTTGCCGCGCCCGCCGGTATGCGCCTGCGCCTTGATGACGAAGCGCTCGCCACCGAGCGCATCGAGCGCGGCCTCTGCTTCCGCCGCGTCAGCGATGACGCGATTCGTCGCGACCGGGATGCCGTAGTCGGCGAGCAGGTGCTTGGCCTGGTATTCGTGGAGGTTCATGAGCGGGTGCGCGTCGTATTAAAGGCCGTACGATAGCAGCATTCCCGGTCGGCGGGCAAAGGGATCAAAGGGGTCAGACTTCAGCAAACGCCCTGACCAATTTTGTCCCGGACACCTATTCGAGGCAACCCCGCACCATGCCATAAGGTCTTTTCTGCGATCCGGATCTGCGCGAGAATGCGAAGGAGCCATCATCGATGCCAACGGTACTGAGGGTCGGACCCTACCGTTTCTTCTTCTACGCCGGTGACCGCGATGAGCCACAGCATGTCCATGTGGAACGGGATGACAGAATCGCGAAGTTCTGGCTGGCTCCGCTGCGCGTGCAATATGGCGGAGGACTCAGGCAAACCGATATTGCACGGATTCTGAGGATCATCGAAGCGCATCATTAGGATCTGACGGAGGCCTGGAATGACTACTTCAACGGCTGAGTCGCAAACGCCACGTGCGGTGCGGGTTCATGTGACCGATGACACGTTGAGCGTCGGGTTGAATGACGGGAGGTCGATCTCCGTACCGCTTTCATGGTTCCCGCGCCTTGTTCATGGCACTCCCGCCGAGCGGGACAACTGGCGTCTCATGGCGAAAGGACAGGGTATTCACTGGGAAGACCTGGACGAGGACATCAGCGTGGAAGGCCTGCTCGCCGGCAGACCCTCCATGGAAAGCCTGGCGTCTTTCAAGCAATGGCTGGCGCGGCGAAAATAGCGGCTGCGTAATCAGTCCTCGGGCACGACCCTAACCTGCCTCCTCTCTCTTCCCCGCCCGCGTGCCGGTCTTTGCCTTCGCGACATGGATCGCCCGCCCGTACACCGACAGCGCGGCCTCGTGGAACACCTCCGACAGGGTCGGGTGCGCGAACATCGTCAGACCGATGTCCTCGCTGCCGGCGCCGAACTCCATCGCGACGACCGCGGTCGCAAGCAGCTCGGAGCACTGCGGCCCGAGCATGTGTACGCCGAGGATGCGATCGGTCGCGGCATCGGCGAGCACCTTGATCAGGCCATCGGTATCGCCATGCGCCCGTGCGCGGCCGTTGACCGCGAACGGGAACACACCGGCGCGGTAATCGACGCCGGCGGCCTTGAGCGCCTGTTCGGTCCGGCCGACCCAGGCGATCTCGGGCCGGGTGTAGATCACTGACGGGATCGTGTCGTAATTGACTGCGGCGGCGTGACCCTTGATGCGCTCGACGACCATGATGCCCTCCTCCGCGCCCTTGTGCGCGAGCATCGGACCGCGCACGAGGTCACCGACCGCGTGTACCCCGGGAAGATTGCTCAGACAATGCTCGTCGACCTGCACGAAGCCGCGTCCGTCCAGCAACAGGCCGGTCTCCGGTGCGAACAGGCCGTCGCTGTTCGGCGAGCGGCCGACCGCGACGATCAGCCGGTCGAAGTGCTCGACGTGATCGCCGTCACGATCCTGGTAGCCGAGGGTGACCTGGCCATCCTTGACATCGGTGGTCATGACCCGCGCGCCGAGGCGGATTTCGAGGCCCTGCTTGCGGTAGATCCGCAGCGCCTCGCGCGCAATCTGCGCGTCGCAGATGCCGAGAAATTCCTCCTGCGCCTCGAGCAGCACAACCTCGGCACCCAGCCGCCGCCAGACGCAGCCAAGTTCCAGGCCGATGACGCCGGCGCCGATGACGCCGAGACGCTTCGGTACGCTGTCGAATGCGAGCGCGCCGGTCGAGTCGACGATGAGGCGGTGGTCGAGCGGCGCCGCGGTGATCCCGACCGGACGCGAACCGGTCGCAAGGATCACATGCTGTGCTTCGATGACCTCCGCATCATCGCTGCCCGCGGGCGTGAACTCGACGCGGCGGTCCGGCAGCAGGCGGCCGCGTCCGCACAGGCCTTCGACGCCATTGGCGCTGAACAGCTGGCCGACGCCGCGGGTGAAATCCGCAACGATCGTATCCTTGCGTTTCATCATTGTCGCGAGGTTGAGCTCGACCCCGGTGGTACGGATGCCGAAACCGGCATACTCGCTACGCGCGCGTTCGTAGAGATCGGAGGCCTCGAGCAGCGCCTTGGACGGGATGCAGCCGACATTGAGGCAGGTGCCGCCGGGCGCAGGCCTGCCATCGGCGCCGACGCGTTCGTCGATGCAGGCGACGCTCATCCCGAGCTGGGCGGCGCGGATCGCGGCCGAATAACCGGCCGGTCCGGCCCCAATGACGACGATGTCGAAGCGGCGGCTCATCCGGGGCTCAGATCTCGAGCAACAGGCGTGACGGGTCTTCCAGAGACTCCTTGATCGAGACCAGGAACTGCACCGCATCGCGGCCGTCGATCAGGCGATGGTCGTAGGACAGCGCGAGGTACATCATCGGCCGCGCGACGATCGCGCCGTTTTCGACCACCGGGCGCTCCTGGATCTTGTGCATGCCGAGGATCGCGCTCTGCGGAGGATTGAGTATCGGCGTCGACAGCAACGAGCCGAACACACCGCCATTGGTGATCGTGAAGGTGCCGCCGGTGATCTCCTCGATCCCGAGCGTGCCGGCGCGCGCCTTTTCCGCGAGCGCGGCGACGCTGCGCTCGAGATCGGCAATGCCGTAACGGTCGGCGTCGCGCACGATCGGCACGACCAGGCCGCGCGGCGAGGACACCGCAACGCCGATGTCGTAGAAACCGTGATAGACGATGTCGTCGCCCTCCAGCGAGGCGTTGACGACCGGGAAGCGCTTCAGCGCCTCGACCGACGCGCGGATGAAGAACGACATGAAGCCGAGCTTCACGCCATGCTCCTTTTCAAAACGCTCCCGGTGACGCTGGCGCAGCTCCATGACCGGCGCCATGTTGACTTCGTTGAAGGTGCTGAGGATCGCCGCGGTCTGCTGCGCCTCGACCAGGCGCTCGGCGATGCGCGCGCGCAGTCGCGTCATCGGCACGCGCTTCTGCGGGCGCTCGCCGGCCGGGAAGTCGAGCACGACCGGCGGGGCATTGCGTGAGGCCGGCTGCAGCACGCGTGTCTCCGCAGCCCCGGCCTTCACGGAGGGCCGCTCAGTTTGCTCGACCGCGCGCAGCACGTCTTCCTTGAGCACGCGGCCGCCGCGGCCGCTGCCTTCAACCTGTTCGGTATCGAGACCATGTTCGGCGATCAGGCGTCGCGCCGCCGGACTCGCCTCCGCGGCATCGGCCGGCGCGGCTGCGCCGTTGCCGGCCTCGCGTTTCGGCATCGCGTCTGCCGGAGCCGATACGGATACGGCCTCCGCCGCCTCGATGCGGCCGAGCAGCTCGCCGGAGCCCACCCTGTCGCCCTCGCCGCGCAGGACTTCGCTCAATCTGCCGTCGCCGGGCGCCGGCACCTCGAACACAACCTTGTCGGTCTCGATATCGACCAGCGTCTCATCCCGACTGACGCGATCGCCCGGCTTCTTGCGCCAGGCTACGATCGTCCCGTCGGTCACCGATTCCGGGAATCCCGGCGCCTTGACATCGGTCAGCATGATGGCGTCCTTTCTTTCATTGCGTCGTGAATCATTGCAGTCGGTCGAGCGGCCCGAAGGCATCGTCGATCAGCGTGCATAACTGCCGGATATGCAGCAGCGGATAGCCGACCGCCGGCGCCGCCGACGGCGGACGTCCCGCGTAATAGAGAGAACCGGGATCGACCGCTGCCTGCAGCTTGTGACGGGTCGGGTACCAGGCCCCCTGGTTCTTCGGTTCTTCCTGGCACCAGACGAATTCGCGCGCGTTGCCGTAACGCGCCAGCGCGTCGCGCAACTCGCGATACGGAAACGGGTAGAGCTGCTCGAGCCGGACCACGGCGATGTCATGGCGCCCCTCTTCACGACGCTTCTCGAGCAGGTCGAAATAGACCTTGCCGGTACACATGACGACGCGGGTGATGGCGGCCGGATCAAGGTCGTCGACCTCATCGATGACACGGCGGAAGCCGCCCTCGCTGAGGTCCTCGAGGGTGCTGACCGCGAGCTTGTGGCGCAACAGGCTCTTCGGCGTCATCACGATCAGCGGCTTGCGGCAATCCATCAGCATCTGACGCCGCAGCAGGTGAAAGATCTGCGCCGGCGTCGTCGGCACTGTGACCTGGATATTATGCTCGGCGCACAGTTGCAGATAGCGCTCGATGCGCGCCGAGGAATGCTCCGGACCCTGACCCTCGAAGCCGTGCGGCAGGAACATCACCAGGCCGCTCAGGCGGTTCCATTTCTGTTCGCCGGCGCTGATGAACTGGTCGATGACGACCTGGGCGTTATTGGCGAAATCGCCGAATTGCGCCTCCCAGATCACCAGTGTGTTCGGATCCGTCGTCGAATAGCCGTACTCGAAGGCAAGCACGGCCTCCTCGGACAGCAGGGAATTGGTGACCAGAAAATTACCCTGTTGCTGCGACAGATTGCGCAAGGGCACATAGGCGCTGTCGTCCTTCTGGCAATAGACCGCCGCATGGCGGTGGAAGAAGGTGCCGCGCGCGCTGTCCTGGCCGGACAGGCGCACGCCGTAACCGGCGTCGACGAGGCTGGCATAGGCGAGGATCTCGGCGCACCCCCAGTCGACCGGCAAGGCGCCGGCCGCCATCTTGCTGCGGTTATCGAAGATGCGCGCGACGCTCGGGTGCAGCTCGAAGCCCTCCGGCAAGCGGCCGAGTCGTTCGGTCAGGTCACGCAACGTCGCCAGCGACACCGCGGTGTCGATCTCGATCGTGCAGCGACCGTGCAGGAATGGCGACCAGTCGACCGCGCCGCGCACCTCGACCGCGTCGGCGGGCAGCAAACCCGGCACTACGCCCTCGCCGGCATCGAGCGCGGCCCGGTAGTCATCGACCAGCGTCGCCGCAGCATCCGCCCCGAGTACGCCGTCCCCGATCAGACGGGCAGCATAGGCCTCGCGTGCGGTCGGCAGTTCGCGGATGCGTCGATACATCAGCGGCTGTGTCGCCGACGGCTCGTCGGCCTCGCTGTGGCCATGGCGGCGGTAACAGACCAGGTCGATGACGACATCCTTGCGGTAACGCATGCGGTAACCGAGCGCGATGCGGGCGGCCCTCAGTACGGCCTCCGGGTCATCGCCGTTGACGTGCAGGATCGGCGCGTTGACCATCTTGGCGACGTCGGTACAGTACAGCGTCGAACGCGCGTCCTTCTGGTTGCTGGTCGTGAAACCGATCTGGTTGTTGATGACGACATGGATGGTGCCCTTCGTCGAATAGCCGCGTGACTGCGACATATTGAAGGTTTCCATCAGCACGCCCTGCCCCGAGAACGCGGCGTCGCCATGGATGACGATCGGCACGACCTCCGCGCCATCGCGGTCGCCGCGGCGTTCCTGGCGCGCGCGCACCGAACCCTCGACGACGGGGCCGACGATCTCGAGATGCGACGGATTGAACGCGAGCGAGACATGCACCGGTCCGCCCGGCGTATCGAGGTTCGACGAAAAGCCCATGTGATACTTGACGTCGCCGGAACCCTCGCCCTCGCGCGCGGTCTTGCCCTCGAACTCGAGGAACAGGTCCTTCGGTGACTTGCCCATCAGATTGACCAGCACGTTCAGGCGCCCGCGATGCGCCATGCCGATGACGATCTCGCGGACGCCCCCGGCGCCGCCGCGCTCGATGAGCTCGCCGAGCAGCGGAATCAGGGATTCGGCGCCTTCGAGCGAGAAGCGTTTCTGCCCGACGTAGCGATTGTGCAGATAGCGTTCGAGCGCCTCTGCCGCGGTGAGCCGGGCGAGCAGCGCCTGTCGCGTTGTGGGCGGCAGGGCCTCGTCGGCGCCGGACTCGAGACTGCGATACAGCCATTCGCGCTCGCCGGCCTCGCCGACATGGGCGCATTCGCTGGCGAGGGTGCCGCAATAACCCTGGCGCAGGCGGGTGAGCAGCTCGCGCAAGCCGAGGTCGGCCGGAAACCCTTCGACCCCGTCCCCGATCGCTGCATCGAGCTCGGCATCATCGAATCCGTGCTGTCGGGGCTCGAGCTCGGACAGCGCCGGTAATGGACGCAAGCCCAGGGGATCGATGTCGGCCACGAGATGGCCCAGGCGCCGGTAGGCGTCGATCAATTGGCGGACGCGCCACTGTCGCGTCGAGGCATCGGCGAGTTCGCCGGATTGACCGGCCCGCGCCGGGGCCGGCGACCAGCGCCCCCGGCCCTGGCCGCCGAAGTCCCGGCGAACACGGCGATGGGAGACCTCGGGACGCCCCCCGTGCATGCCCGGCAGGCTGTCGAACCACTGTCGCCAGCGGGGTTCTATCGCGGCCGGGTCGTCGAGATAACGATCGTAGAGGTCCTCGAGCCAGGGGGCGTTCGTGACCGCGAGCGGGCTGCTGCGCCACCAGGCTTGCAGATCCTTGTGATCGGGAGATTTGGCCATAATCAATGACAGCAATAATAATGCCATGCTGTCCGCCCCGGCGGCCCGGGGCAGGCGTCGCGGTCAGGCCAGGCGCTTGCGGACCTCATCCGCGCGGGCGTGATCGCCCCTCGCCTCGCACACCCGGATCAGCAACTGGAGGATGCGCTCGTTGCCAGGCTGGCGCGAGAGGACCTGGTCGCAGCAATGCTCGGCCTGATCGTAATCGCCCAGGCGCAGGAACATATTGGCGAGTCCGAGCAGCGCATAGGGATCGAAACCGGCGTCGAGGCTGCGTCGATAGCAGGCCTCTGCGCCCGGCACGTCGCCCCCGTTCAGCAGCGCGTCACCGAGTCGGGTCAGGACGCTCTGGTTGTCTGGCTCTTTTTCCAGTATCAGCCGCCACAGCGGAATCGCCTCATCGATGCGGCGCAGACCGCGCAAGCAACCGGCCATACCGGTCAGCGCGAAGACATTGTCGGCCTCGATCCGCAAGGCGCGCTCGAAATATGCCGCGCCTTCGGCAAACTCCCTGCGTCGCAGGGAGAGGTTGCCAAGCATCGTCAACGCAGCGACATTACCCGGATCGAGTTCGATCAGACGCTGGAGCCAGTGGCGAGCCTTCTCGTCGTCGCCGGTCTTGTAATAGAGGTTGCCGAGACCGAGGAAGGCGAAGCGGTCATTGCCGCCTGTGCGCAGCGCCTGCTCGTAGACCTCCCCGGCGGCGCCGAATTCACCGATCTTGCGCAGAGAATCACCGAGCCGGACCATGACATGGCTGTCGTCGGGATTGCATTCGAGATAGCGCTGCCAGTAGGCGATCGAGCGCTCGGGATTGCGCAGGCCGCGGAAGGCATTGCCGATACCGCGCAGTGCAAAGACGTTCTCGGGATCACTGCGCAGCAGTCGGTCATAATACTCGACCGCACGCTCGAAATTCTTCAGCTTGCGGCAGACATCACCGAGGCCGACCAGGATATAGGGGTTGTCGCCATCAAGCGCGCAGGCCTCGAGAAACACCTTCTCGGCCTCGCGATAGCGGCGCTGTCCCATCAGGAAATACGCCCGCTTCGACAGTCTGATGACCTGTTTTTCCGCGTCCGTCATGTCGCCGCCTCCTGCGCCGTTGTTATCAGGCCAGGGCTGACGGCATCCTGGCCGCGTTCACTGTCGTCACCCGGGGCGCGACGTGAACTTTATTTTTATGCAGGAAAAATATGGGATTACCTGCACCACCTCTGCCCGACGGTCGAATCCTGACGCCGGACTTTCCGAATGTAAGCAACTGCCTGCGGAATGTAAATAGCTGCGTCAGATAAGCTATTTCGCGCACAGCGCGGAACCCGGGCGCGCGTGGGCTGTCCTAGATAGAGGACAGCCGTCTGTACTTTCTCGACGCTCTTTACCTGCCGCACCCGCTGACTGATCAGGACGTCCGGCCCACTGGCCCTCCTGAGGCCCGTTCGCGGTCTTCACCGCATCACGCGGCAGGGCGCGGGCCGGAGCATTGGCACAGGGATTGCTATTATTACAGGCGGAGTGAATTCGCAGGCGGCGCACACAAACGGGATGTCCGGGCGGACGGCGAGTCGATAACAAGCACAACAAGGAGACGGCGGAACGCAAGGATATCCCATCGGCAGCATCCGGGCAGACCAGTGAGGGCACAGGCATGACCATTTTCGATCACTACCAGTCCCGCTTCGAGGAATCCAGGGAAGAGGAACTTACCCTGCAGGAATATCTGGATCTCTGCAAGCAGGATCCCGGTTGTTACGCCACCGCCGCCGAACGCATGCTGCTCGCGGTCGGCGAGCCCGAACTGATCGACACCAAGAAGGATCCGCGCCTCAGCCGGATCTTCTCCAACAAGGTCATCAAGGTCTACCCCGCGTTCCGTGACTTCTACGGCATGGAGGAGACGATCGAGCGCATCGTCGCCTTCTTCAAGCATGCCGCGCAGGGGCTCGAGGAAAAGAAGCAGATTCTCTACCTGCTTGGACCGGTCGGCGGCGGCAAGTCGTCATTGGCTGAAAAGCTCAAGAGCCTCATGGAACAGCAGTCCTTTTATGCAATCAAGGGCTCGCCGGTCCATGAATCCCCGCTGGCGCTGTTCAACGCCGATGAGGATGCCCGCATCCTCGAGGACGACTACGGCATCCCGCGACGTTATCTCAACGGCATCATGTCACCGTGGGCAGTCAAGCGCCTGCACGAATACAACGGCGATATCACCCGCTTTCGCGTCGTCAGGATGCGGCCGTCGGTGCTCAAACAGGTCGGTATCGCCAAGACCGAACCGGGTGACGAAAACAACCAGGACATATCTTCGCTGGTCGGCAAGGTCGACATCCGCAAGCTCGAACAGTACTCCCAGGACGACCCGGACGCCTACGCCTATTCCGGCGGATTGTGCCTCGCGAACCAGGGTCTGCTCGAGTTCGTCGAGATGTTCAAGGCGCCGATCAAGGTCCTGCACCCGCTGCTGACTGCGACCCAGGAAGGCAACTACAACGGTACGGAGGGCATGGGCGCAATCCCGTTCGACGGCATCATCCTCGCCCACTCGAACGAGTCGGAGTGGCTGAGCTTCAAGAACAATCGCAACAACGAGGCCTTCCTCGACCGCATATATATAGTGAAGGTGCCCTATTGCCTGCGCGTGTCCGAAGAGATCCGCATCTACGACAAGCTGATCCGCAACAGCTCGCTGTCCGATGCCCCTTGCGCGCCCGATACGCTGAGGATGATGGCGCAGTTCGCGGTGCTCACGAGGCTCAAGGAGCCGGAGAACTCGAGC